>CAJOMU010000001.1 GCA_905235735.1 uncultured Synergistales bacterium
TTGATTTTTGAACATTTGGGCTGTTGGACGGAAAAACACGAAGCGAGAACCAAGCATAAAGGTTTCGTCTGTAAAATGTTCAGCCATCAATGAGCAGAAGATTATGTACCCGTACGTTAGCGGGGAATTGAAGCCTCTGGAGCGTTAAACCAAACGTAAGTAGCAGAACATCGTGAAAGCGGACGCGTTGAATGAGGAAGGAAACATAAAAGTTGATTTATAGCTTTTTATAAGTTTTCTGTAACGGTATCAATCATACATGCTCAATAAGGCAATCAATAATTATTTGCAGTCTGAACCTCAAAAAAATTGTTGCTGGTTCAATCACCATTGGCTAACGAGAATCGAATTCAACAATCTAATCGACAATTTGTCTACCGTTCTCAAAAGTTCAGGTTTCACTCATGGTCAGCGTCTCGCTTCTCTCCTTCCGAATTCTCCGGTTACCCTTGCGCTCATTGCCGCTACATGGAGATTAGGCGGAGTGTTCTGCCCACTCAACCCACAATCAGGGGAGGCATCTCTCATCAAAACTTTAGACATGCTGAAACCTTTCTCCGTCATAATCCCTCAAAGCATCAGTCCTAAACTTCTTGACGCTCTCAATTCTTCTTCATGGCCTTCCTCCATTCTTCCACTTGAGACACTCTCAGGCATTGAAACAATTTCAGGCAGAATGCAACAATCAGATGATTACGATAAATCTCTCGCCGTCATCTTCTCTACCTCCGGCACTACTGGTGAACCTAAAGCCGTTCCTCTCACTCATGCAAACATTCTCGACAACATTAATGCCTGCCTCGAACATGTTCCTGATCTCAATCCGTCCGATTGCCTCCTTAATGTCCTGCCGAATTTTCATGCGTTCGGTTTCACCATTTGCTGTATCCTTCCATTTGTGTTAGGTGCATCTCAGGTTCTCCTCACTTCCTTTATGCCGCCGTCGAATGTCATTAAGGCTATTGAGGAAACTCATCCGACAGTCCTTTTGCTCGTACCTACAATGCTGGGGTTCACTGCGTCATTGCTTGAACGCATGAACATGAAACTCTCAGGAATAAAATTGCTCATTGCTGGAGGCGACAGATACAATACGAAAATGGACGACAGAGTTACACGTGCATTCGGTGTACCAGTGATTGAAGGTTACGGCATCACTGAATGTTCTCCTGTTCTCGCAGTCAATCCAAGTCCTGAAGTTCGTAAACTGGGTACAGTTGGACCAGCATTGCCGCGTTTCGAGTTGCAGTTACGCTCTGAGAATGGTGAATTGCAAAACATTCCAGGTGAAGGCGTGTTGTGGGTTAAAGGGCCGTCGGTTACATCAGGTTACTATCATGCTGACGAAATCAATCGTGAACGTTTCGTTGACGGCTGGTTCAATACTGGTGATTACGTCCGTATTGATGACGATGGTTACATCTCCGTCTTAGATCGGGTAACTGATATTATCATTGTCGGTGGGTTCAATGTCTACCCGCAGGAAGTTGAAGCCATTCTGAATGCAAATGAAGCCGTTAATACCGCAGTAGTCGTAGGAATGCCAAATGACATAAGCGGAGAAGTTCCGAAAGCATATATAATTCTGAATGCAGGAGTTGAAGTTACGGAAGGAGAAATCATAAAATACTGCAAGGAAAGATTATCGCATTACAAAGTTCCAAGAGCAGTTGAATTTGTGGATAGTCTGCCTGTATCATCAACAGGTAAGATATTACGGCGCGTATTAAGACAACAGGAAAGGGAGAAAAACTCATGAGACTTGAAGACGTAATCATACCAACACTAGAGACGGACATTGAGACGCAATGCTGCTGGTATGATGGGACATGGTATACGCGAAGGGATTTGCTGAAACTCATTGAGAGTTGCGAGAATGGATTGAAGAGAGCGGGTTTCACAAATGGTCAGCGGTTAGTAGTGATGCTTCGTAATTCACCGTTGATACCTGCGTTATCTGTTGCTGTCTGGAAATTAGGCGGTGTGTTCTGTCCATTGAATGAGAAGGCAGGAATTCCGTCATTGAAGGGGACGTTGAAACTCATACGACCGTTTGCAGTGATAGCGGAACATGAAATCCCGGAACTTTCGGAGGAATGGCCATGTCTGACGATGAACCTGAATGATACGGAATTTCCCGATTTCAAAGGAAGAATACAGCCAGATGAACCTGAAGATTACGCGATAATCTTTGCGACATCAGGTACAACAGGAAATCCTAAAGCAGTACCGTTGACGCATGAGAATATAATCGACAACTGCAAGATAGTGAATGAAAGAATAAATTCACTTTCAAGTGATGATACGTTTCTTGTAGTCTTGCCGAACTTCCATTCATTCGGATACACAGTAACAATCGTACTGCCTCTCACAATCGGAGCGAAGACAGCAATAGTACCTTCATTTCTTCCGCCAGCGGCAACAATACGCGCATTGAATGAGACAAAGATTAATGTGATGTTCGTAGTTCCGGCAATAGTATCGTTCTTACTGATGAACGTTGAGAAGGGGAAATTATCACCTGAAGTTCTGCGAGATATTCGGATAATCTGTACGGGTGGCGACAGGTTGAACCCGAACATTCATAGTTTAGCGATGAAGTTACTTGGCCGTGATGTAATGGAAGGCTATGGTCTTACTGAGACATCACCGGTAATATGCGTCAATCATGACTGCGTAGACCAGAAACACGGAACAGTAGGACAAGTGCTTTCAGGCTATGAATACCGTATACGAACTCGTGAAGGTCAGGACACAGATGCAAACGAAGGTGTCTTATGGGTAAGAGGCCCTTCAGTAACACCTGGCTATCTTCATGCACCAGAAATTACGGCTGAACGTTTTGATGCTGACGGGTGGTTCAACACTGGAGATTATGTGCGGATTGACGATGAAGGTTATGTGAGCATACTGGACAGGGTAACGGACATAATAATAGTTGGAGGTTTCAACGTGTATCCTCAGGAGGTCGAGAAGATACTATCGGAACATCCGGCGGTACATTCGGCGGTAGTAGTTGGAATGCCTCACGACATCAACGGAGAAATCCCGAAGGCATACGTGCAGTTGAATGATGGAGCGGAGACAACAGAACGGGAAATCATAAAGTATGCGAAGGAGAAACTTGCACACTTTAAAGTTCCAAGAAGTGTAGAATTCGTTGAAGAGTTTCCGTTATCAGGAACGGGAAAGATACTCAGACGAGTATTGAGGGAACGAGCACGTCAATGAGGATAGCGACATTCAATGTGAATTCAGTGCGTTCACGACTGCATATACTGGAGCGATGGATACCTGAATTCCAGCCGGATATGTTATTCATGCAGGAGACGAAGACAACAGACGCTTCCTTTCCTGCGTCATTTTTCAGTGAGCTAGGCTACAAGTCATACTATCATGGAGAGAAGATGTACAACGGAGTAGCAGTAGCTGTGAAGAATTATGAGAAGAATTGCGATGTAGAAGTAACATATGGATTTGAGGACGGGGAATATGCGACGCGGGTAATGATGCTGAGACATGATGACATCACGATACTGAATACGTATGTTCCTCAGGGAAAGGAGATGATGCACCCAGATTTTGAGATGAAGAAAGAATTTCTATCAAGAGTACGAGAGGTAATAGAACGCAACATCAATTCAAGTTTTATGTGGTTAGGCGACCTGAACGTAGCTCCTGAAGCTATAGATGTAACTCACCCTGAGAACAAGAAGAAGCATGTATGTTTCTGTGAGGAGATACGGAACATATTTTCGGACACGAAACGGGGATTGATAGACATATTACGGAAGTTCAAACCGTCAGAGAGAATTTATACGTTCTATGACTATCGTGTGAAGGATGCGATGAAACGAGGCATAGGCTGGCGGATAGACCATATGCTGGCCACACCGGAACTAGCAGAATATGCCATATCATGCAGTCCTGACATAAGAGTACGGGAATGGGACAAACCATCAGATCATGTGCCATTAACGGGAGTGTATAATGTGAGAAAAACGTGATAGGTGTTGTTTAAATGAAAACAGAGGAATTTTCACTATTAAAGAAACTCATAGTGCTATGGAACGGTAGGAGACTAATACTGTTTCTGGCGTTAATCTCATGCATAGCTTCAGGGATATATGCGTATAATCTTCCGCCAATCTACAAAGCCGAATGTTATTTCCTGCCGCCCAATCAGGACACGAACCGAATAAGTTCAGTGAGTGGAAGAAATCTAATGAGCGACACGATAGCAGCCACGCCAGAACGAGTTGGAGGAGTAGCGGATTTAACTGGATTGCCGAGTACGGTAACGAGTGGCCAGATGATATTGGGGATAATGAAGAGGAATGTGGTGATAGACGAGATAATCGAGAGATTTGCATTAATGGAAGTGTACGGGCAGCAATCTAAATCACAAATGCGCGGCAAAGTACTTCACGAGATACTAGAGACGAACGAAGACACGAAGAGTGGAATTATAACGGTATCAGTTCTTGATGAAGACCCGCAGAGAGCGGCTGAAATGGCGAATGCATTCGTAGAGGTATTGCAGGCGAAGATGCTGGACTTGTCATTGAATGAGGCAGTACAGCGGAGGGTATTCTTTGAACAGCAGGTAGAGAAGAGCCGTGAGACGTTGAACCGTGCGGAAGCCGAGATGTCAGCGTATCAGCAGGAGTCAGGTTCAGCGATACCAGAATCGCAAATGCAGGCGAGACTGAGGTCAATAACGGATTTACAGCAGCAGATAATCTCGAAGAATGCGGAAATATCGGCATTATTGACGTATGCGAGACCTGATAATCCGAAAGTTCGAGCGGCACGTTCGCAGTTAGATACATTGACGAATGAGCTTGCGAGATTAGAAGCGGAACAGCGGACATCAACGCCGCAGTTAAGTGTGGAATATCAGAGGTATGCGATGAATTTGCATTTAGCGACGGCGGCCTACGAGGTAGTATTGAAGCAGTATGAGAATGCGAAGATAGATGAAGCGCAAGGATTTTTTCCATTGCATGTAGTGGATTACGCGACCCCGCCTGATTTAAAATTCAAGCCTAGCCGTATGCGAATAATAGCAGTGGGAACATTCTTAGGGATGTTACTGGGAAGCATGATAGTAGTATTTAGGGAATTCATGCGTAACATTCGCTCAAAGCTGAAAGAATGTGCACAAGAGGAAAAATATGAAACAGTTCCGGAGTTATCCAGGCAGAGAAGGAGTGTATTGCCGTTTCTGCTGTTTGCGTTCATGGCCGCAATGATAATGTATCTGACGTTTCAAGCGAAGCCAGACTCTGAAGCAATAAGTTTCAAGATGTATAAGATGCTGGAGAGTTTTTACAGTCAGGACAACATGCCTGAATGGGTAAATAACATGATATTTCTTCGAGCAATTGCGCATTTCCCGTTATATTTCTTCCTTGCAGTGAGTGCATTCACGTCATTTTATCTTTATGGCCTAACGATAGGGCGTTCATTGGTGATTTCAATATTGCTGAGTGCGTGTGTAGGGCTTGCAGATGAAATAATCAAGATATTTATTCCCGCACGTGAATTTGACTTTGTAGACTGGTTGATAGATGTGTGCGGAATACTAGCTGGAGGGAGTTTATCATCGATAATAGCATTAATATTAGGGAGGCGGAGGCATGAGGAAAGCGATTAAGAGAGTATTAGATGTAATCGGAGCGTTATTTGCGCTGATATTATTATCGCCGGTAATGATATGGGCGGCAATAAAGATACGCCGTGAGGATAAAGGGCCTGTATTCTTTACGCAGGAACGAATTGGGAAGGACTTAAAGCCATTCATGACGTACAAGTTCAGGACTATGTTCATGGATGCGGAAGCGAGAGCGAATATATTATTCCGAGATGAGGAGATAAAGGCGGAATACGAAGAGGGAGCGAAGATGAAGACAGACCCAAGATTAACGAACATCGGAGCATTCCTGAGACGCACGAGCATAGATGAACTTCCCCAATTAATAAATGTCCTGAAAGGAGAAATGAGCTTAATCGGGCCAAGACCATTATTGCCAAGTGATGTAGCATTATGTTACGGGAAGGATGCGGGGAAAGTCTTCAGGATGAAGCCCGGAATGACGGGATTATGGCAGGTGAGTGGACGGAGTGATACGGACATAAATTTTCGCCGTAAGATAAATTTATATTACATGCGGAAATGGTCATTATGCCTTGATTTCTGGATAGCCTTACGAACAGTGAAGACGGTTTCAAAGGGAGAAGGAGCATATTAATGAGGATACTGCATATAGTGAAGGCGTATTATCCTGATGTAGGAGGATTAGAGACATCGGCACGTCAGATAGCGGAAGGAGGTGCAGAGAGGGGACATGAAGTAACGGTATTATGTTTTGGCGACAAGAATGAATCAGTAACGGTGAATGGAGTGAAGGTTCATAGGGTAAAGCCAATCTTCAACGTGGGAAGTGCATCAGTATCGTTAAAGTATCTGAATATGTACAGGAAGCTCTCACGGGAAGCGAACATAATACATTTTCATGTGCCCAACCCATTTGGAGAACTAGCATTCTGTATGTTTGGCAGTCATGGAGCGAAGACGTTATGCACGTATCATTTAGACCCAGTGAAGCCGAAGTTATTCGTATGGATATACACGAAGTTACTGCGAATGTTCATGAGGAAAGTAGATGTGATATGTCCTACTTCACCGCACTACATAGTATCATCGAAAATAATATGCGACTTTCTGGAGAAATGCAGAACTGTGCCGTTAGGAGTGGACATAGCGAGTTTTCGGAACGTATCACCAGAGAGAATATCGGAGGCAGAAAAGCAGGTATCGCATTTAAAGAGGCCAAGAATATTATTCTGCGGTAGGTTTGCATATTTCAAGGGAATTCCGTGCTTGCTTGATGCGTTGAGTACGCTCCCCGAATGCACGTTAATCATGGTAGGAGACGGGAAGACGAGAGCGGAGACGGAGGAACGTATCGACAAACTAGGATTGAGGGACAGGGTATATCTTGCAGGATTGAAGACAGGTGAAGAATACCGTGCATATTTTCATGTATCAGATATATTTGCATTCCCTTCGACATGGCCTGAGTCGTTCGGGATAGTAGGACTCGAAGCCTTAGCATCAGGACTGCCAATAATAACGACGGAGATATGGGCAGGTTCATCATATTTCAACGAGGATGAGAAGACGGGGATAATAATACCGCCGAATGACCCTGAAGCCTTATCAGAAGCGATAAGAAGGATAGTGAGCAATCCGGAATTATCAAAGAAAATGTCAGAGAATGCGAGGGTACGTGCAGAAAAGTTTTCGATAGAGAAGATGCCGGAACGTTACGAGGCAATATATAAGCTATTAGAGAAGCATATGATATGAGAATTAAGAGAATAATATCGAAGGCACTGATAGCATCAGAGGCGATAGTGCGAGGAATGACGTACAAGCCGAAGCCAACGAACAGTAAACGAGTAATAGTGATATTGCACCAGTTGTTTGGAGATGCAATAGTGATAAGTGATTCACTGAGGGAATATGCGAAGCTGTATGAGGATGTAAAGTTTCTAGTGCGGCCATCAGTGATAGAGTTTATGCGTTCAGTAGTACCGTATGCGAATGAGCTTAGATTTGAGCCTGTAGATTTCACGCGATACATAGAGGATTACGGATATTATCGTGAAATATCATCGAGATACAGGGACAGTGCGGATATACTGATAGTTCCGGCAACAAGTCCCGGAGCGGAGATATTTTCATGTTCAAGTAAAGCGTCAAGAAAGATAGCGTCAGTACGTCCAGTAGACATAACGAATTCACTGTTAATGCGATTACTCTCGAAGTATGCGTACACGGAGAGGGTACGACCGAACCCAAGCGAAATGACGTTACAGAGGCATCGTCAGCTCATTCATTATCTCGGCAACACGAACTTTCAAGCGAGACTACCACGATTGAACTCCGAACCTAAAATCATAGATGAAGCCCGATATTGTGTTATATGTTTAGGAGCATCGAAGCCAGAAAGATGGTGGCCGGTAGAGAGATATGCTGAGATAATAGACTTTGTGAATGAAGAGCTTGATATGAACGTGCATTTATGCGGAGGCAAAGAGGAAGCCGAGATAGAGGCACGATTGAAAGTGAGACATCCTGAAATGCTAATCAGTCACGCGGGCAAGACGAACTTTGCAGAATGGTCATCAATCGTTCAACATGCGAGCTTATACATAGGGAATGACAGCGGAACGGCACATTTAGCGGCGGCGCACCGGGTACGAAGTGTGTGTATCATAGGGGATTACGAGTTCGTGATATTCCCATACAAGGTAGATGTACTTGAACCAGACGACAGATTACCGTTATGTGTGTATAAGCATATGGACTGTGAGAACTGTCGGGATACGGGCTACTATACAGGTAGCACAAATCCTGAATGCAAGAAGCGAATTCGGGAAGGCAAGTGTGCATTATGCATAGATGCGGTGAGAGCAGACGAAGTAAAAGCGGCAATCAAGAAAGTAATGAAGGAGGATTAAGAGATTGGCAGATTTCAATAACATACAATCGAAGTCAATACTAGTAATCGGGGACATAATGCTTGATGCCTATTACACGGGCGACATATCGAGAATATCCCCTGAAGCACCAGTACCAGTATTCAAGAGGGAACGAGAGCGAAGCGTTTTAGGAGGAGCGGCGAATGTAGCGTCAAATCTGATAGCGGCGGAACAGAAAGTATCATTGATGTCCTTAATCGGGAAAGATTCAGACGGAGAATATCTGAAGAAGAAGATTGCGAAGATGGGCATTAACACAGAACTGATAGAGACGGACGAGAGACGCAGTACGACAGTGAAAACGAGATTTCTAGCCGGACATAATCAGCAGGTAATCAGAATGGACGTAGAGGATGCAGTTCCTATAGATGAAGAGTTAAGTGCGCGAATGCTGTCAAAGTTACGAGACAGGGTTTCAGACTATGATTTGATTTTGCTTTCGGATTACATGAAGGGATTGCTGACCTACGAATTCACGCAGGAAGTGATAAGCATCGGGAATGAAGCGAACATACCGGTGCTAGTAGATGTGAAAGACCGGCATGTAGAGAAGTACAGCGGAGCATATTTACTCAAGCCAAATCTGAATGAACTTCGGAACTTAACGGGACTAAGCATATCGGAGGACAAGGACAGGGAGATAATCAATGCGGCGGAAATTCTGCGTAAGAGATGTAACTGCAAATATGTTTTGGCGACCTGCGGTTCAAAGGGAATGGTATTAACGGGAGAAGATGAACCCGGATACTTCAACAAGGCAGTAGCGCGTGAAGTCTTTGATGTAACTGGAGCAGGAGATACGACGATAGCATATTTATCTGCGTGTATGGTGAACGGTTTCAGCATGAGAGAGAGTGTAGACATAGCGAACTGTGCGGCGGGGATACAGGTATCGAAGGTTGGAACATCATCGGTGTACTGGCGAGAAATCCGGAGTGTGCAAAGTCGTAAAGCGATGAATGTGGAGCAGAAGATACTGAAGGGAGAGGCATTGAAGAAATTCCGGAAGATACATGAAGAACAGGTAGTAGTATTCACGAATGGATGCTTTGACATTCTGCATTCAGGCCATGTGAAATATTTACGGAAGGCGGCAAGTCTAGGTGAAGTCCTAGTTGTAGGGTTAAACAGTGATGCATCAGTGAAGCGTCTGAAAGGACCGACCCGTCCAATCAACAATCAGGAAGACCGAGCGGAGATATTATGTGCATTAGGATTTGTGGATTATGTCGTGATATTCGATGAGGATACGCCACTTGAGCTGATAAAGATGATACAGCCTGATGTATTAGTGAAGGGTGGAGATTATACACCTGAGACCGTAGTAGGAGCGGATTTTGTGAAGTCGAGGGGCGGAGAATTATTCCTGATACCGTTTGTGGAGGGGAAATCGACAACGAATATAATCAGGAAAATAGAAGGGAGCAAATGAGATGTATGAACAGATAAAGGAAAGAATAAAGGACAGCATAAAAGTAAAACAGGGTTTATTAGAGAACACGGAACTCTTAAAGACAGTGTCATCACTTGCAGATGAAATTGTAGCCTGTATTCGCAACGGAGGGAAATTAGTGATATGCGGCAATGGAGGTTCAGCGAGTGATGCGTTGCATTTTGCCGGTGAAATAGTGGGACGCTTTCAGAGGGAACGTTCAGCATGGCCTGCTGTAGTGTTGAATGCGGACGTAGCGACGATGACGGCAATAGCGAATGACTACGGATATGATGAAATATTCTCGCGTCAGGCGGAGGCACATGTAACGGACAAGGATATATTCATAGGTATCAGCACGAGCGGGAACTCGAAGAATGTACTTTCGGCAGTGAAAGTATCGAAGTCAAAGGGAGCTAAGACTGCGGCATTACTTGGCAAAGACGGCGGAAAGATAGCACCTGAAGTAGATTATGCGTTGGTTGTGCCGTGCGACGTAACAGCGAGGGTACAGGAAAGTCATATATGCCTGATACACATACTATGTGAGATTTCGGAGAATATTCTAGCTTCATGAACAGAGCAGTATTTTTAGATCGAGACGGGACAATCAACATTGACAAAGGATATATGTATAAGATAGAAGACGTTGAATTTCTTCCCGGCGCAATAGAAGCACTCAGAATGTTACAGGAAGCGGGTTATCTCTTAATCATAATAACGAATCAGTCAGGAATAGCTCGCGGCTACTACACAGAAAAAGATTTTGAGGAGCTCAATGATTACATGAAAGCAGAACTCATGACACAAGGTGTAAAGATTTCAGGAGTATATTACTGTCCGCATTTGCCTAACGGAGAGGTTGAACGTTACAGAAAGGTTTGCACATGCCGTAAGCCTGCAACGGGATTATTTGAGCGAGCAGTTCAAGATTTCGATATAGACCTGTCAGCAAGCTATGCAATCGGCGACAAGGAACGCGATTGTTCGATATGTCTTGATACTGAATGCAAGGGATTTCTGATAGGCAGAGAGAGTGCAAATGATAGGATACGAAGAGTATCAAGTCTTAAAGAGGCGGCAGAGATAATAACGGGGGTGAAAGCATGACGAAAATCCGAAACTTTTTAATTCACACTGGAGCGGGAATAGGAGATATGGTGCAGAAGTTACCAATGGCACGTGCAATCAAGGAAGCATATCCTGACTCCAACGTAGACTTTCTGATGAATGGGACGGCCTCAAGGTGGGAATTAGTGAATAACGTAATAGAATGCCAGCATTACGTGAGGAATTTATACAGATATGACGTGAGAGATAAATTTCACTGTGCGAAAACATTACTGCGTCTAATATTAAATCGTTACGACTATGGATTTGTGCGTGATGCAGGATTAGCGGTGCATAGTGTAGTCCCGTCATTATGGGTATTCAGGATAATGCGGTGGTCAATGTGCAAAAACATTGTGGGCTTTCTTAGGGAACATGTTGATGTATATGTAGATGTCCCCGACAGAGCGCACTATCTTGAGCGGGACAGATTAACGTTAAAAGCGATAGGAATAGAACGAGAGCTGAATGCGAATACACTTGATGTATCACTTACGGATAAGAGCATATTATCTTCAGTGAGCACAGAACGCAGGATAATAGGTTTATCAGTGGGTACGAATTTATACAGGTGGAGTGAGAACGGCAGGACGATAGCATATGATGTGAAGTCATGGGCATATGATAAATGGGTTACGCTTTCGGAAGAACTTGTGAATAATGGCTATGCAGTAATTCTTCTAGGCGGACAAAAGGAAGCAGAAGAGCTTCAGGAACAAGGGATAAGAATTCCAGAGAGTGAGCACATTATAAATTTCATAGGGAAGGCAACACTGAAGCAGAGCCTGGCGTTACTGAGCATATGTACTCTTGTAGTAGGTTCAGAAGGAGGAATGATGCATTGTGCGGCGGGAATGGGAAAACGAACACTGACGATAATGGGAGGTTCGGATTATAAGCAATGGAGGCCAGCGGGAGGGGAGATAGTGAATTTAAATCTTGAATGTTCGCCATGTTTTTCGACCAAACGTGCGGCGGACTGCAAGTATCATAAGTGTCTTGAGGGGATAAGTGTAGACATGGTACTTGAAAAGATACTGAGTATGTAGCGCGAGTATGTAGTGATGGAAAATTTATTACTGTTGATGATAATGTATTTGATATACACGGTGATAGCATTCTGGCTGTTCAACGGAAGTTTTGTGTCTCCGAGTTTTGTATTTTCGTTATCGCTGTCAATGATGCTGTGTTTAGCGTACTATACGGCAACGACGATGGGAATGTTATTTGCGATAGGTATAAGGACGTTCAACATATTTGCATTTGCTGGAATAGTATTTATAGCGACGGAATTTTGTGTATATCTTCTAAGGACATCATCATGCAGTCTAAAGCCACTGGAAAGTCATGTGAAATATGAGCCGTTAATAGTGAACCGTCAGATACAGATATGTGCGACAATATTTTTTGCGATGTCAGCAGTGATAGCGATATATGTGCTTTATGTGAATACAGGCGGAGGGAGCTGGGCAGACAGGATGAGAGCCTATAAGAAGCTCGTATTTACTGATCCGTATTCATTGAGGTATATAGTTATCACGGCACAGCTATACAAGATTAATGTTATAGCGATAGATGTATTTGGCTATATTATGGTCTATAATCTGACGGTATGCAATGTCCCTGTTAAGCAGGTATTAAGCTATATCATAGATACAGTGTTATATGCAGTATTCAGTGCGGTGTACACGGGGGCGAGGCAATCAGCAATAGAGGTATTATTATTCTTGATGTCAATATATGCGGTATTGAATATGAGGCCAGGAGGGAAGGCGAAGATTTATCGTTTCATATTGAGAGCGGTACCATTATTGCTTGTAGTAGCGGCACTATTCACGGTAACGGGAGGTCTTGTAGGACGTTATACGACGAAGTCATCGCTGGAGAATTTAGCGGAATACATTTGCGGAGGATTATATTTCTTTGACCGCCACATAGATGACCCATCGACAAAATATTTTGGACAGGCGACATTGTCATATGTTTACTCGATACCGCAGAGAATGGGGATGAAAATATTTGAGAGTGATGATGACATATTGATAATGGGAGAATTTGACATATACGGGAACACGGTAACGGTATTCGGACGCTGGTACAGGGATTTCGGAACAATTGGAGTATTCATAATGACGTGCATAATATCACTGTTATATTCACTTGTTTATCACTACAAGCTGACATATTTGAATAATATAGATTATGAACATCATTTTGCGCGTATATTCTACTGTCAATTTCTGACTGGGTTAATCTGGGCATGTTACGATGACCGAATAGCCTCACTTTTAACGGTTCAGAGTGTAGTATTTCTAATTGCAGTGCCAATTGTATTCTGGCTATTAATCAAGAAGAGATTGAGACTAATATAAAAATCCAATGAAAGAGATGGTATAAATGCAATGCAGATACAAATAACGAATAGAGATGCAATATGGAGCTACATCGGAACAATCATATCAATGGGAGCAAATTTCATAATGCTTCCGTTCCTGATGTATTTTCTGAATGCGGACATGCTTGGCCTATGGTATGTATTTGTGAGTATGGGAACGATAACGGCGTTATTTGATTTTGGATTTGCGGTAACATTTGCGAGAAACATAACGTACTGTTGGAGTGGAGCATCAGAATTAAAGAGGGAAGGAGTAACATTCTCAGATAACAGCGAGCCTAATTACGCATTGATGAAGGATGTATTAACGACCTCACGTTTCATTTACGCGGCAATATCTATCGTAGCGTTTATAATTCTGGTAACGGCGGGCAGTCTTTACGTTCATTACATTACAAGAAACACGGAAGGATATGTGCCGGTAATCGCATGGATTATTTACGCTGTTGCTGTCTTCCTGAACCTGTACTACGGGTACTATGCCTCATTTCTTAGAGGAGTAGGCGCAATAACGCAGGCGAACAAGAATACATTGTATGCACGAGGAGCACACATAATCCTGATGATAATATTGCTGTTCATGGGAACGGGAATAATCGGAGCATCAGCGGCATACTTGGCTTATGGAATAGTCTTCAGGTTACTGGGCAAGTATCATTTCTATAAATATCAGGACATAGGCAGGCACTTATCGTTAATAACATCACGAACATCATTTGCGAGGCTTAAAGAAGTATTCATAACGGTATGGCATAATGCGTGGAGGGACGGCATAATCTCAATATGCGATTACTTATGTTCGCAGGCTTCAGTGATAATATGTTCGGTCTACATGCCATTATCGCAGACGGGGATATATTCAATCGGAGTGCAGATAGCGACGGCGATAAATCAAATCTCGAAGACGTTATACACAGCGAAACAGCCAGAGATACAGAACGCATATATAATGTCCGACATGGGGAAGATACGGAGCATAATGAAATATGTAGTAACGACATTCGTAGTCTTATTCATATTGGGAGTAATAGGATTTATTCTCGTTGGAATGCCGTTACTGAAGCTCATAAAGCCCGATGCAGTAGTATCAATCCCTGTATTTCTGGGAATATCTGCATATAACATAATGTTAGGTTTCAGAGATTGTCATGCATCATATTTTTCATGCACAAATCGCATTCTTTATCTCAGGAGTTATATCATCTCAGCAATAAGCAGTGTGCTTCTCTCATTCATAACGATGGGAGTATTTAATCTTGGAGTATGGGGACTAATAGGCTCGCAGATAATCAGCCAGTTAAGTTATAACGTATGGTACTGGCCGATGAAAGCACTGCGAGAAATGTATGAATAAACTGAACAACTTAAATGAGTACAGAGATGTGATTAATTCCGTCTCTGTACTCATATTTTATGTCCTGAGAAACCTGCCTTAGAACCGTAACGCCCAAGTGAACATTATCACTTTCTGTGTCATTTTCGGAGAATGGATCGAACTTCGAACCTTTACCAGAAATATCAATGAATGTTTTTGAGTCGGCCTCTGAATATGAAATCTCAAGGTCAAGGGAGATACTCTCAGCATGAACGCATGAACCGAAGAGCATTTCGTAGACCAGTTCCTCACAGCACAATTGAAGTCTGTATGCTAAGGCTGTTCTGAGTCCGTGTTTCTCTGAGAACAACCTGATACCGCTTTGAAGAGTGAGGAGGTCGAAGTCGCAAGTATCGATATGGAAGCTGAAGGATTTCAAGCGTCTAATGAAATCTTTTGTCCTGTCGCGTTTAGGAGTGTCAAGAATTTCTGACGGTCTGCCTTCTTCATAAATTTCCCCGTTGGACATGAAGATAGCTCTGTCAGCAGTTTCACGAATAAAATCGATGTCATTCGTAACATAGAGGAGAGCAATATCCTGTTTTGCGACCAAACGAAGCATGGCGATGATTTCAGCGGACATAGCAGGGTCTAAATCGGATGTGAGGTCATCAATCAATAATGCTTTTGGGTTCATCATGAGACTTCTGCATATTGAAACTCTGTGTTGTTGACCTGCGGATAATTTTTCGGTTTTCACTTTAGCTTTTGTAGTTAGACCTGCTTTAGCGAGGAGGTCAGCTGCTTTTCGGGAGGCATTTCGTCTGCCAATGCCAGTGAGTTTAAGGGGAGCGAGGCAGAGGTTATCGATGACATTCAAGTGAGAGAAGAGGTTTGAAGAAGAATGAATCATGCCAATCTTGCGTCTGATGCGATCAACGTCAGCATTATGTGAAGTAATTTCGTCTCCGTCAATGAAGATATTTCCAGAGTCTGGAATATCAAGCATCTCAATTGAACGCAGGAGAGAAGTTTTACCTGCACCTGAGCTGCCCATGAGAGCGATTTTTTCACCTGCAGATACATTAAGGTTTATATCTTTGAGAACATAATTAGACAAGTGTTTAATCTCAATCAAATTCATGTTTATGTTTCCTATCCTGATAATATTTTTTGTAATTTTAACATGTAATTGTGATTTGCTTACGATAGAATGAATGCGAGGTGATGAACATGAAGGCATTAGATTATGATGAAGACGACAACAACAGACCGTTAAGCCCAGAGACATTGAGAGCGATAGAGGAAACGAAGAAGATAGTAGCGATGTGGGAAAAGCTGATGGAGGAATAATTTTGACAGCTCAAAAGAGAACATCAGCGAGTAAACGCACAAGGCATGTCAGAGATGTAAAGCAGACGGATAATTTTCTTAAAGATTGGGAACGTCTTGAACATTCCGGCAAACACGATATGAACCGCATAAAAGAAGCTATGTTACTGCTTATTGCTAATGATGCTCCTATGCCGCCTGAGTGGAAAGACCATGCACTTGACGGCAATCTTCAAGGCTACAGAGAATGCCATGTTAAAGGCGATTTGCTCCTGCTCTACCATATCGAGGAGAAAAGCAAAGCAGACTTACTTGTATTCATGAGAGCCTGCACACATTCAGAATTATTTGCAATGTGAGAGAAAAAATTCCCCCTGCCATTTTCGACAAGGGGTTATAATTTTACATCAATCCGTAATATTCAAGTCTCTTCCTGCACTCATCTATTCCAAGATGTTCAGCAACTTCAAATATTCCCGGACTAACCTTCATGCCAGTTAATGCAAATCGCAAGGGCATTGCATAATCTTTCATCTTCGCTCCCTCATGTGAACCAATCCATGAACGTGCAATCTCTTCAAGTTTCTGTGCTTTCCATTCATCAGATGCAAAGAGTGCCGCATAAAAATCTTTCAGTTTCTCCTTATCGAGACCGTCGGAATTCCAACGAGATTTAACCGGCTCAAACGACACGAAATAATCCGAGAAGTCAGCCATTTCTTTAGCAGTACGACCACGACCAGCCATGAGCGTCAATGAATCAGCGAGATACTTTTCGCCTCGTTCAGCTTCAACTTCTTCAACGGGAAGACCTGCCTCAATCCAGAACGGTTTAACCATTGAGAGACGTACCATAGGGTCAAGAGCTTTGAGATGTTCCTGATTGATGTAATTCAGCTTGTCGAAATCGAATACTGCTGCCTTACGTGTAACACGCGAGAGTTCAAAGAGTTCAGCGGCTTCATTCCGAGTGAAAATCTCTTTGTCATCACCAGCAGACCAGCCGAGCAAAGCCAGAAAGTTAAACATACTATCCGGCATATATCCCATATCACGATATTCATATATGCTTGTAGCACCATGTCTCTTGCTCAGTTTCTTTTTGTCGCGGCCAAGTATCATTGGCAAATGTGCAAACTCTGGAACTTCCCAGCCTAATGCGCGATACAGCAAAATCTGCTTGGGAGTATTCGATATATGATCTTCACCTCTGATTACGTGAGATATTTTCATGAGATGATCATCAATGACAACGGCATAGTTATATGTTGGCATTCCATCACTCTTAATGATGACTATATCCTTTAATTTGTCGCTGTCTTTTTCTCTCAGTCCGTCGCTCATCACGTCAATCTGACCGTAAACTATATCTCTGAATGAAATATCCTGACCGCTTTCAACTTTGAAGATTATCGCATCACCATCACGATATGCTTTACCCTCATCAACGAGACGGTTTGCATAATCACGATATATATCAAGCCTCTCTGACTGTCTGTAAGGCCCATAATTGCCGCCGATGTCAGGCCCTTCATCCCAGTCGAGACCAAGCCAGACCATACCTGACATGATAGTCTGTTCATATTCTTTCGTTGAACGCACGAGGTCAGTGTCTTCAATGCGAAGAATGAACTTCCCCTTATTGTGTCTTGCCCATAACCAGTTGAAGAGTGCAGTATGTCCTCCGCCTATATGAAGAGCACCCGTAGGACTAGGAGCAAATCTCACACGTACATCTTTAATTTCTGTCATTCAATATTGCCTCCAGTGAATGAAAGTATATATTGCATTATATAGAACTATGATAAACTTACTTTTAAATATCATCAACTAATGGAGGTTCAAAGATGAAAAAATTCATGATGATTTTAATTGCGCTTATGGTTCTTGTATCAGCTTCATATGGGGCGGATAAACCGAAGATAACGATTTACACGTCAATGTATGAGGACGTAATCGAGGCGATGACGGAAGTTTTGCATGAGAAATTTCCGAATTACGATGTCGAATTCTTTTACGGCGGGACTGGAACGTTGCAGGCTAAGATAGCAGCAGAACGCGACACGAAGAAACTCGGCTGTGATATGCTCATGGTTGCAGACCCTTCATACTCGCTTGAACTAAAAGAGCTTGGCCTTCTTCACCCGTACATAACGAAGGAAGCGAAGAACATTGCACTTGAATATGACCCTGAAGGTTACTGGTATCCAGTGCGAAATCTGAACATGGTACTTGCGTATAACCCTGAGAAGTACAAGAAGGAAGAATTGCCGCAGTCATTCAAGGATTTCGCATACGATGAGAACATGAAAGGCGTAATCTCGATGTCCAATCCTTTAACATCAGGAACGGCACTAATTGCAATTTCAGCCCTCAAGAACAAATACGGCTATGAGTATTTCGACAAGCTCGGAGCGAACAGGGTAATGATTGAATCGGGTTCAGTAGCACTCACGAAACTTGAGACTGGAGAATGCAAGGTAATAATGATACTTGAGGAGTCAGTCCTGAAGAAACGCGAAGAAGAAGACAGTGAACTTTCTGTAATCTATCCTACAGACGGAGTGATATGCGTTCCTTCGCCGATAATGACAATTAAAGATGAATGGAGTGCACACGGAAACTCGAAGATATGCGAGGAGCTTACAGACTGGTTCTTATCGCCAGAAGGACAGAGCTATATCGTCAAGGGCTGGATGCATTCAGTGCTGAAGAACCCTCCGGCGATACCATATGATTCGATTCAATCATCGGAGATATTCAAGGAAGCAATGCCGGTTGACTGGGCAAAATGTCTCAGTGAACGCACAGAACTTCGCATGAACTTTGAAGAGCGAGTGAAATCAGCGAAATGAAAAGTAACTCGCAGAACAGGCCCTTAGGGGCTTTTTTTTATCTTTTTAATGTAAAGTCATTACTAATTTTCGTGATAGCCGCATTCCTCATAGTATTTAATCTCTTGCCTATGTGCTATCTTGTATTCCGTTCATTTGTCGGAGAGAATGGATTTACGCTTGACGCATTCAAAAGAATATACACGTACCCATTGAACTGGAACGCCTTGAAGAACACTCTCTTTACTGCGGGTTTCTCAATGATATTCGGGGTAATGATTGCGTTTCCATTAGCGTGGCTGATAGGACGTACTGACATGTACGGCCGTAAATTCTTTCGGACATTATTTGTGATGACATACATGGTACCTCCATACGTTGGGGCAATGGCATGGTTACGTTTGCTGAATCCCAAAGCAGGAACGTTGAACCTTTTACTAGTGAATATGTTCGGATTATCAGAAAGTCCATTCAATATATACACGACAGGCGGACTAATCTGGGTACTGACGACATTCTATTATCCTTATGCATTCATCACAATCTCGCGAGCATTGGAGAATATGGATCCGTCATTAGAGGAAGCCTCAAAGATTTCAGGTGCCTCACCATTGCGTACAGTGATGACGATAACATTTCCGATAATGCTTCCGTCAATAATTGCGGCTGGATTGCTGGTGTTCATATCGGCGGCATCATGCTACGGAATACCCTCTATAATCGGTGCGCCTGGACAGATTGATACGGTTACAACACGAATAATCGATTATGTATACGTAGGTTCATCAGAAGGTCTCAATGATGCAACTACATTATCAGTTTCATTAATGCTCATTGCGAATTTAGTGCTTTATGTTTCAACGTTCATGACGGGACGAAAGAAGTACATCACAATATCGGGGAAGTCAGTGCGTCCGAATATAGTTGAGCTTGGAAAATGGAAATTACCCGTAACGTTTCTAGTGATAATCTTTGCGGTAATTGTAGTCGTGATACCTTTTGCGACTGTAGCGATGACATCATTCACGAAGAATTTAGGCAAGCCGTTATCATCTTCAAATTTCACGATGCGATACTGGGATATATTATTCACTCGCAAGGCGATACTCGACACAATAAAGAACAGTCTCATCTCAGCATCAGCGGCGGCGACATTCGGAATAGCAATCTCATGTGTAATGGCATGGTTACTCACGCGAACTCAGGCTAAAGGCAGACACATCCCCGATTATCTAATCACACTTGGAAGCGGAACACCGAGCATAGTAATAGCACTTGGCCTGATAATGACGATGTCGGGCAGGTTTGGAATAAACATCTATAACACGTTGACGATAATGATAATCGCATACATGGTGAAGTATATGTTAATGGGAATGCGAACGATAGTATCAGCGATGAGCCAGATACACCCGTCATTAGAGGAGGCGGCGTTAATATCGGGAGCGGAATGGCAGAGGGGATTTCGAGATATAACATTGCCTCTGATAATGCCTTCAGTAGTGGCAGGGTGGTTCTTAATCTTCATGCCGAGTTTCTATGAGCTAACGATGTCTACGCTTCTGTATTCGACCAACACAAAGACGATAGGGTATGAACTCTTCACGTATCAGACGTATCACAGTCAGCAGACGGCATCGGCAATAGCGACTGGAATATTATTGATGGTGGTAATAGTGAACTGGTTATTGAACAAACTGACGAAGGGTAAATTTTCGATATGAGGGGGAATAAAAATGTCATCAGTAACGTGTAGGAAGATAACGAAGAATTACGGAAGTGTTCAGGTAATTCATGAGTTCAGTTATGTATTCAATGATAAGGAGTTCATAACGCTTTTAGGGCCGTCAGGCTGTGGAAAGACGACGATGTTACGAATGATAGCGGGATTTGAGAGACCAACGACAGGAGAAATTCTGATAGATGATGAGATAGTGAGCAGTTCAGATGAATTCATACCTCCGAACCTTCGCAATATTGGAATGGTCTTTCAGTCATATGCGGTATGGCCACACATGAACGTATTCGATAATGCGGCCTATCCATTGAAGATACAGAGAGTGAATCGCAATGAGATTCGCAGACGTGTAGACGAGATACTGGAAGCTGTTCATTTATCGGAATATTCGCAGAGAATGCCCAATGAGTTATCAGGAGGACAGCAGCAGAGGGTAGCATTAGCACGGGCATTAGTGAGCAATCCGAAACTCTTACTGCTTGATGAGCCATTGAGTAACCTTGATGCAAAACTTCGAGAATCAATGCGCTATGAGATAAAAGAACTTCAGAAGCATTTCGGAATAACTGTAGTATATGTAACTCATGACCAGACGGAAGCAATGACGATGAGCGACCGTGTTATCGTGTTCAACAAGGGAATAGTACAGCAGATAGATACACCGATGAACATATACCGCAAACCAGCAAATGAATTCGTAGCTGATTTCGTAGGACGCATAAATTTCATTGAGGGAACAGCTCATGACGGCAGAATAGAACTTGCAGGAGGCCAGAGCATATATTATTCAGGGAAGAAGCGCGGAGATATTCTTGTTGGCATACGTCCTGAGAACGTAACGCTGTACGATGAGAATTATGCTGTTGTATCCTGATATAATCTTGTGAAGACGGGTGATAAAGAATGAACAGGTTCAGCGAATATTACGACAGATTAAGACGATACGCAGAGGATACGATAAAGTCATTTCTTCCAGAGAGCAAAGGATTTCAGAAGACATTAATTGAAGCGATGAACTACAGCATGTTATCAGGAGGAAAAAGACTTCGCCCAATCCTGATGTATGAATCGTGGCATTTATTCGGCGGAACAGACGAAAGATTAATTGCCCCGTTTATTGCGGCAATCGAGATGATACACACGTATTCTCTTGTGCATGATGATCTGCCTGCAATGGATAACGATATGTACAGACGAGGCCGCAAGACTACACATGTGATTTACGGTGCAGGAATGGCAACGCTTGCAGGGGACGGATTGTTGAATCTTGCATTTGAGACGGCATTGAAGGCATCAGGACATGGCCATGATGACAGAGTGATTGAGGCACTGAGAGTACTTGCGCACAAGGCCGGAATTTACGGTATGGCAGGAGGTCAGTGCGTTGACATTGAGATAGAGAACACAGAAGATGTTACAGACGAAGAGATAGATTTCGTGAATGAGCATAAGACAGCATGCATGATAGAAAGCAGCTTAATGGTCGGAGGAATATTAGCCGGAGCAGATTCGGGATATATCAGCAGACTTGAGGAAGCCGGAAGCTGTTTAGGCAAAGCATTTCAGATTCGCGATGACATTCTGAACGTAACGGGAACAGAGAAGGAACTGGGAAAATCAATCGGGAGTGATTCGGACGAAGGCAAAAGGAATTACGTATCACTTCACGGACTTGAAGATGCGCAGAAGAAAGTAACGGAATTAACATCACATGCAGTGTCAGTATTCGATGAGCTGTACAGATTCAGAGGGATTGAATATGCGTTTTTGAGCGAACTTGCCGAACGGATGACTAGGCGCAGAAAATGACACGAAAAAACGGCGGACACAAAAATGACCTCTCATTATCCGCCGCATGCTTATTTTTACATCAGACTATTTGAACAAACCGCCTGTTACTTCCCTTACAGTATCCTTTATATCATTAAAGCCTCATCAGAACCCAGAGTACTACAGGATATAGGTATCCCCCAAAGCTCATCTGCGCCTCCAGCAACCATGTCGAGCTGCTCATCTGAGAGTTCAATCATCCCACCTTCTGCCAGCTTCAGAAATTCTTCGGGGGTTTTGCACTTTCTTGCTAATTCCTTCTGTTCATCGGTCATATTGTCAATGAATTTCCTGATTTCCTCTTTCATGGTTTCTTCATTGATTTCATGATGTTCTGCACTCATGATTGTAGCTTCCTTTCATTAATTTCATCTGATGATGATGTTCATGGTTTTGTATTATAATGCGATGCACTCACATCTGTTTTATACAATCTCCTCCCACAATGACTGAAGAGCCAAACCCAAACCATGACTTTGAGGAGCGCGACTAACACTTCCGCCAACAACCATGTCGAGCTGCTCATCTGATAGTTCAATCATCCCACCTTCTGCCTGCTTCAGAAAATCTTCGGGGGTTTTGCACTTTCTTGCTAATTCCTTCTGTTCTTCGGTCATGTTGTCGATGAATTTCCTGATTTCCTCATTCATGGTTTCTTCATTGATTTCATGATGTTCTGCACTCATGTTTGTACCTTACTTTCATTAATTTCATCTGATGATGATGTTCATGGTTTTGTATTATAAATCGTAAATTCAATTCTGTCTATCCGTATCATTACATGCGGCTTTATTCTTTTTCGCGTTCTCATAGAGTGCAAGCGCATATTTTTCAGGAGTATTCTTGTATGCAACACATTTACGGTGTCCGTAACGAACTTTTTGAACTGGACAGCCTCCAGCACAGACGGGGAAAAAGATACACTTCAGGCATTCTTCATCTTCAGACGGAACGGATGCATTGATGTAGCTGATTAAATTATCAGGAATATCAGCAGTGAAAACCGGATTTACCGGATCCCATTCGGACACTCTTCCGAAACTGTATTCAGGATTGCCGACATCTTCCCAGCATTTATAGAGCATTCCCTGTTCATCAATTCCGACAAATGAAAATACATTTGCGCCGCAGAAATTCAGTTTTATATTGAAGTTGTCAATTGCTCTTGCCATTCCAATTTCGACATTCTCATCATCATACGCGCATAACAGACTGAGATTTGAGCCATTCTCAGAGGAAACAGAGTTATTCGACACAGGAGCAGGATAATATTTCAGCTGATTTCCGCTTTCCTCCGCTAATTTTTCGATTAAAGCTCTTAGTGCAGGAATTTGATCTACATTTCCCTTGTGGACATTGTGCCGTATGCCTACTTTGAAGGGAATTCTGAGCGTTCTGAGATTTTCGGTTATGCGTTCAAATGTTGAGCCGCCTCCCACTAAATGCCTTGTTTGGTCATGAGCTTCACCGATTCCGTCAAGCGTTATCTGAGAAAATTTCACATCACATTGAGCGAGAGTATCAACGATTTCCTGAGTGAGCAGATACCCGTTTGTTACAATTGATGCCGAATATTTTGCATTTTTCTTTTCTGCAATTGCCCTGAGTTTTTCAGTGAGTGCCGTAATAACATTCATTCCGATTAATGGTTCACCGCCGAACCATGTTACATGGAGAGCTTTCGCTGAAGAAGCATCAATCATTTTCTCGGCAAGTGCAGCAATATCAGCCTGAACCTGTTCGGTCATAATTCCTGCTCTGTGTCTCTCAAAACAGTAAGGACATGCAAAATTACAGTTCATTGTCGGGCATATAGTGAGTGAAACATTATTGTCGCCTCTGCTGGCGAGTCTTCCCATAGCCTTCATTGCTTCGAGTTCATCATAATTTGCGATGAAACCGCTCTTTGCGAAACGTTCAAGAATGGGATGATTTTCGGGGAGTGTTTCAGCCTCATTAAGCAGGCAGAGTTCAACAAAGCTGTATGCCTCACATATTCCGCGAAAGAGATTGAGCACTACAAATTTTTGTGAATCAGGAATGCGTGCATATATATTATATTTTGAGATGTGCCAGCCAGCTTGACCGGCCGTTCGGACATTTTTATTTTCGGACATTAATTTTCTCCTTTATCCAAAATTTTTAACGGTGAACATGCAGTATAATTTTGATTTTACAGGAACTCCGCGAACCCACACTGTTTTAATGAACGCAGGAGTACAGAGCATACCTGCAAAGCCTGAATCAGTTTTCATGAGAGAAGAGAATGATGATTTACTGAGGTATTTGATGCGTTCACCTGATACGGACATTTCTGAAAGTTTCGAGATTATTGCGTTACCCTGTTCACCTGCGAAAAAATTTCGGAAGTCAGCAGGTTTTTTTATTGCAAAACCAATGCTTAGTCCGACAGATTCACTCATTGTTCCGTCATCGTTCCTGTCTAACTGAATTTCAAGATTGCATTTAGAATTCAGTTTTGAGAACCACGATACAAATTTTTCGATTCTTTCCGTGTCAAAAGAATAGCCGATGTTCTTTAGCTGACGCGGAAACAAATCAGGTTCTATATTGCGTATGTAACAGTCAACTCTGCACATTCTCTTACTGCGTCCTGAAATTGCAGCTATGTACCATGTGTGCCAGTCTTTTGGGATACGATTCATAGTTTCGCGATATAGACTAACGGCTTCAGGATAACCAGAGACCCCGAAAAATTTTTCTGCGTCATTCATGAAGCCTGAATTTACGTTTAAAGCTGAACCTGCACATGTCATGCTTTCTTTGTTATCGGCCATGTCGAACGCAAGGGCTATACCGTTTCTTTCGTCTCCAGATTCTGAGAACCATTTAAACAATGGTCTGTAACCGTAATAATCGAGGTCAGCAATCTCATCTTTGCTGAACTGAACATGAAGGTCAGTTTTTGATTCGTCTTTTGATTCGTTCAATGGAATTTCAAGCCAGAAGCCGGGAAATAATGAACCCGAACACACGCTTGAAAAAGTTCGTCCGACAGTTTCATTATATTCCGGGAAAATTTCAGGGCATCTTGCATGTGCGAAATTGCATACAAGCTCAAACAAGTTCTTACTGTTCATAATAAATCTGCCTGCATTAAGAGATAGAATTTTGCAGATACAGCCTTTCCTGCATTAAATTTGATTTTTGCGTAATTGAAACGAATAACCATAGCAAACATACCAAAACTCCCGTCAGAACGTTCAAACGGTATTCCCTTTCCGCATGCTGCACCTGCAATCATCTTCCAGCGGTCATCAGCTAATCCGCGATGTTCAAGCAGCGTCATAAATTCTGCGCCTAAACCTGACCTCATGCATTCCTCAGCCTGACGCGGAAGAAAATCGTTAAATGAAAATGACAGTCCGAACACATCACCTAAAGTTCCGTCTTGGTAAATGTCAAACTGAAAATCGATTCCGGGAGCACAAGCAAAAATTTCACGGCAATATTCGAGCATTGATTCATCGTATGCCTTGAAGCCTGCCGAATCAAAACATTCACCCAGTAATGCAGGACGTTCTGCAATCTCACGAAGCAATCCCTTATTCATGTATCCCCCGATACGCATCGGAGAACCTTCACGTCCCGGAAAAAGTCCGATATAAGCAGGAGGCATTCCCTCAGGCATACGCTTCAACAGTTCCATGTACGATGATAAACGTTTCTCTTCTCCGACTGACTTCAGGAACGGCGCAATGAGTTCTGTATTTTTGCGATACTGAAAATAAACTCCGGCATGTTCAGTTTCTCCGCTCCCTGTATCCATTTCGATTGCACAGCCTGTTCCGTGTCCTTCAGGAAGATTTGAGAACCAGTCATACATAGACTGATAACCAAATCCGCAGCCCGATGCGAACTGCACATTGGGAGTAAGTCTGCCGTGAATCGTAAGGACATCAAAGCATGGAGTTCCGAGAAGTGGAAACTCAACGTAAAATGAAGGATAACTATCGCCGATTAAGCATTTTTCGACAACAGGACGAACCAAAGCAATGCTGTTGCCGAACAATGCCGCTTCACGTCCATCTCGTGAACATAGATTGTAGAGAATATCAAAAGCCTCTATCGGTGTTGGTCTGTTCATGATATTTTTACCCTGTACATGCTGGCTGCCTTAGTCGCCGACCCAAGTACAACAATTGGATTAATACCTCCCGAATGAATTTTATGTATGTGTTTCGTAGCTCACATATGCTAACATACTTTCTTTATGAAAACAACAAGCACAAAAAAATTCCCCCTGCCGTTAAAGCAAGGGGATCATTTCAAATTCTGTATGTCCTTGACCACTCGAAGATTCCAAGTGCCGCCGCAACACTCGCATTCAGTGAACCAGTACCGTCCTTCACGATTGGAATTTTCATGAGCATGTCGCATTTCTCACTGACCAGACGCGATAAGCCTGCACCTTCAGCACCAACAACAAGAGCAGTACGTTCCGGCAATTTTTCGTTCCACATTGAACTTTCAGATTTCTCACTTAGTCCGACTGCCCAGAATCCGCATTCTTTGAGACGCTCAATAGTCTTTGAGATATTCACAACCTGAATCACCGGCAATCTCAATGATGCACCTGCACTCGTCTTTATGACCGTTCCATTTGGGAAAGCTGAACGTCTCTTCGCGTAAATCACCGCAGATGCACCTCCAGCTTCCGCCGAACGAATCACAGCACCCAAGTTATGAGGGTCTTCAATGTGATCAAGTACAACAACGAGTGAAGGAATATTAGTGTCAAGATTGCGCAGGAAGTCTTCAAGGTCAATCATCTTTGCCTGAGTGAGCTTGCATATTACGCCTTGATGTTTCTCGCCTCCTGAAAGTTTATCGAGTGCTTCAGGAGCAACAAGCTGATACGTAATCTTTTTGCTTCTTGCGAGGTCAACAATCTCATCGAGGAACGGAGGCCTGACATTATTCGCAATCAGGAGCTTCGCACATCTTGAAGGATTGTTCGTTAGAAGATCCAATACAGGCTTTCGTCCTCTGCAAATCTCTTCTTCGTTCGTCATGATAAGTAATGCCTCCTGATAAATATAATTGAATTATGTGATTATATCAGCAATCTTGCACGGACATATATAATTAAATTATTATCATATGAGAGGTCGTGAATAAATTTATGCCTGACATGTATAACGTTACAGGTATGAGTTGTGCGGCATGCAGTGCGAGAGTTGAACGTGTAGTAAAACGCATTCCTGGAGTTACATCATGTGCAGTGAGCCTTCTGACTAATTCAATGAGCGTTGAAGGAAGTGCAAAAGTCTCGGATATAATTGCGGCAGTAGAGAAGGCAGGATATGGTGCGAGCCTGAAAGTTGAAGAGAGGGTTACGCAATCACATTCGCAGGAAGAGAACATATTAGCCGACCATGAGACACCGATACTGAAGAAGAGATTGATTGCCTCATTGATATTTTTGACTGTATTAATGTATTTCTCAATGGGACATATGATTAATCTTCCGTTGCCTGAATTCTTCACGGATAATCATGTTGCACAGGGCATAGCACAGTTATTGCTGGCTGGAATAATAATGATAATCAATCAGAAATTTTTCATCTCAGGCTTTACGTCATTGCTTCATTTTGCGCCTAACATGGATACACTTGTAGCTATGGGTTCATTTGCATCATTTTCATGGAGCGTATATGTGCTGTTCATTATGACCCGACCGCATGCAGGGATAGTGAGCATGTCAGATTACTATTTTGAGTCAGCGGGAATGATTTTGACATTAATAACAATAGGTAAGATGTTAGAAGCAAAATCGAAGGGACGAACTACAGATGCATTGAAGAGCCTCATGAAGTTAGCACCGAAGACAGCAAATATTATCCGTAATGGCCAAGAGGTAACAGTTCCGATTGAGCATGTACAGAGGGGAAATATATTTGTGGTGAGGCCCGGCGAGAACATACCAGTAGACGGAATAATAATCGAAGGAACGAGTGCGGTGAATGAATCTGCATTGACGGGAGAGAGTATACCAGTTGATAAGACAGAAGGGGATTCAGTATCAGCGGCAACGGTCAATCAATCTGGATTCATAAAGTGCGAGGCAATTCGAGTAGGGGAGGACACGACATTATCACAAATCATAAAAATGGTGAGTGATGCGGCCGCAACGAAAGCACCAGTAGCGAAGATAGCGGATAAAGTATGCGGAATATTTGTGCCTGCTGTTATCGTAATCGCAATCATTGTTGTAACAGGCTGGCTTATTGCCGGAAAGACATTCGGAGATGCATTATCATACGGAATAGCAGTGCTCGTAATATCATGTCCGTGTGCACTTGGCCTTGCTACACCAGTTGCGGTAATGGTAGGGAATGGAATGGGAGCGAAGAACGGAATTTTATTCAAGACATCGGCATCACTAGAGGAGACCGGCAAGATAAAAATTGCGGCACTCGACAAGACCGGCACGATAACGAGCGGAGAACCAAAAGTTACGGACATAATCCCGTCAGACGAAATCACAGAAGAAGAATTAATGAGGCTTGCATATTCACTTGAATCGAAGAGTGAACATCCTTTAGCACATGCAGTAGTTGAATATGCGAAGGCTAGGAACGTATCACCTGAAGATGTGAAAGACTTTCATGCGTTACCCGGAAACGGATTGACTGCGAAACTGAATGATGAGATAACTCTCACAGGCGGAAGTGTGAAGTTCATCAGAGAGAATCTGACAGTGAATGAGAAGTATATTCATGAAGCCGAAAAGTTAGCTGAAGACGGCAAGACACCGTTAATGTTTGCGCGTAATGATGAGCTTTTAGGAATAATAGCAGTAGCAGATGTAATCAAACCTGAAAGTACGCAGGCAATTCATGAGCTAAAATCACTTGGAATTCATGTAGTCATGCTGACGGGAGACAATGAGCGTACAGCAAGAGCAATCGGAAAACAGGCAGGAGTAGATGAAGTTATAGCCGGAGTTCTGCCGGACGGAAAAGAGAATGTGATTCGTGAATTGCAGACGAAGGGAAAAACTGCAATGGTTGGAGACGGTATCAACGATGCACCTGCGCTGACACGTGCGGACATAGGAATAGCAATCGGAGCAGGGACAGATATAGCAATGGACGCGGCAGATGTTGTGCTGATGAAGAGCAATCTGTTAGATGTTCCTTCAGCAATTCGATTGAGCCGTGCGACACTGAGGAACATTCACGAAAATCTATTCTGGGCATTCATCTATAATGTGATAGGAATTCCATTAGCGGCAGGACTATGGGGATTGAAACTTGACCCTATGTTTGGTGCAGCAGCAATGAGCTTATCAAGTTTCTGTGTAGTAACGAATGCATTGCGATTGAATTTATTTAAAATAAGGGGATAAGGGGGCATTAAGATTGAGACGCATAATAATATTCATGGCCATGCTGTTAATTTCATCATGTGCATGTGCAAATGTTCAGGAGTTCAGATACTTTTCGCTTGATATTCCTGACGGCTGGAGTGCGAAGGAAGAAGGCAAGATTGTAACTGTGAAGGCAGATGATAATTCAGGTTCACTAGTAATCATGTCGGGAGATCCAGAGGGGCAATCAATTGGAGATATGGCAGCATTTTTTGCGCTTGAATTCAACGGAACAATGCCTATGAAAGATGATGACGGGAATTATACGTTTGAATTCAACAAGGGAAGGAGTCAGGCAATCGTTAGTGGAGATGAAGGATTCTACATGATAATTGTGGGAAATGGAATCGAGAATAACGGTGATGTGCTGGGAGCGATACTAAAGAGCCTTGAGATGAAATAAAGAATGTGTGATAAAATATGCGAAAAATTTCATGAAAGGTGTAGACAAGAGTGTATGAGATTGGTATAATGCACGCATCACGCATCACGCATCACGCATCACGCATCACGCATCACGCAAATAGTCTAGCCTTAATTCAGGACATACACAACGATTATAACACGTCTCGAGGAAATGAAAATCTTCGAGGCGTTTTTTGCGTGTCCTGTTGGAGGGCTTTATCATGATTCACTACGAAGACTTTGAACGTGAACGACTTGACCCGATTTATGACATTATCGCGCCATATTCAGAGATGTCAAAGAACGAACGGTACTTCCTGAACGGAATGATAAGATACTTCAAACCGAAGAAGATTCTTGAAGTTGGAGTTTCATCTGGCGGAGGTACTGCATTAATCCTGAACGCAATATCTGACATTGACGGAGCAGAATTGTATTCTGTAGATTACTCAGAGAAAGCATACAGGCATCCAGAGAAATCTTCAGGCTTCCTTGTTGAAGAGCAATTCCCACATCTGATGGATAAGTGGCATATATACAGAGGTGGCGATGTTTCGAGATTCATTGAGACTGTCGGCGGAGATATTGATATGCTAGTTCTTGATACTGTTCACATTCACCCGTGGGAAACTCTGAATTTCTTGTGTGTTCTGCCACTCATGAAGCTATCAGGATCATGGACTATTCTGCATGACATTTCACTTAGCGGACTGGCTTGCCGTTATCTATTCGGTCATGTAGTGTCGGAAGAAAAATTTTCTCCTGCACCAGATAATCCTGAGTTGCCGCCAAATATAGGAGCGTTCAGGATTTCAGAGGATACTATGAAATACATAAACAATCTTTTCGAGAGTCTCATGATCCCTTTTTTCAGTTCAGAAGTTCCGCAAAAAGATTTTGACAGCATAAGTGCGATAATCAAAAAGTATTATTCTCCTGAGCAATATAAATTTTTCCTTGAGGCTTTCAAATTTCAGGCCTCTCTCAAGGACAGAGGGTATAAAGAGCGCAAAAAAAGTTTCTATGAATCCCTGAAAACTTTCATAATACTTTGGCAGCCAAGTTTGTATGATTCAATGCGTAAAATCAAACGTTCAATTAAAAAATAAACACTGATAACAAAAAAGGCCTCCCGAATTCAATTAGGAGGCCTCAATTCTTCTTCATGAATTAAAACGTCTGTCGTCCCATGAATAATATCGTTCCCGTCTTCCTGTCGTAAATGAAATACGTAAATGGTCTATCCGCATGAAACTCCGCTTTCGGTTTTTGTATGGGCCTCATTGCTGTAGCTCTCACCATCGTAATCGCTGTAGCCGCCGCCGCTTCCGTCTTCTCTTCATCAACATCAATGAATGACTGATGAATCACCGCATCAATCTTCAGTTTCTCATCGTCAGTTATGCCGGAGAAGTCAGCATTATTCGAGAACGCTAGACTAACTCCCATTGCCTTGAACAAATCTGCAAGCTGATACTTCTTCTCTGTCTTGAACTTCGGAAGCCACAAGTCAACGCTGTATTCCCTGAGTGAATCTATCCAGTGCTTGAACGTCTCAGCATCAACTGAATCAATCGCATTCGGATTTTCTTTCGGGGGCAATACCGCTATCATTGAGAGCCTGTAACCATTGTATGGCAATCTAACTATCTTAATGCCGTCGAACTCTCCATAGTCAAAATCTCTGTTCTGAATCATCATCTGAACATCAATAGTCTGCCTATCATTCACATGAAAGGGTTTCAGTGTCGTATCGTCCTTCTCAAATTTATGTTCCCATTCAGCATTGAAATATACTGCATTGGTGATTATCATTTGAGTTTCAGGGTCAAGCTGTGCAAGCAAATTCTGAATCTTATTTTTTGTCTTCCTGCTTACCCAGTCGTTTATTGCTTTACGTGATGCTTCTGTCTTATTCCTGATGTCGAGTTCCTTAACCGTGTTTCCGTAGTTCAATGCAAGAATGTTCCTATATGTATCCTTTAGCGTAAGACCATTCCGTAACCATACACGATTAGCTGACGTGATGAATCTTGTATCATCGAGACTTTCAATGAGTTCATGAATAGATTCATGTGTACCCGAATCGAACCCTAAGACACATTCAATCTCTCTTGCTGTATCTCCTGCTGAACCTGCATATGCCATACCGAACGCTGATATTATGCTGTACGGTGAAAAGAAGTAGCTCCCTGAATCCTTTCCGATAATCCTTCCTGCATTGAACGCGAAGTTATTTATGCTGTCTGACGCTGATAATGCGAATGCCTGACCTGAAAATGCGAACACTAACGATAGAATCAAAATCACTTTCACAAATTTTAATGGCATAATGAAATCTGCACCTCCTGAAAAATTTTAAGACTATTATATATTGTCGTATGAATATAATGTGATATGCATAAAAAAATTCCCCTCCCTAAAAATTAAGGAGAGGAATTACGATTCAATTCTAATTTAAGTTACATGGCCGCCGCCGCAATTCCCAAAATTACAGCAAGGAATCCCAAAAGTGTCTGTCTCTTATATGCCGTGTAAAGTCCAAGAACGATAGCAAGACTTGCGAATAACTGACGGTATGCAAAGAAACCAGTCATGCCCATTACGACAGCAATAACTCCGATGACGATGCACTGAACTTTTGCAACTAAAACCTTCTGCGGTTTCGAGAGCAATCTGTCGCTTGGAACACCATATTTCTCATCGTAATCCGTAACGATTCTCTTGAGTGTTACAGACAGAATGAGAAGACCAATCAGGTTTGGAAGTGCCATTAATCCGTTGAGCGTATCTGAGATGTCCCAAATGTTATTGAGGAACTGATTCCCTTCTGCTCCCATGAACTGACCGCCTGCCGCACCGATTAGAATCATGACTATCCAGAGAACTTTCATCAATGGCTTGCACCACACACCGAAGAGATACGTTACTGCGGTCTCAGCGTACCAGTACCAGCCGAGTATTGTCGTGAATGCGAAGAGAAGCAATCCAACAGAGAGCACATACTTTCCAGGTGTACCGAGTGCGTTCTCAAATGCTTTCAATGTGAGCTGTGCACCAGTCAAATCAGGTGAGCTTGTGAGTGTTCCTGTTACCATTACGACGAGAGCGGTCATTGTGCAGATAACGATTGTGTCCATGAAGACCTCGAATATTCCATAGAAGCCCTGCTGAACTGGATGCTCAACGTTAGCTGTTGCATGTACCATAGGGGCAGAACCCATACCTGCCTCATTGGAGAAAACGCCTCTTGCAATTCCTCTCTGAACTGCCTCTTTCACTCCCCAGCCTGCAAGTGCACCGGGCAATGTCTCTAACGGGTTATTGAATGCGAGATGTACTGCTCTTGATACTGTCTCAGGAATCATTGAGGCGTTCATGATGAGAACATATGCTGCTCCTCCGATGTAGAATATGGCCATGAACGGAACGATGTATGTAGTAACGGTTGAAAGGCTCTTCAGTCCTCCGATGATGACGAGTGCAACAAGAACAGCCATAATGATTCCGCTGTAGAGGTGATTCACTCCCCATCCCATTGACATAGCTTCTGCCGCTGAGTTAGCCTGAGTTGCCGCACCGATTCCGAATGATGCGAGGAATGCGAATAATGCGAAGAGTATTGCGAGAACTTTCCCTAAGAATGCTCCAAGTCCTGACCCTAATGCTTCTCCTGCTCCCTTTTCGAGGATGTACATTGTGCCTCCGCGCCAGTCTCCATGTGCATCCTTCTGTCTGTAATGCACAGCAAGCGTAACTTCTGCGAACTTCGTACACATACCGAAGACCGCTGATATTAACATCCAGACTAATGCGCCCGGCCCGCCTAAGTGAAGAGCTGTAGCTACACCTGCAACGTTTCCTGTTCCTACAGTAGCTGCCATTGCTGTAGCCATTGCCGCGAACGATGTGATTGATTTGTCCTCGCCGCCGTTCTTCCTGAAGCTGAAGACCTCTGACATTGCATCAAAGAAATATCTGAACTGAGGAAGCCCTAATAAGAGGGTCAGATAAACTCCTGTTCCAACGAGTAATATTAAAACGGGTGCACCCCAGACGAAGCTGTTTACGATCCCGTTATAATACATTATTGTGTCCATAATGCTATTCATGGATACTCTCTCCTAACTGAATTGTAAAAATTTTCGACCTATTATACAGACTTTCAAAATTTCCGCAAACTACTAAAATTAAGCGGCAAATTTCATGTTATTTCCATTTATAAACGTATATGCACTAAGTAATTCTACCCCCCCCCCATTATGCAATAATACTGACTGTTCTGACATTATTAATTTCAGAGGGACAATATACTTGTAGGCGTGAAGATCAATGCTTTGAGATCTTTTATCGTGATACAGGAAATATTCTGAATTATGATGACTGATTGCGTAAACAGCATCTCCGCGTTTGAATTTCTTGCTGAAATATTCATTGTAGGATTTCGTTACATAATGATTCATCTGGATTGGAAGGTCATCAATAGGTACATTGTGAATGCCTTGTAGGATTAATTTTCCGAAGCAGTTCACTGGAGGAAGCATGACATTTCTGTGCCCTCCCCACATAAGATGCATGTATCCGTTCTTCCTGTAAGTTACATCAAGATCATACGCAGTGTTGAATATCATTTTACCTGTCGTGTAATATTTTTTCCAGCAAACTTTAAAGTCCTCAACTACGAGACCGTTAATATCCCTGTCGATTAATCCTGATGCACCGAAGAACCGCCAGTAGATTAACAGTGAGGGACGATTCTCAAATTGCGTCATGAATTCACCGATCGTGTCTGTAGAGTTCGGGATGATGAATTCGTCTATGTCAATGAATGCTAACCAGTTCGTATTGTCTCTGAATTTATTGAAGCAATCCTGATACGCTGACATTTGTCCCTGCGGAATAGGCCAATCGATTAGCGTAACATCACCTGCGTCTATATATGGAGCAAGAATCTCAAGATAGTTATCCGACGAAAAATTATTGTAGAGGTAAAAATGTTCAATGCCAATTATCTTGTGAAATTCAATCCATTCTTTAAGATAGCATCCTTCATCCTTGAATATTGCGCAAATTGAGACGTAATATTTCTTGCGTATGATATTTCTAGGACGGAAAATTCTCATGAGCAGCCTATAATACGGAGTCATTATTAACGCCTTAACATAATTGATGAAATATCTGTATCTTGCAATTGGACGATCAAATAACACGTACTTGCTTTCTCTAATTTCTCCGGGTAAGAAGAAACTTAAGACACTCTCTATAATTTTGCGAATCATTTGTCATAATCCTTTCACTAATTCGGAATATTCCAGTGCGTTAATATTCCGATAGTCTTCATGAATTTTTTCTCCTTATCATTTATTGCAACAAAGATTTAAACATTAATTGAATGTGAATATTATAACAGCAACAACAGAATGCTTCCTGAAAAATTAATTTCTCAGACTGTGAATCGGTGCAGGTATTCTTCCTCCTCTTGCAATGAACTCATGAGCACTTTCACTTTTCACATTCATCACAGGTGCACTCCCTAATAACCCTCCGAACTCTACAGTGTCGCCTGCCTTCTTTCCCGGAGCAGGAATGATTCGCACTGCTGTAGTCTTCGAGTTGATTACGCCTATCGCTGCCTCATCTGCAATTATCGCCGAAATTGTATCTGCACTCGTATCACCAGGAATCGCAATCATGTCCAGTCCAACGGAACATACGCAGGTCATGGCCTCTAACTTATCGAGAGTGAGTGAACCTTCATTGACTGCCGCAACCATACCTTCATCTTCACTGACTGGAATGAATGCACCTGATAATCCTCCTACATGACCTGAAGCCATAACTCCGCCCTTCTTCACTGCATCATTCAGCAATGCAAGTGCCGCTGTCGTTCCGTGTGTACCGCAGACCTCAAGCCCCATTTCCTCAAGTATACGCGCAACTGAATCACCCTGTGCAGGTGTTGGAGCAAGTGATAGGTCAACGATTCCGAAGGGAACATTAAGACGTTCGGAAGCAGCATGAGCTACAACCTGACCCATTCGAGTTATTCTGAAGGCTGTGCGTTTAATCGTCTCAGCAAGAACATCAAAGCTCTCACCTTTCACATCTTTCAATGCACGGTACACAACTCCCGGCCCAGATACGCCGACATTGATGACACATTCAGATTCGCCTTCACCGTGAAAAGCTCCGGCCATGAATGGATTATCCTCAACTGCATTCGCGAAGACCACCAGCTTTGCACATCCAATGCCGTCATTTTTAGCTGTGAGTTCGGAAGTGCGTTTTATGATTCGTCCCATTATTGCAACTGCGTCCATGTTTATGCCTGCCCGTGTAGTTGCGACATTCACACTTGAACATACAAGCTCAGTTGATGATAACGTCTCTGGGATTGAATTGATGAGACGCAAATCCGAATTCGTGAATCCCTTCTGAACCATTGATGAGAATCCTCCGATGAAATTCACTCCGCATGTCTTCGCTGAATCATCAAGCGCATGGCCAATCACGGAATAATCTTCACTCTCACATGATGCCGCAATGTTCGCTATGGGTGTTACTGATATTCTCTTATTAATGATAGGAATTCCGTACTCGCGTTCAATTTCATTCCCAACTTCTACAAGATGTTCTGCCTTCATGCATATCTTGTCGTAAATCTTCCTTGCACATGTCTTTATGTCCGAGTGTGCACAGTCATAAAGAGAAATTCCGAGAGTGATAGTTCTGATGTCGAGGTGCTGATGATCTATCATGCTGACCGTCTGCATTATGTCTGAGATATTTAGCATGATGATTTATACCTTGTGCATTGCGTCGAAAATATCCGTGCGCTGAATGTGAATAGTGAGCTGTTCTGATTCACCGCGTTCTATGATTGCCGAGCGTATTTCGTCGAATGTATGAGTTGATGTTGATGTATCAACGAGCAATGTCATGGTGAATATTCCCTGCATGACTGTCTGATTTAAATCGAGAATGTTCACGCCCATGTCAGAGAGGAGAGTACAAACGCTTGCGATGATTCCTACTCTGTCATGAGCTGATACCGTCATAATAGCTTTCATGATGAATAAATCTCCTTTTATGAACTCGTGATAGTGTATTATATCAGCGCAAAATAACCAAACAGGAGGCATAATCATAATGGGAGTACTGAAACATTACCGTGAACTTTTACCCGTAACAGACGCAACACCAATCGTGAATCTCGAAGAAGGAATGACACCTTTAATCCCTCTTCCAATAATCAACAAGAGGCTCGGAATAAATCTTTACGGAAAATTTGAAGGCTGCAATCCTTCAGGATCATTCAAAGATAGAGGAATGGTTCTCGCGGTCGCAAAAGCACTCGAAGAAGGTAAACGTGCAGTCATTTGCGCATCAACAGGCAATACTTCAGCATCAGCGGCAGCATATGCAGCTTCACAGGGCATACCGTGTTTCGTATTACTGCCTGCGGGAAAGGTAGCGTTAGGGAAACTTGCACAGGCATTGATGTACGGAGCAAAGGTTATCGCAGTCAAAGGGAATTTCGACAGAGCACTTGAACTCGCTCGTGAAGGAGCAGAGAAAACAGGCTGTGCAATGGTGAACAGTGTGAATCCGTATCGTTTAATCGGACAGCGTTCAGGAGCATGGGAGATATGCGATGTATTAGGAAAAGCACCGGACTGGCATGCAATCCCTGTAGGCAATGCAGGAAATATATCAGCATATTGGGCAGGCTACAATGAATATCAGAAGCTCGGCAAAATTGATTCGCTTCCCCGAATGATGGGTTTTCAGGCGGCAGGTGCAGCACCTCTCGTAACGAATCAGCCCTGTCCAAACCCTGAGACAATCGCAACAGCAATACGAATCGGAAATCCAGTTAGTGCACACTTAGCACGTGCGGCAGTTAGTGAGTCGCATGGTGAATTCAATTCCGTAACTGATGATGAAATTCTTGAAGCTCAGAGATTACTTGCATCTGAAGGAGGAGTTTTCGCAGAGCCTGCATCATGTGCACCACTTGCGGGATTGATGAAGCTGAAACGTGAGGGAAGACTGCCAGAAGGAATAACAGTAACGATGATACTCACAGGAAACGGACTTAAAGACCCCGATACGGCCATGTCGCAAGTCGGAAAGCCAATAGAGATTAATGATACACTCGAAGAATTAATGCGGGTGCTTGAGTCGAAATGATACGTCTGAAAGTTCCTGCTACAACTGCAAACTTAGGTTCAGGTTTCGACACTCTGGGAATGGCATTAACACTCTACAATATATTCACGGTCAAAGAGATTTTGCCTGAAGGAGAATACACGTGCGAAGTATCTGGTGAAGGCATTGATGAACTCAAAGATGCGAGAAAGAATATGCTTGTTACGAGCTACATCAAGGCATGTAATGAATGGAACGTACCTGTAAAAGGATTTGCATTCGAGAGCTGTAATGCAGTGCCGTTGAATCGCGGACTAGGAAGTTCATCTACTGCTGTAGTTGCAGGTGTAGTTCTCGCAAATGTTCTGTCTGGTCTGAATCTTCCTGAAGCTGAATTACTGCGAGTGATGACGAAGATAGAAGGACATCCTGATAATGTAGTTCCGTGTTACATCGGAGGCATGACGGTTTCATGCTGGGACGGAGAATCATTGCGTTATGTCCGGCTTCCTGCACTACCCGATGACCTGAATGTTATCGCCGCAGTCCCAGACTTTGAAGTTCACACTGAAGACGCAAGAAGGATTCTTCCTGAGAGTGTTCCGTTCCGTGATGCAGTGTTCAATGTCAGTCATGCGAGTATCTTATGTGCTGCATGGGCAATGGGACGCTGGGATTTGCTTCGTGTTGGAATGGAGGACAGACTTCATCAGCCGCATAGAGCGAAACTGTTTCCTGGTTCAACTGGTGAGAAATTCTTCAGTGAGATTGCAAATCACCCTGACTGCGTTGCGACTGCAATATCTGGTTCAGGCCCTACAATGATAGCTATCGTTCATGGCCTTGCGGGTAAATTATCTCAGGCGATGTGCAGAATATTCACGGACGGAGGAGCTGCATCACATTTCTTCGTTCTGAACTGTTCATCATATGGAACGGTCATAGAAGCATAAACATAAAATCCCCCAGCCTTTTATGGTTGAGGGATTTATTCTGTCTCTCAGTCCCACTTACTGTATGTATGTATCAATTGAATGAAACGACTGCTTATTGATGTTCCAGGTAACTTCTTTGACATCTCAGGGTTATACGTCAGTGTTATGGTCGTATATCTGTCTGGTGTCCATACGTTTCGTAACATCAGTTTCTTTTTGTCGCGGGTACTTGCTGTTGGGGTCTCATGGCCTGAACCGTAAAACGCATTGTATGATCTCCGAAGTGCATCATAGAAATTTGCATCTCTGTTCTTATCGCCGAGACTGAGAAGATATACTGCTTTTGATTTAAGGAGACTGTTCTTATAGAATCCGAACACGAAGATTGCGGGATAACCTTCAAACATACCTTCCATTGTTAAAGTCTCTTTTCTAGGAATTGTTGATTTTGCTCCGCTCCTCTCCATGCGTTTCTGAACACGTTCATACTTCAGTCCGAATTTAAGCGACATGAATGCGTCAGAACTGTTTGATGCGATTGCAGATGATGACATGCAGGCAAGAAGGATTAATGCGCATAAAAGTTTTCTCATTTTGTCAGTTCCTCATGCATACATCAATTTTCCAGATGGAACAGGAATCTCACGGCCTGTAATTTCAGCGGTCTCTATCCATTCAGATATTATTATGCTCACGTTCTCTAATGCTTCTATCTCTGTCTCTCCGTCGGCCATGCATCCGGGCAGTTCTGGAACTTCTGCAATGAATCTGTTGTTTTCTTCAGACCAATATATTATCTTCTCGTACCTATCCAATGATTTATCCTCCCATACTTAAATTTTCAATTCATATCAGAACTCCCAGTCAAGATATTTCGCCGATTCTGCCTCATGTCCACTGCCATAACTGAAGAATGCCTTATACTGCCTTGATGAATGTCTTTTTATCCTCGCGTTCATTAGTTCGGCCTTCGCTATGACCTTATAGTTCTTATCACGAAATATCATAGTGCCTCCGAAATTCACGTTATATTTCGTTCTGTTTCTGATTGTTACATCAAGCGACCTGAAACTGTAACTTATACTGCTGAATGATAATCCCGATTTGCCTCTGATACTTCCGTCGCGTATTAACGCCTCAGAAATTCCGCAATACAGAATCAGAATCAGAATCGCAAAACATAATCTTCTCCTCATAATCATAAACACCTCCTGAAAGTTATTGAATGTTATTATGATAACAAAAATTTTTTCACAAGGAGACTTCATCATCTTGCATAACGAATCTCGTCCTCCATTTTTCCCCATGATGATTAATATTCATGATAAGGATGTTCTCATCATCGGAGGAGGACATATAGCATCACGAAGAGCAAATACGTTACTGACATGCGGAGCTAAAGTTCATGCTGTGAGTCGTGATTTCATTGATGACTTTCCAGAATGCACAGAGAAAATAAAACGAGCGTTTGAACCTGAAGATATAGATTCAAGATTCATATTTGTGATTGCCGCAACGGATTCAAGAGAGACCAACAAGTTCATTCATGACATCGCGAAGTCAAAAGGAATACCCGTTAATGTCTCTGATAATCAGAGTGAATGTGATTTCTTCTTCCCATCATTGATTGCACATCATAACGTTGCAGTCTCTGTGAACAGTGCAGGACTATCAACTTCACTCACAAAAAGACTATCTGACAGACTAAGACGCGTATGGTCATCATGGGTTGAAGATGAAATGAATGAATCACTGTCATAGTCTTTAAAAGTGCTGTGTTATAATAGCCCCAAATTTGCGGAGTATACGGCAGTTCTCACGGTCATTGAAGGCTATTGATTAGTGATTAGGTATTTCATGTGATACTGAATTATGCTAGAATACTTATATTCAATGTTTGATTTAACAATTTGGTTTGAAAGGTATCATAAAAATTTAATATGTCGTAGCTAATCGTATATTTTAATTTTGCGGCGGCAGGTCGGGAGGAATATTTTTGAAATCAGGTAGAGAGAGGCAGATGAATTCATCTTCTTACGTAAAGGTATCACGTAACAACAAGGGGAATTCACGCCACAATAATCACGCAGGAGCATCTGTAGGTTTCTGCTGGGCGTTTGGTCTAATAGTAGGTCTGACATTCGGTTTAGCTTCATTCCTGATGTTTTCCGCAGGACACTTCAATTTCTCACCTGATACCGGCGTAACGGCAGCATGGGGAGATAACGCAGACGAGAATCTAATCACCGGCAATCTAATAACAGTAGAAGTAACGGAACTTGAAGCACACCTCAAAGATCCAATTGAACGAGAGAGCCAATATCTTTTAGCGAAGAATAACGGCACTGTGATTGAGGAGTTCGGCCCTTTACCCAAATACTTATCGGATTACGAGAGCATACAATTAACTCGTGAGAATGACGGAACGAAACTTCCTGAAGATGCAGAAGAAGATAATGACATTCCGATAAAGCACGCACCAGACATTCAAGTTGAACAGCCAGTGCTTGAGGAAACAGGCCCGTTCTGGAAGGAACACATAGTGAAGAGCGGAGAAACACTATCGGACATTGCGAAGGAACACGGAAACATCACTGCACAGGACATCCTCAGGGCAAACGGACTTAAAGACGCAAACAGACTTTCAGAAAATCAGCTTTTACTTATCCCAAATGACTCAGACAAAATTGAAGACACATTAGATGAAGTGAGAACCAGACAGATGAGAGTTGCAGCAACAAAAGAAGTCGTTGAACCTCTGAAGGTGAAATCATATGTTGTTGCTCAGGGTGATTCTCTATGGTCAATTGCGAACTCACAGAACATAGAGCTTGATACACTTGTGGGAAGTAATACGTTCAAGACTTCCGCAAGACTGAGACCAGGTGCAATATTGCGAATCCCGAATCAGGAAGGCATATTCTATGTCATGAAGAAGGGTGAAACTATTGAAGCAGTCTGCAAACGCTACGGTGTAAGTCTCAATAAAGTTCGTCAGGTTAATCCTGAAGTCGATGTTGCCGGACTAAAGACAGATGATGAAATCTTCCTGCCCGGAGCACGTCCTGAAGGTTTGATTGAACATCATGATAACGTGAGAGTAGCCGAAGCTAAGAAGCCTGCCCCCGCAAAGAAGGCACCTGCAAAAGAGAAGCCCGCATCAAAAGTTGAAAAGATAGATAAGCCTGCAAAAGGAGAAGTTGCAGTTAGGAGGACAGGAAGTGGATTCAGATGGCCGATAATGGGAAGAATAAACAGTCCGTTCGGATGGAGACAGCACCCTATAACGAGACGCAGAGATTTTCATACGGGCATCGACATTAAGGCAGGCAGGAATGATCCGATTAAGGCGGCAGGATCAGGAAGAGTAGTATATTCCGGCTGGATGGGAGGCTACGGAAAAGTTCTTGTAGTTGAGCATTCAAACGGACAGTCAACGTTATATGCACATTGCAGTACGCTCCTGGCAGGAAAGGGAGCAAACGTATCACAAGGTCAAATCGTTGCGAAGATAGGAACAACAGGACGCTCAACAGGGCCGCACCTGCATTTTGAAGTTCGCAACGGAAACAGCCCCGTAAACCCGATAAAATATCTTGGAAGGTAAAATGTCAAAATACGTATTCATCACAGGCGGAGTAGTATCATCACTAGGAAAAGGAATAACGGCCGGTTCAACTGGTACGCTCCTGAAGAAACGCGGTCTCAAGGTCTCAATCCTGAAGATAGATCCGTATCTCAATGTTGACGCAGGAACAATGAATCCGTTTCAACATGGCGAAGTTTTTGTTACTGATGACGGAGCAGAGACGGATTTGGATTTAGGACACTATGAGAGGTTCATAGATGAGACATTGAGCGAGTGCAATTCAATCACGACAGGTAAAATATATTCAAGCGTAATCAAAAAGGAACGTCGCGGTGATTATCTCGGAGGAACTGTTCAGGTCATTCCACACATAACGAATGAGATTCAGGACAGAATCATTCATGCAGGTGAAGGACTTGATGTTCTGATTGTTGAGATTGGCGGAACAGTTGGAGACATTGAAAGTCAGCCGTTCCTCGAAGCAATAAGACAAATGGCAGTGCGTGTAGGGCGTGAGAATGTCGTGTACTGTCACGTAACGCTCATTCCTTATCTTGAAGCCGCAAAGGAACTCAAGACCAAACCAACACAGCATAGTGTTCAGGAACTCAGACGCATAGGCATACTTCCGAACATACTTGTGTGCAGAACGAGCCATCCGATTGACGGAGGCATGAAGAGCAAGATTGCATTGTTCTGTGATGTTCCTGCTGAAGCGGTCATTGAAGTTAAAGATGAACCTACAATTTATAATGTGCCTTTAAGTCTTCACCGGCAGGGATTAGACACATTGCTTCTGAAGAACTTGGGATTGCCTCTCGACAATGAACCCGACCTTAGCGACTGGCAAAGAGTTTCAGACAGATACATGAACGCTCCCGAAGAAGTGAAGATTGCACTCGTCGGAAAATATGTTCAGCATAAGGATGCATATCTTAGTGTTGTTGAGGCTCTTCATCATGCAGGCATAGCGCATAACGTGAAGGTGAACATAGTATCTGTTGAATCAGAAGACATTGAACAGGGAGACCCTGAAGAAATTCTGAGCTTTGCAGACGGAATTCTGATTCCAGGAGGATTTGGCGTGAGAGGCGTTGAAGGTATGATACTTGCGGCCAAGTATGCACGTGAGAATAACGTTCCCATTTTCGGAATATGCTTAGGAATGCAGATGATGGTTGTTGAGTTCGCAAGAAACGTATGCAAACTTAATTGCGCTCACAGCAAGGAGATGAACCCGTCAACACTTCACCCCGTGATTCATTTAATGGAAGAACAGGAACATCTTCATGATTTAGGCGGAACAATGAGACTAGGCGAATATCCCTGCGACATCACAGAGGGAACAAATGCTGCAAAAGTTTACGGAACGAATCGAATCACTGAACGACACAGACACCGCTACGAATTCAATAATGCATACCGTGAGAGATTAGAGAATGCAGGCTTGAAGGTTGCAGGTGTATGCAGAGAACGTGATTTAGTTGAGATAGTTGAATTGCCAAATCATAACTGGTACGTAGGATGTCAGTTTCACGGTGAATATAAATCGAGACCAGTCAGACCACATCCATTGTTTGATGGATTCATAAACGCATCGATAAAATATATGAGGCAAAGGGTAAAGGAGGTATAAGGCGATAAAATGAGGACAGCAAAAATTCTTCTGGCATTAATGTTAGCGTTCACATCTTCAGTATGTCTTGCGTCTGAGGGTGTACCTGATCCTGATCCTAGTCCTGTTGATGGTTCATCGGGTCAGATGATGGCACGGATAGAGCAGGTAGTATACGGTTATGTAGCAAAGGGAGGACTAATCGAGAGGCTCGGAAAAGTTGAAGAAGACCTTTTTGGCCGCAGTCTTCCGGGAACGATAGCGGAGAGACACGCGGCAATATTAACGTTCCTTGAGATTGGAACAGATGAACAGCCTTCGATGATGTTCAAGCTCGGCGTTGCTGAATGGGTAGTGAACAAAAGGATACGAGCATCAGAATCAGCGACAAGAAGACTTGAAGACCTTGAAGTGAATCTCACAGGAGCATCAAGAAACGGAAATCCAATCGTAATGAGAGTAGAGAGCCTTCTTGCAACTCTCGTAATGGATCCTGTAGCCGCACGACCCGTACTGCTTCCCGGAAACACGGTAATGAAGTTCAGGTTTATGGATGAATTAAGCCCTGCAAAATCAAAGAAGGGTGATTATGTTCGTCTTGAACTTACGAATGATATTATCGTCAATCAATGTCTGGTTGCACCAGCAGGTTCATTGCTCATCACAGAAGTGCGTGATGTTAAACGACCGAGAATGTTCGGTATACCTGGCGAGGTGAGATTATCATTCAATGAATTAAGACCTCTTGGGCCTCAGAAGCCGCTTGTGTTCGTAGGGAAGGAATCGGAGAATGCAATCAAGGAAGCACGCAAGGCAGGCGATAGGGGAGAAGGAGCAGTAATAGGAGCAGGAGCAGTGAGCATAGCAGGAGCTGCATTGCTTGGCCCTGTTGGACTTGTAAGCGGGGTATTCATTCGTGGAAACTCGATAAAGATTCCGGCAGGTTCAGTTACATTCCTTCAGACATCAGGAGATATTGTTGTGTCAGCATACCCAATCCCATCGAGCATTCAGGTTACCGAGCCAGTGATTACGACACCGCAGCCTCAGAATGATTCATCATCAACGGGCACGTATAATAATCCTGAAAGAGATACGATAATCAAGGGAGATGTATTCAACAAGAATGCATACGGAGCGAATACACCTACAGGAGGAGACTTTGAACTTCCTCCAGAACAACAGGTAAGATAACATGAAGAAGAGAATATCATTACTCGCTGTAATTTTTACGGCGGGTATTTTTTTTACGCTTTCACATTCAGCATATGCACTTGATGCTTCAGATGAGACAATAAGAATTCTTGAACGCTGGACATCTTCGCATTGGGGACAGGACTGTTTCGTGTGGATAGTGCATTATCCTGATGAGATTGTAGATGCATGGACGGAATCAGAAGCGTTACGTTCGGGAATGAGTGATGCGGAACGTGAGAGGTTCAGAAGAAATTTTGTGTCTGAACTGAAACTTGATTCATCAGAGACATTTTTAGTCAGCATATATTCATTTGGTGCAAGGCCGGTTAATTTGTCGCCTGTACGTGATAATGTATCATTGCTATCATCGATAGGAGAACGCATAAAGCCGACGCGATATGATAACAGTCTCGATAATCCGTCTCAGGGAATCGTTCAAGGTCTGGTGTTCTTTCCGAAGCAAAGCAACAAGGATTATGTTATAGCGTTAAACGGAATGGGACGAACCGAACGAATATTTTCATTCTCACCTCCTGAACCTGTTACGCCTCCGAAAGAAGAGAAGAAACCTGAAGTTGTAGTAGTGAACATACCGAAGAGAGAACCCGCAGTAAGATCAAAGCCTAAACCCAAACCTACACCGCCGCCTCCGCCAGCAATACCACCGAGACCAGTTCAGCCGCTCTTTCAGGAAAGTTCAAACGACATGGCCGATTTCGTGAATTCAGTGCGAGAACGCGGAAGCAATGATGTGAATGTGAGAAGCAATCCACCTGCATTGACGACAGCAAGACCGACCAATATCGACAACGCATATGTGAGCCGTGAAAATGTTCTGAGGAAATTTCTGACGTTATGGTCGAATAACAATCCGAATGAGATGTATGATATGTTATCAGAGAATTCAAAGAAGATAATCTCGCGAGAAAATTTTGCGAAGGAGATAGCGAAGGATTCAGGATTTCGTTCGGGCCTCAAGAGCGACTATAGAATAGACTGGATTGGAGAGGAACGAGCGAAGGTAATCACGACGAGGAAGACATTAGTGTTCAGGTCAGTAGTAACGAGGACGCTGGGAGTTACGCGAGAAGGTTCATCGTGGCGTGTCATATGGTAAAATTTTTGCACTTCAAATTTAATTCAGGAGGTTTATTATCATGTTTAACCGCAAAATGTTAATCGTTGTTTCCGTTTTTCTGCTCGCTGTAATGTCTGTACCGTCATGGGGCGCATCATTCAAGAAGAAAACAATCTCCGACCAGCAGTTTTTGGACATGTGCGAAGCGGGGGATACTCAGGGTGTTATCAATGCAATAAACTCAGGAGCTAATCTCAACGCTAAGAACAATGTCGGCACTACTGCGCTTATGTGTGCAGCAGAGAAAGGCCATACAGAAATCGCCAATGCACTCATCAAGGCTGGTGCTGATGTCAACGCTAAGGACAAATGGGGCAGTACGGCTTTAATGGAGGCAGCAGAGAAAGGCCATACAGAAATCGCCAATGCACTCATCAAGGCTGGTGCTGATGTCAACGCTAAGACCAATGACGGCAGGACGGCTTTAATGGAGGCAGCAAGGATTGGCCATACAGAAATCGCCAATGCACTCATCAAGGCTGGTGCTGATGTCAACGCTAAGGACAATTACGGCTATGGCTATGCTAAGCATTACGGCTATACTGCGCTTATGTGGGCAGCAGAGAAAGACCATACAGAAATCGCCAATGCACTCATCAAGGCTGGGGCTGATGTCAACGCTAAGGACGATTACGGCGAGACTGCGCTTATGCGGGCAGCAAGGGGCCATACAGAAATCGCCAATGCACTCATCAAGGCTGGGGCTGATGTCAACGCTAAGAACGAATTCGGCTGGACTGCGCTTAGGTGGGCAGCAGACTATTGCTCTACAGAAATCGCCAAGGCACTCATAAAGGCTGGGGCTGATGTCAACGCTAAGGACGATTACGGCAAGACTGCGCTTATGGTGGCAGCAAGTAGAAGCTATGGTACAGAAACAGTCAATGTGCTCATCGAGGCTGGGGCTGACGATTTAACCGATATGGAAGGCAAGACAGCACTAATCTATGCCGCAAGCGAATTTGGGACGAACGCCGAAATAGTCAACGCTCTCATTGACGCAGGCTCATACGTTAAACATAAAGACAACGAGGGCAACATGGCCGTTGATTACGCACGCAAAAATTACCAGCTCAAAGGCACAGACGCACTCAAACGCCTTGAGCAACTCAGCAGGTGAACCAAGCGAAAACTATAAAACATGGTAAAATTTTGCACTTCAAATTTAATTCAGGAGGTTTATTATCATGTTTAACCGAAAAATGTTAATCGTTGTTTCCGTTTTTCTGCTCGCAGTAATGTCTGTACTGTCATGGGGCGCATCATTCAGGTGGAAAACAATCGCTGAACAGCAGTTTATGTACATGTGCACAGAGGGGGATACTAAGGGGGTAATTGAGGCTATAAACTCAGGGATTAATGTAAACGCTAAGGGCAATTACGGCCATACTGCGCTTATGCGGGCAGCATCTCATGGCCATACAGAAATCGCCAATGCACTCATCAAGGCTGGGGCTGACCTCAACGCTAAGGCCAATAACGGTGTGACTGCGCTTATGTGGGCAGCAAGGGGCCATACAGAAATCGCCAATGCACTCATCAAGGCTGGGGCTGCTGTCAACGCTAAGGACTATGACGGCGATACTGCGCTTATACTGGCAGCATTGAGTGGCAATACAGAAATCGTCAACGCTCTCATTGACGCAGGCTCATACGTCAATGAGAAAAACAACAGGGGCAAAATGGCCGTTGATTACGCACGCGAAAATTACAAGCTCAAAGGCACAGACGCACTCCAACGCCTTGAGGAACTCAGCAGGTGAACCAAGCGAAAGACTATGAAACAGTGAAATAATATGTTCTATCCAGCACACATGGCACAATAATTCGAGAATGTCAGTGTGCTGGACAGCAACAATAACATGTAAATTAAAGGAGACTCAATTAAATGACTACAGCAGCAATAGAAACTGAAAGAACTGTTAAGACCGGCAATATCGTTCTTGATGATGACGATGACAGCTGGGCAGATGCTCCGCTTACACCTGAAGAAGAGGAAGGACTCAGGCGTGGACGTGAAAACGCTAAAAAGGGAGATTACCTTACGCTTGAAGAATTCATGAAGGGACTTTAAACATCTGGACAGCAACAGCACTTAAATTATCATGAAAATAAAAATATCTCGTCCTAAATTCATTATGTGCTTTCTCTTTCTCGGTCTCGTCGTGCTCGTTCGATTCGCTATGCGTGATATGGAACTCGATGTTGATGTCCTCCGTGAAAGTATCATGAATCTTCCTGCCGTAATCATGGAGAATATTCAGCTATCACGTGAAGTTTCTGGTGATATGTGGCGCATAAAAATTCCTTACTTAGACCGCGACGGCGATACAGTAAACGTTAAATCACTCGACATTCGCAGAGAAATTAGCGGCGATAAAGGCGAATGGTATTTCTTCGGACGTGAAGGAATATATTCGCATGACGTTAAAGAAGCAAGCATTACAGATTTGCTCGGAACACTCAAAGATGAAAACCGAACATGGAATCTTGAAGGCAAAAGATTAAACTGGCAGGAAAAAAATAATACACTCACTTTCCCTGAAGGTCTCACAATTTATGATGAGGAACTCTCATTGAAAGCACCTAATGCAAGCATGGATAACAGCGGCGTGATATTATTAGATCATGGAGGCGTAATCCAATGGCTAAAACCTTTAGAAGAATAATATTATTGCTCACAGTTCTGCTCTCTCTGAATCACAATCTTTATGCTCTGTATGCTGCTGAATATGAAAAGTATTATGTCGAAGAATCCAGTGAGATATTAGATGAAAATATTTCACACTCCACATCCGAATCTGACACCGTAACCCTCAATGCAGATCGAGTATCTTTTAATGATGATACAGGTTACGCTACAGCTGAAGGAAATGCAGTACTTCGATACAAGGACACGACCATAGAGGCCGAACGCATAGAATACAATGCAGATACCCAGAAAGTTCAGGCAATGCCACTGCCGAATGAGAAAGTTACGATTAAGTATGCAAACAGATACTTGCGAGGCGATCAGCTCGATTATGATCTCAACAGCAGAGAAGGAATCTTAACCGGCCCTTCAACACGTGTTCAGTTAGGAGAGAATCGCGGAGTGTTATACGTCTCAGGAGGAGAGATTGACGTTATCCCTTGGGAACTTGCAGAGGAACGCGGACTAGTTACAGGTAACCCTGAAGACTATATCGTACAATGGAGACAGGTATCACTCACAACATGCGCACTTGATCACCCTCACTACAGATTAGAATCCAAGACAATATCATTCATTCCAGGTAAAAGAGTAATCGCTAAGAACCCAAGAGTGTATTTAGGTAATACGTATCTCTTCACATCACCTCTGAATTATGTCGTAAGTCTCAAACGTAGAGCAATGACATACTCATTCCTTCCGTACTTTCAGAGGAGTGATACCAAAGGCACAGGCGGAGGTATAACAGGCACTATAGGCTGGGAAACAGGATCACTCTCAATAGGTCTTACGTATGCAAGTGAGGCAGGACTTGAGTCAATGTTTGAGCTTGAGCAGGAATTGAACGATGATTTTTCATTTACGATTGGAGTTGAAAATTCATGGGATGAAGTATGGGACGAAAGAGTTTGGAGACCATATGCATCATTGAATTACTCACATAGGGGATGGGATGCAGCTCTCAGATGGAGCAAGAATGAATACATCACAGACCGTAAAGACTCACTGAACAAATTCAAAGGCAGATTAGACCGCAGACCTGAATTTGTGGTATGGGCACCATGGATAAAAACATCATCGTATTCATGGCTGAGGCTTCGCGCAGACTTCGGAAGTTATATTGAGACTATTCACGGCATCGATGATGATAACATTACATCACGTTACGGAATGGGCTTCAGGCATTACTTCGAGAGACCATTGAATAGAGTCGGAACAGTTGAAATGTTCTCGAACACTGAAGGCTCATTATGGTTCTATGACCGTGAAGATGCAGACCACGAAATGCTGAGGAGTTTTACAGGAGTGCGATATACTATAGGTGCATTTGAATTCGGAACAGGATACGAACGTCAATATGTCTGGGGAGAAAGTCCAATGCAATGGGATTTGTACCGTGAACGTGAAAGGATACATCAAAAGATTCGTTTTCCTCTTGGCCGCGAAGTATATACGTCTGTACGAGGCAGTTATGATTTGGATGAAAGCATGATTGATGAAGTGTATTACAGTATTCAATGGGTAACGGATTGCATGACGTGGGATTTGCACTACAAGAATGACAGGACAGTTGACGGTGATGATGAGATTGGGATTTCACTGCTCATCAATGCATTCTCGGACAGGCCCGCATCATTCGGACAGAATATAAATACAGATCCTTTTGACAGACCTAAAGATGTTCCGAAGAAATGAAGAAAGGTGATATTTGATTATGCTGTTATGTTTTATGAACGGCGAGTTTCTTAAACCAGAAGACGCGAAACTTCCAATGTCAGATTTAATCATTCAGCGTGGTGTAGGAGTGTTCGAGGCGTTTGCTTCATTCAATCTCAAGCCCTTAATGCTCACACCACACATGAATAGATTCATAAAGAGTGCAGAAGAATCCGGGATTGCGAATATTCCCGATGCTGAGTACATGAAGAATATCGTGCGTGAAGGAATTGCGAAGATAGGCCATGATGTAAGAATAAGAACGTTTCTTACCGGCGGAGATTATTTTGATTCTGAAAAAGGATGTTTCCCTGAGCCGAGATTTTTTGTGATTTTCGACAATGCAGGACTGATTACACCAGAAGAACGTGAACGCGGAGTTGTTCTTGAACCTGTAACGTTCGGACGCGATAACCCGGAAGTGAAGAGCGTGAATTACCGTGCGACATACAAGATGCCTTCGGGAGCATATGAGATTCTCTACTGTCCGAACGGTGAGATAACTGAAGCAGGACACAGCAACTTCTTTCTTGTTCTGAATGACAAAACGATACTCACTGCACCTACAACGAGAGTTCTCAAAGGTACAACGAGGAGTGCAGTGATTGAACTTTTGAGAGAAAACGGTTTTAATGTCATTGAGAGATGTCCGTTATGGTCGGAACTTTCTGTTTCATCAGAGGCATTCGTTACGGGAAGCATAAAGATGATAGTACCTGTTGTGAAGATAGGCGGAATAACAATCGGAGACGGTAAACCAGGAAAAGTTACGAAGAAACTCTTTGAGCTTTACACGAAATATCTTGAGAGATGGCTTGAATAATATACATGAACAAGAGAAATATCTTCAGAGCGTAATGTTCTGAAGTTTTCATAGAGACAAATAAAATTCATTCAGGAGGTTAAATTTTCATGGAACAGATTCGTTCATTGTCGCAGTTAATCGAGGAAGCAACGAAGTTATGTGCAGAGAAGGGACGTAAGCGCATATCGGTAGCAATGGCAGAGGATGCAGGACTAATCTCAGCAATCGAAGAAGCCCGCAAAATGGGACTCGTTGATGCAACACTCGTAGGCAATCCTGAGAAGGTCAAAGCCTGCATAGCCGAAGCAGGAGCAGCAGAAGCAAACTATCACATCATCCCTGAGACGAATGAAGCAGCCTGCGGAATCGTGGCAGTAACCGAAGTATCATCAAAGCGTGCGGATATTTACATGAAGGGTCAGCTTCACACGGACAATTTCCTTCGCGGAATGCTGAACAAAGAAGTCGGATTACGCGTAGGCAAGAGAGCAATCTCACACTGCTACTTCCATTCGATTCCCGGATATGACCGCGTAATCTTCATCGCTGACGGTGCATTCAATATGTATCCTGACCTCAAGATGAAAGCTGACATCGTTCAGAACACAGTCAACTTTGCGCGTTCACTCGGCGTTGAGACCCCGAAGGTTGCATGTCTTGCCGCAGTCGAAATGGTGAACCCCGATATGCCTTGCACGTTAGACGCAACTGCACTCGTTCAGATGAATGCACGCGGACAGATCAAGAACTGCATAGTTGATGGGCCTCTTGCACTCGACAACGCAATTGATGAGGAAGCCGCGAGAATCAAGCACATCAAATCCGCAGTTGCAGGACATGCAGACGTGTTGTTTGTTCCTCAGATTGAAGTCGGAAATGCACTCGCGAAATCAATCAGCTTCTTCGCAAAGGGAAGTGAGACAGCAGGATTAATCATCGGAGCATCAGCACCCGTAGTACTCACGAGCAGAGCGGATTCACCGAGAGCAAAATTATTGTCGATTGCAGGTGCAGTTATGCTTGCACATCATCAGGAATGATTTATCAGATTTGCATTCACTTGCGGGGGATAAAATTTCTCCCGCTGTTTTTTTGATTTTCATTTCAGAAAGGAAATTGACAATGACAGAAAATTCCGTGTATAATGCTCACAGCTCACAGCTCACAGCTCACAGCTCACAGCTCACAGCTCACAGCTCACAGCCATTTTTATCACCAAAAATCCGCCGTGCACTAAGATTTACATTCTCAATATTTCAAGTTATTCTTGATATTATACTATACAATTTATGTCTCTCGTTGATGCAAACGTCTTTAACTTTTGAGATTCGTGCATTCTTAACGGGAACAATGTCCGCATTCTTTTTGTTCTGTAAGCTCTATGGATTCAGGTTATGGACGTTTCATGATGAGATGAGCGCAGTCTTACGTTCAATGCTGTTAATCTTTCTCGTTAATGTCCTGTTCCTATACGCAAATAAATTCCAAATACCCTTTGTATCTTTCATCATTGCGATCGCTCTCTTCATTACAGTAACGTTGACCGCAAGATATTTCTTCAGATACATTCTATTCTCACTTGGCCTCCTTTCAACTTCAGTCATAATTGTAGGAGCTGGTGAGGCAGGTGAAATGTTCGCAGGCAGTATCGCAAAATCTCCGTTCATATCGCGCAGGGTAATAGGGTTCGTTGATGACGATGAAGGCAAGCAGGGCAAAATCATTGCGGGTGTTCCTGTTCTTGGAAGACTAAAAGACTTTCAGCGTATACAGTCTGATGTTCATGCAGATGAAGCAGTAATCGCAATCCCAACAGCATCACGTAAAACTCTCGCGGACATTCTTAATATGGTTGAAGATAACGTGAACAGAGTGTTATATATTCCAGATATGTATATGCTCAACACATACACAGCATCAATCAGAAGCATTGACGGCCTGCCGATAATATCAGCTTCACAGGGACTATTGAACCCAATGAATCGATTCATTAAATGCATTATGGATTACGTCGGAGGATTTGCGGCCCTGTTACTCTTCTCACCGTTCATGATATATGCTGCCGTTAAGATTAAACACGAGGATAACGGAGATATATTGTTCAGGCATGAGAGAATCGGACGTAATTTGAAACCGTTTTATCTCTACAAGTTCAGGAGCATGATTCCGAATGCACAAGAAGTTCTGAAGGAAATGATGAAAGATGAGAAATTGAAACGTGAATTTGAAGAGTCATTCAAATTTAAGAATGACCCAAGAATCACGAAGATAGGAAAGCTATTGAGACGTACAAGCCTTGATGAACTTCCGCAGATATTCAATGTCCTTAAAGGTGAGATGAGCCTCACAGGGCCTCGTCCGATTGTTCAGAAGGAGATTGAATTGTATTATGGATACAGGACAGCAAGACAGATATTTCACGTTAAGCCAGGCATGACTGGATTATGGCAGGTGAGCGGACGTAATGATGTGGGAAGTTACAAGCAGAAGATACAGTATGACCTGTATTATATTCATAACTGGTCAGTGTGGCTTGATATTATCATTCTTGTCAGGACAGTTAAGGCTGTCTTCAAGGGAACAGGAGCATACTAGCAGAAATGTTTCCGGGAAATCATGATATAATTCCAATAATATCATAAAATATTTTACGAAAGGTCTTGACATCGCAATGATTAGTATGTATAATTTCACATCACATCACATCACATCACATCACTAATTTTTTTTTGTCTTTTAGAACAGGTAGATTCATTAAGTATAGATGAAAAACGTTCACCGTTAGTGTCTGGGCGGGCGTTTTTTTATGGGGAGGCATAAGAATGAAAATGTCTCCCCTCACACTGAGAGCATTGAATCTCGCATCATCTTTCATTCAGGCTTCTCTTGATGTTCTCATTCATCAGCTCATTCTTTCTCTTTCACTCTTCATCTTCTCTGAGCATCTCACGTTTGAGGTTCGCGTTTTCCTGTCTGGAATCATAATCGTATGCTTCGTGTTTAATTCACTGTATGGATTTGAATCTCTCAGGCAAACATTCAGGCATGAAAAAGTTTCTCTGAGGCGTGCATATATCCTCGTGTCATTCCTGAGTGTTCTGTTCTCATTCACCAGTGAAGTGCATTCATCATTGAGCGTAATAGTCCTCAGTCTTGCATTGTTCTTTGCGGTTAATCTCGCACTCAGATATTCACTAAGGCATGTATTATCTTCAGGACTTCCGGAATTTTTTCGCGTCTTCAAGGCTAAGGCAGCTTATGCATCTGATGAATCAGGAACAGGAACATCAAGACAGAACATGAAAGACGTGTATGCAAAGAAGAGCATAGTCTACAAGTTCATAAAGCGTATGTTCGATATTCTTTCATCGGGACTGGCATTGCTCCTTCTCTCTCCTGTATTTCTGGTAACAGCAATCGCAATCAAACTCGAAGACAGAGGCCCGGTATTTTACACTGCAAAACGCTGGGGAAAAGACATGAAGACATTCAAGATGGTGAAATTCAGATCCATGAAGGTAAATGCAGATGACTTGCTGAAAAATTTACTCAAGAACAGCGAACAGACCGGGCACGCATTCAAGATAAAGGATGACCCGAGAATAACGAAAGTCGGAAAGTTTATCAGAAAGTACAGCATAGATGAACTGCCTCAGCTATGGAATATTTTTAAGGGTGATATGTCGGTTGTAGGGCCAAGACCAATTATGACAGTGAACACGGAAGAGATTAGCGACTATGACAAACAGAGATGGATAGTTAAGCCAGGATTAACATGTTACTGGCAGGTAAGCGGACGAGCAAATGTGAAATGGGAAGAATGGATTGAAATGGATTTAGATTATATTGAACGCATGAGCATAACTGAAGACTTAAAGCTGATATTCAAGACAGTGCCGGTAGTGTTCAAAGCATCGGGGGCATATTAGAATATCTTGATGTGTCTGATAGAATACTGGTTTAATTCTTATCATGAAAGGAAGAATAAAGAATTATGGCAGTATTAAGCGATATAGAAATTGCTCAGGCAGCTCACCCTGAAAATATCATAAACGTAGCTGCAAAGTTGGGAATCGCTGAAGATGATTTAGAATGCTACGGAAAATTCAAAGCTAAAATTTCTCCGTCAGTATTGAAGAATCTCAAAGACAAACCAAATGGCAAATTGATTCTCGTTACGGCAATCACTCCAACTCCCGCAGGTGAAGGCAAAACTACAACGAGCGTAGGTCTCACAGACGGATTGAATCGAATCGGCAAACGTGCATGTGCTGCATTGAGAGAACCATCGTTAGGGCCAAGTTTCGGACTAAAAGGAGGTGCAGCAGGAGGAGGTTACGCACAGGTCATCCCAATGGAAGATATAAACCTTCACTTCACAGGAGACATTCACGCAATTACAACGGCACATAATTTATGCGCGGCAATGCTCGACAATCATATTCAGCAGGGAAATGAACTCAATATTGATCCACGAAGAATCGTATTCAGGAGAGTAATGGATCTCAATGAACGTGCACTGCGGAATATCATTATCGGTCTCGGAGGAACAGCTAACGGTGTGCCTCGCGAATCAGGTTTTGATATTACAGTTGCATCTGAAGTAATGGCAATCTTCTGTCTCGCATCGGATTTAATGGACTTGAAGGCAAGACTTGGCCGAATGGTTATCGCTTACACTTACGACCAGAAACCCGTAACCGTACATGACATTCACGCGGAAGGAGCTATGTCCGCATTGCTGAAGGACGCAATCAAACCGAATTTAGCGCAGACACTCGAAAATAACCCTGCATTCATTCACGGAGGGCCTTTCGCGAATATTGCTCACGGATGCAACTCTGTACAGGCTACACGCTTGGGTTTGAAGTGCGCGGATTATCTCGTTACGGAAGCGGGATTCGGTGCAGATTTGGGAGCAGAGAAATTCCTTGATATTAAATGCAGAATGGCAGGACTGAAACCTGATGCAGTTGTTGTTGTCGCAACAGTGAGAGCATTGAAGATGCACGGAGGTTTAAAGAAAACAGAATTAGCTCACGAGGATTTGAACGCACTCGCAAAAGGTATACCCAATCTTCAGAAGCATATCGAGAATATTCAGGGATATGGACTGCCCGTTGTAGTTGCAATTAATCGATTCCCAACGGACACAGAAGCAGAACTTGATTTGCTTGCGGATAAATGCAAAGAGTTAGGTGCATCATTCGCACTCTCTGAAGTCTGGGAAAAAGGCGGTGAAGGCGGTGAAGAACTTGCACGTAATGTTGTTGAGGCATGTGAAAAGCATTCAGAGTTCAGATTCATGTATGATGAATCAATGAGTCCAAAAGAGAAAATGAATGCAATCGCAACAAAAATTTACGGTGCTGACGGCGTAGATTTCACTCCACAGGCAGAAAAAGATTTGCAGATGATTCATGAATTAGGCAAAGATAATTTGCTCGTCTGCATGGCCAAAACTCAATACTCACTCTCAGATGACCCGATGAAACTCGGAAGACCTGAAGGTTTCAGAATTACAGTTCGAGAGGTCAGATTGTCAGCAGGTGCAGGATTCATGGTTGCAATAACAGGAGCAATTATGACCATGCCCGGATTACCTAAGAAACCTGCCGCATTGAATATCGACGTTGATGCAGACGGAAAGATTACGGGGTTGTTCTAACATGAGCATAGTACATGAAAACATTCCTGATGTAACAATCGGGAAATTCCTTCAGGAGTTAGGCTCTTCTGCTCCTGCTCCAGGCGGTGGAAGTACTGCGGCTCTATCTGGTGCTATGGGTGCTGCTCTCGTCTCTATGTTATGCAATCTCACAATTGGACGTGAAAAGTATGCAGACTATCAGGAGATTAATGCTGAGACAAAAAAACGTTCAGATGAATTGATTCATGAACTCACTGAATGCATCACAAAGGATATGACTTCATATGATTCTGTCATGGCAGCATTGAAACTCCCAAAGAATACAGAAGAAGAGAAAGCATTACGTTCTGAAAGATTGCAGGAGGCGTATAAATCTGCGGCATCAGCTCCGATTGAGACATCTGAAAAATGCCTTGAGGTTATGAAACTCGCTTATTCACTCACAGGAAAATCAAATAAGACTGCTGAATGTGATTTACTCGCCGCTGCACTCAATGCTAATTCTGGAATCGCATTAGCAATCGTGAATGTGAAAGTGAATTTACTGTACATAAAAGATTCTGAGTACGTTGGGAAGACATGTTACTGGGCAGACAGGATTACGCGTGAGGCATCCGAAATCCTGAAGAATATTCGGGAGGCAATGAAAGCATGACACTTATAATGAAAGGTTCAGAAGTTTCAGCAGGAATGAAATCACGAATCCTCGATGAACTTCACGCTTTGAGCATTACGCCTACGCTCGCGGTAATACGTGTTGGTTCGCGTCCAGATGACTTAGCATATGAACGTGGAATCATTAAACGCTTTGATTCACTTGGCCTTAAAGTTAAGGTTCATGAACTCGATGAAAATATCTCTCAGAATGATTTTGATTCCGAATTTATGAACATCAACAACGATTCAAATGTTCACGGAATATTATTATTCCGTCCTTTGCCCTCTGGATTGAGTGATGAATTTGCCGTGCGAAATATCAATCCCATTAAAGATGTCGATTGCATGAGTGATGTGAACATTGCAGGAGTGTTTGCGGGTAAGTCTGAATGTTTCGCTCCGTGTACAGCAAGTGCAGTTATGGAAATGCTATCACATTATGATATTGCGCTTCATGGCCTCAATGTCGCAGTAATAGGGCGCAGTATGGTCATAGGCAAACCTGTTGCAATGATGATGACGAAACAGAATGCTACAGTTACGATATGCCACACTAAGACACAAAACATCGAAGAGATTTGCAGACGTTCAGATGTGATTGTTGCGGCGGCAGGTAAAGCGTTAATGCTCACGAAGGATTATGTGAATGAGAACAGCATTATCGTTGACGTTGGAATTAACGTTGATGCAAACGGTAAGCTGTGCGGTGATGTTGACTTCGAGAACGTATCATCAGTCGTAAAAGCAATCAGTCCTGTACCTGGTGGTGTAGGTGCAGTTACAACATCTGTTCTTGCTGAACATGTTGTGAGGGCCGCAAAGAATAGTTAAAAGCATAACGGGCAGGCATGACACATTATGACCTGCCTACACACTTATTGAATACCGTCCTGTGTTATCGCTTATCAGACCTTCAGACATAAGAGAAAGTAACGCAGACTGAACCGTCAGAATATCAAGTTTGCTTTCATCTGCAAGTTTATCCGCAGTTATCTCATTATGCGTCTGAATTAATGAATATATTATCTTCTCGTCATCTTCAAGTTCAATCGCATCATTTGCTTTGTCTTCTTCATGGCCGCTCATTGAATCATTAAGTGAATCATCAAACTCTAAGTTCAATTGTTCGGGCTTAAATGCAAATTTATCCGCAAACTCATCAATGCTCAATAGGATTTTTGCTCCTCTGGATATTAATCTGTTACTGCCTTTGCAACTCTCGTTCGTGATTAATCCGGGTACAGCATAAACCTCACGATTGAGTTTGAATCCATGTTCTGCTGTATTCAATGCACCGCCGTTCTCTGGTGATTCAACGACAACTACAGCTGATGACATTGCAGCTATGATTCGATTACGTTCAGGGAAACGCCACGCCTCTCCGTTTGTATTCATCGGATACTCTGAGATTATCGCTCCCCTGTACAATATGCGGCTGAATAAGTCTCTGTGTTCCGCAGGATATATTTTGTCTATGCTTGTCCCGAACACTGCAATCGTGCTTCCGTTTTCAGCGAGTGTTCCCCGATGACCTTCAGCATCAATTCCTCTTGCTCCTCCGCTTATCGTCATTACTCCCCTCTTCGCGAGTTCCCTTCCAAGATGATTAGCCGTAACCCTTCCGTAATCGCCGGGCTTTCGTGTCCCTACAACTGCAACTGAAGGCATCATGATATTTGCATTCCCTTTGACGTATAAGCCTATTGGAGGATGAGTTAAATCTTTGAGCTTCGCAGGATAGTCCAAATCTCTCGCATGAATGAATCTCGCTTTGAAAGTTTCAATTCGTTCAAGCTCTTGTTCTGGCCATGAGTCTTTTATCATGAGTGATGAGATTCTATACTGCTGTTGTTCAGAGAGGCCAAGCTCCTGCAAGATTGATTCATGAGTGAAGAGTTCATCAGGCGAATATAAATCACAGAGCTTCGTGAAGAACTCATAAGGTATCTTTACAGCATTGAATATCAAAGCAGCTTTTGTTGTTGCATTCATTGTTACAGTCTCCGAAAAAATTTTTGTCTGGTGATATTATAAGCACAAATATCAAAGGAGGATAACGGATTGAAGACATTCTACATAACGACACCGATATACTACGTGAATGACATCCCACATATAGGACATGCATATACAACCATAGCATGTGATGCGATTTCGAGATACAAGCGCATGAAGGGATATGATGTTCACTTTCTGACTGGAACAGATGAACACGGCCAGAAGATTCAGGCAGCCGCAGAGAAAAAAGGTATAACGCCTCAGCAATTAGTTGATGAGATTCACCAGAACTTCAAAGAATTGTGGAAGGTATTAAACATCAGCAATGATGATTTCATTCGAACGACCGAAGAACGGCACATTAAAACAGTTCAGGCCATGTTCAAGAAATTGATTGATCAGGGAGATATATACAAGGGTACGTATTCGGGATATTACTGCGTTCCATGCGAGACGTATGTACCTGAGAATGCAATGGGCGAGAACAAAACGTGTCCAGACTGCGGAAGACCATTGACGATAATGGAAGAGGAAAGTTATTTCTTCAAAGCGTCTAAGTATGTTCCTGAACTGATTAAATTCTATGAGGAACATCTGAAAGCTATCATGCCGAAGATACGTTACAACGAGATTATGAGCTTCCTGAAGAGCGGAGTTCATGATCAGTCCGTATCAAGAACATCATTAAAATGGGGAATACCTGTTCCAGGTGATGAAAAGCATGTTGTGTATGTATGGTTCGATGCATTAATCAATTATGCTTCAGCTATCGGTTATCTCGATGACCATGAACGATTCAATAAATGGTGGCCTAATGTCCGTCATATGGTCGGAAAGGACATAATCCGATTCCATTGCGTGATATGGCCGTTAATGCTGATTGCACTCGGTCTGAACATTCCCGTTGAAGTTATTGCACATGGGTGGTGGACATACAACGGTGAGAAGATGAGCAAGACCAAAGGCAACGTAGTAGACCCGTTCGCAATGGTCAAAGAGTATGGACTTGACCCATTCAGATATTTTCTTCTGCGTGAAGTTCCGTTCGGGAATGACGGTGATTTTTCAGAACGTGCATTAGTCGGACGAATTAACAGCGACCTCGCAAACGATTTAGGGAACTTGCTGAACCGTACACTTCAGATGATAAAGAGTTATCGTGATGGAATTGTACCTTCATGTGATGATTCGAGTTCGGACTTGAGCAGGCTCGCACCTGAAATATTATCGCGTCTTGATGAATGCATGAATGATTACGCGTTCGATGATGCATTAAAAACAATATGGGAGTTCATAAGCCGTTCAAACAAATTCATTGATGAGACTATGCCGTGGAAGTTAGCCAAAGATGAAAATGAATCACAAAAGCTGAATCATGTCCTCCTGAATCTCTATGAGGCACTTCGTCTGTCTGCAATGTTAATCGCTCCCTTCATGCCTGACACATCAGAGCAGATATTCTCACAGCTTGGCCTGAAGGATAATCCGTTAAAGTGTCAGTATGATTCATTTAAATGGGGCGATGCTTCTGGAAATCATATCGGAGAGGCAAAAGTGTTATTCCCAAGAATAGATGTAACTGAATGGCAGAAAGCATATGATGAAAAACGAAAGGAGAAAGTGAAATTGCCAGAAGTTGAGACGAAACCAGAAATTACGATTGATGAATTCGCAAAAGTTGAGATGAGAGTTGCACGCATAATCAATGTTGAGGAGATACCACGTTCAAAGAAACTCTACAAGCTCGAACTCGATTTAGGTTACGAGAAACGCACTGTATGTTCTGGGATCAAAGCGTTCTTCACTCCCGAAGATTTGAACGGAAGACTCGTGATTGTCGTAACGAATTTGAAGCCCGTGAAATTATGCGGAGTTGAAAGCAACGGAATGGTATTAGCCGCAAGTGTGAAGCATGACGGAAAAGCAGAAGTGTTGACGCTCTTACGCCCTGCTGATGAAAATATTCCGCTTGGAAGTCTGGTGAGCTGACGATGGAAGATTTTTACCAAATCAGCAAAAAGGAGATGGAATTCTTAACCGCCGAAATAAACCGCTGGAAGGAAGAAAATATAATCTCAGAGGAACAATCAGAAGATATTCTTGCACTCTATGAACTCAAAAAGAGCAGCCTTCGTATGGTTCTCTTCACCGCAGGGTGTGTATTGCTAGGTCTGGGTGCAATTAGCTTCATTGCTGCACAATGGCATGTGATACCTAAATTGCTTCGTGTATGCATTATCGTTAGCTTTTACATTCTGAGTATTGCGGCATATCTCTTCACTGGAAGGTCTGAGACTAAGACGGGGAAATCATTCTTGCTTCTTGCAGGAGCGATTCTAGGTTCGGGTATATATCTCATAACCAGAATGTACAACTACAAACTCGAATGGTCAACGATACTCGGCGTATGGGGATTATGCATAATGATTGCGGCACTGTTCACGCGTGATACATGGCAGGTATACTTCTCACAGGTAATAGTGTTAATGTATCTCATTGTGATAGATGCAGTGGATATATTCGCACTCGATTTCCTGAATACAGCGAGACTTCCTTTGAGTGAATTCTTCTCACCCATTAATGCATTTGCACTTATTGCATCGCTCTGGGTACTCTGGAAGATTCTTAATGACCGTTTAGCATTCAACCTCAATCTTGCATTGACGATATTGCTTCTTGCATCACGAATGAGCTTATGCTTCGGAGGAACATGGACGTTAATCATTCTTGCGCTTACGGGAGCAGTTATGTCGTTTATCTCGCGCTGGATTGATACGGAACATGCTGGTCTGCTTATGCTTGGTGTGTTTGGATTGCTTCTTACATGGCCGGAATTCTGGAAAGGAGATTTATTCACTCAGCCGATTATGGGCATTGAAGGTTCATCATTCTGGCCTGTGATTAATGCATTAGTTGTCGCTGTCTTAATGCTCGTGAATATATATCGCGGTCATGGTGCAATCGGTGTAGTATTCTGTGCACTACTTGCATCGAGATACTTCTTCGATCATCTATTTGGGTATATGCCTAAAGCATGGGGATTCACACTGACGGGAATAATTTTTCTCGGAGCAAGTATGTTCTTCGGTAAGATTCGAAAATTCTTCAGCAAGGAATGAGCTTCAGGGGGCTTGTTACGTCCTGTAGATGATAACCTGCCCCTTGCTGTTTCTCTTTAAATCTTTAGCTTGTGATTCTGCATTCTCAATACTTCCCTGATAATACAGCTTGTATTTGCTCCATGAGAAATTTGGCGTTGATGCTATGAATATCTTTCTGCTGAACTCATTTTCCCATTCGCTTAGTACATGCGAGATGTAACTTGCGGCGTAAGGTGCACATTGAATCATGAATGCCTCAGAATTATTATTGCCGATTAACTTTCTAATGAAACGTTTGATGTTCATTGCAATGTTCTCTTCACGTTCAACGAATCCATTATCGACGCATACAGGACAGTTTCGGGTTAATATGCTCCGTAAGTCAGGACGTTCTCTTCTGCGTGTGAGTTCAACGAGGCCAAGATGAGTTATTCCGAAGATATGTGCCTTCTGTCTGTCATGCGATAATACCCTCTCGAAGTGTGTAATGAGTTCCTGTTTGTCTTCCTCAAAGAGCATATCAATGAAATCAACTATCACTATTCCTCCAATTGAACGTAATCGTAACTGTCTTGCTATTTCATCAGCAGCCTCAAGGTTAGTTGCAAGTACCGTATGTCTCATGTCAGGAGCACTAGTGAACTTGCCGGTGTTCACATCAATCACTGTTAATGCTTCTGTCTGATCAATCACTAGATATGCTCCGCTTCGTAACCACACTTTGCGTTCAAGAGCTTTCATGATTTCCTGTTCGATTCCGAAATAGTCGAATATAGGTGTAGTTCCCGAATACAGTTTTACATCTGGCTTCTCGGTGAAAAATCTTTCTGCGAATGATTCAGTGCGTTCAAATTCTTCAGATTCATCAATGATAATCTCATCTATCCTGCCGATAATTTCATCTCGTAACACTTTGCCTAATGTACCTGTATCACGGTATAACATACATGGAGCTGGAGTAACATCAGCCTTATGCTTAATATCATTCCAGAGTTCAAGAAGTGAATTCATATCCGAACGCAGTAATTCTTCAGAGATATTTTCTGCCGCAGTCCTGATTATTACTCCGAAGTTCACAAGTTCAGTCTGCAATGTCTCTGCAATGCGCTTCAGGCGTTTACGTTCTGCATTATCTTCAATGCGTCTTGATACTCCGGTTTCATCACTATCAGGAACGAGCACTAACCACCTTCCAGGAAGTGAAATTCTTGCACTAACTCTGGGTGCTTTATTCTTGCGGGCATTCTTCGTTATCTGAACTATGATATTCTGACCTGCTTTGATACCTGACGTATGAATCGATTCACCGAGATACAGGAATGCGTTTCGTAATTCATTCTTCTCACTCTTGGTTGAGATTGCAACGAACGCGGCATTAATTGACGGCATGATTTTATCTACACGTGCCTTGAATATATCACCTTGTCTTGAAAGTTTAGCTGAATGTTCCTCATCGTATTCAATGAAAACTTCTGCGAGCTTTCCATTTTCAAGCACAGCTATTCGTGATTGTTCCGATTCTCTGAGGTCAGCAATGATTTTCACTTCAGGCATACGCAATCACCTTCCGAATCATATCCGCCTATTGAAACTCGTACTATGTTCATTTGATGCCAACCTTCAATCACATTTTCATTCTTCAGGTACTTAATGAATCCTCCGATTGGATTCTGCGCAGGCTCAGTGAGAATTATGCGTAACCATTCATCTACTTTTGCAAGTCTGAATAATGATGCTCCGAAAAATTTTCGTGAATGTTCGTTAATGTCATGGCCTTCTGTACTTCGTATGAGATATTCGGCATACTTGCACATCTTTCCGAGTGAAGGTGAATCATCTTCAGGGAATAATACGCGTGAGACATGAAAGCCTTCGGGCAGTGATTCATTCATGAGCAGTGCAATATCATCATGAACATCATCAACGTACATATCAACTGGTTCATTGAATGCGACAACTCCTGCGGGTAATTCGGGAGCAAAACTGATTTTCGCTCTCGGTGAAAATCCTTGAGTCATTATGAGTTTCAGACCAGAACGCATAGCTGAACGTGAGAATATCTGTGCAAGTGCAATGTGAGGAACGAAACATGCTCCGCCTCTTTTTGAGTAAATTAATCTCGCTCTCATTTCACACATCCAATTCCGCAGGACGCACAGCCAGTTCTGCAATCAATCGTTAATCTTCCCTCATATGCTCTGTGTCTCTCACGCAGAAGAAATTCTTTCGATAGTCCGACGTTCACGAAATCCCACGAGAGAATTTCAGCCTCGCTTCGTTCACGCGTATATTCTTCTGGATCAATTCCGCAGTAATCGAACGCATCAATCCATCTCTGAAGGTTAAAGTATTCTGTCCAGTTGTCGAAACGTGCACCTGTTTCCCATGCTCTATGAATCACTTTGCATGTACGTTTGTCGCCTCGTGATAACACTCCTTCGAGGAATGTCTGTTCGGGTTCATGATATGCTACCGATATGTTTCTGTCATGAATCAATGACTTTATGTATCTGCCTTTCTCTTTGAGTTCCTGAATTGAATTTTGTCTTTCCCATTGAAAAGGAGTATGTGCCTTCGGAACAAATCCCGATACACTCACGCTTACAGTTGTACGTTTTCGTCCCAAAGACCTGCCTAGTTTTAGTGTCTGATATGAAATCTCAGAAATTGCTTCAAGGTCATCATATGTCTCTGTTGGAAGTCCCATCATGAAATACAATTTAACGCGTTCCCAGCCTCGCGAAAATATTTCCTTCAGGCATGAGTTTATCATCTCTTCATTGATTCCCTTGTTGATTACATCACGCAGTCTTTGAGTTCCTGCTTCAGGTGCAAAGGTTATGCCTCCATGCTTTGAACGTAATCCTTCAAGTTTCTCTGCAAGTCCAATCGAGAAACCGTCCATGCGCAGACTTGGAAGACTGAGTTTAGCGCGTCTGTTGTTGAGTTCATCTGAGAGTTCATCAATGAGAGTTTCAATGCCGGAATAATCACATGATGCTAGAGATAACAGACCAGCTTCTTCCCAGCCTGTAGACCTGACAATATCGAGTACTGACTGAACAGATTCATCAACATCACGTTCTCTCACAGGACGATTCACCATTCCAGCCTGACAGAATCGACAGCCTCTGCCGCAGCCTCTGAAGAGTTCAACTGCTGCCCTGTCATGAACAATGCCAACGCTCGGCACTATCATTGAATGCAGTGTGAAGAGTTTATCGGCAAACTGACGTTCAACTACATGGCCTTCACGATAGAACATAGGCACGTAAAATCCTTTGAGCTTTGAAATCTCATTCAGAATATCATCGCGTGAATACCCCTTCATGCTTTCGATGAGAGGCAGCAGTTCAGGCAGTAATGCTTCAGCTTCACCCACACAGAACACATCAATGAATTCACTCATAACATCAGGAACAAATGCGCCGTAACCTCCTGCAATCACAATCGGAGAATCAGTTCTCTCACTTGCGAATAACGGAATGCCAGATAGATTTATCATCGTGAGTATATTCGTGTAACTCGCTTCATGAGGAAGTGTGAACGCTAATACATCGAAGTCTTTAACCGGCCTCTTATGTTCTGTTGACGTGAGCAATACATCATTCTTGAGCATCAAGTCTTCCATGTCAGGCCACACGCAATATGTTCTGTCTGCAATGTACCTGCTATTCATTGAGTGAATGAACTGCTCTATTATCTGAAAGCCGTAATAGCTCATTCCGATTTCATAGACATCTGGGAATGCAAGACATACACGCAGAATCGAATCGTCCCATGAGATTTTTTTATGAGGTCTCCATTCTGAACAACAATAACGTGATGGCCTTGATACCTGAGATAACAACTTCCATTCCGGCAGATTGAATTCATCAAAATCCATGCTTAGAATTTTCTTTCAGCCCCCTCAATATATACGCTCGCTACTAATCCAAGTGCCATGAATATCGCAAGCATTGAACTTCCTCCGTAACTCAGAAACGGAAGAGGAAGACCTGTAACGGGAGTTAAGCCTATACTCATTCCGATACTCTCGAACATCTGAAACCATAACCATGAAGCTACACCTGCCGTTAAGATTTTGCATCTCCTGTCCTTACTCCTTATTCCCGTAAGCGTTATCCTGAACAGCAGGAGTGCGAACATTAATATCAGAATCAAATTGCCAATGAAACCGAATTCCTCAGAGAATACACTGAATATAAAATCCGTGTGAGGTTCTGGAAGGAATTTCAGTTTGCTCTGCGTTCCCATCATGTAGCCTTTACCGTAAACCCCTCCTGAACCTACAGCTATCCTTGATTGTATTACATTGTAGCCTGCACCTAACGGATCACGCATTGGGTCAAGGAAAACGAGAATACGATTCTTCTGATATTCTTTCAGTGCGAACATGATTAATATGGGAATTGCTGAGAGGCCAAGACCAACAATAGTGCCGAGAAATTTAAACGGTGTACCTGCGGCAACTAACATTCCGAATGAGATTACGAGATAGACTAATGCACTTCCTGCATCAGGCTGAAGCAGAACAAGCAATACGGGCAGAGATATTACACCTAAACCTGCAAGAAATGTTTTGATGTCGAGAGGAGGATAACGTGTGAGAAATTTCGACATCATTAGAATGATTGCTATCTTCGCAAACTCTGAAGGCTGTACTCTCAGACTTCCCACACCTAACCATGACTGTGCACCCTTGACCTTCGGAGCAAATATGTCCGTGAGAAGCAGAAACAGAAGCATCAACCCATAAAGAGGATATGCGCCCTCTAACATCTTTCTGTGTCCGACATACATGATTATGAGCATTGCAATCACACTCACAAGAAGCCACATCGATTGACGGAACGCAAGATCAAAACCACGTCCCATTATTCCGGCACCTGCACTGTAGACGCAGAACACTCCCCACATTGAGAGTGTCAATGCACAAAGTATCATGAGCCTGTCTGTGAGGGCTATATCATCTTTCAGGCGTATCCAGAAGTCCTGCATGCTATTTCGTTTCGACTCCGCTGCGTTTGATTCTCAGTACCGGGATATTCGCCACAAGTGCTACTGCTTTTTCATCGCGGTCTAAATCTATTTCGATTTTTTTCTCGTCAATGTCCATGTACTTCACAAGAACGTGAACTATCTCCTTACGAAGATTATCGAGTAACTGCGGAGATATATCTGTTCTGTCATGTATCAATACGATTCTCAATCTGTCCTTTGCTTTCTGCCCGGAAGTTTCACTGCCACTCCCAAATAATTTTTTAAGAAAATCCATCCTCCCAACTCCTTATCTCTTTTTCCCTTTGAAGAACTTCTTTATCTTGCTGAAGAATCCTCGTCCTGCATAACTCTCAAGATCCATTAACGGCACATCATTACCCAGCAGTCTCTCCGCTATGTTCAAATATGCGTGTGCTGCCGGTGAATCAAGCGTCATTGTCATAGGCTCACCGTTATTCGTGGCACGTATTACGCTTTCATCTTCGGGGACGACACCGATTAATTCAATCGAAAGGACATCAAGAATGTCTTCCTTCGCTAACATGTCGCCGTCCTGAACCATATTAGGACGCAAACGATTTATGATTAGCCTTATCGGAGATTTGCCCATTGATTCGAGCATTCCGATGATTCTATCTGCGTCTCTCACTGATGGAATTTCGGGTGTCGTTACAACGAGTGCTTCATCTGCACCTGCGGCCGCGTTCTTGAATCCTCCTTCAATGCCTGCGGGACAATCAAGAAGAATGAAATCAAAATCAGGTTTCAATTCCTCACATAATGCAACCATTTGTTCAGGGTTCACTGCATCTTTCGTTCTTGTCTGTGCGGCAGGAAGCAGAAATAAACCCGGAACTCTTTTATCCTTGACGAGTGCAGCAGACATCTTGCAGGTCTTCTCGATTACATCAATGAAGTTATACACAACTCTGTTTTCAAGTCCCATGATGACATCAAGATTGCGCAATCCTACATCTGCATCAATTGCTACTACTTTCTTTCCGAACTTGGCCAGTGCGGCGGCAATATTTGCTGTTGAAGTTGTCTTGCCTACTCCGCCTTTGCCTGAAGTCGTTACTATTACACGTGCTGACATTTAAAATAAAAACCCTCCTGTTATTTTTTCTCCATGCTCATAAATTTATTCTCACGTATTACCGGCGTTCCATCTTCAAGCGTAATCACGACGCATTTCCGCCAGCATGACGTGGATTTTGAATCGGCATAACATAATTTGTTTCCGATTCTAACCTGTGGTGTCTCGAAGCTCCCTGCCCAGACGAATACATCTCCTCGTCCGTAACCTCCTGCATGAACAACACCGAGTAGTCTTCCTGCAACTATTATGCTTCCTCCTGCAATTACTTCTGCACCTGGATTCAGATGACCGAGAACGAGAACGTCTCCTTCAGTTTCAACTTTCTGCCCTGAACGCATAGAATTATATACAACCTTCAAGGCTGAAATACGTTCTTCTTTTCTGTTTTCTTCATTCAAAGTTTCATGATGTTCTTCTGGCTTTTTTGCCTCGCTGATATTTGCGGCAGGTTCATTCACGGATAAACCTGCGGCACGGAAGAGTTTCACGCTGTCTTCATTGCTTGAGAGCCACGAGAGGATTTTCAAGTCTTTCTCCCACACAATAGAATTCAGTATGTGAAGCACCAGCCTTTTTGAACATGAACGTCCTCCGAAATCAAGTGTAATCCCTTGTTCATCAGGCAGCTTGTAATTCTTTGCAGGTATACGCACAAGAGACTTTAAGATTTCATCTTCCGTGAGGTTCTCAGGAATTACGAATTTTAATCCGTAATGTGTACGCTCAGGTTTTGCATCTGACTTGCGAATCTTTCTCAGCAAATTTAAATTTGGTATCTTCATAGCCTTTTCATTCTTTATATCTTCGTGATAAAAATTTTTTGTATGCTTAATTATTTTGTTAATGTGGAATTTTTGCAAGTATTAATTTCTAATGAGATAACAAATGTGCAAGCATCTGACCTACTATAGGCCCTGCTACACTGCTTCCATGTTTGCCTCCTTCAATCACAGCAACAGCTACGTACTTCGGATCATCAGCTGGAGCGTAACCTGCAAAGAGTGCATGATCATCACCGTGTGAATTCTGAGCCGTTCCAGTTTTGCCTGCAACCTTCACACCGAAACGTCCTGCTCTTGAACCTGTTCCTCTGCTCACAACTGCTTCTAATCCTCTGCGAACTATTTCGAGCTTCTCAGGATTCAGACCAATATTTTCGGGTGTCTTATAGCCTTTGATGTTGAGGTGAGGCGTAACCATTTTTCCACCGTTAGCTATTGCCGCATATACACGAGCGATTTGAATCGGAGTCATTAACATATAGCCCTGACCGATTGAATAGTTAATCGTGTCTCCATTTCCCCATTGACGATTGAACCTTCGCATTTTCCATTCTGCACCTGCGATGTTGCCTCCGCTTTCACCTGGTAAATCTATTCCTGTTGGTTCACCTAAATGAAATTTTCTGCCCCATTTGATTAATTTATCGATTCCTGTCTTCAATCCTACCTGATAGAAGAATACATCACATGAATGCTGTAATGCTCCGATTACATTCAAACCTCCATGCCCTGAATGTTTCCAGCATTTGAAGAGATGTGAACCAAAACGCAAGCCTCCTCTGCATGAATACATACTTGATTGCGTAATTGAATTTTCTTCGAGTGATGCTATCGACATGAACGCCTTGAATGTACTTGCAGGAGGATATACTCCCGCAATTGCACGGTCTAACATGGGTCTGTTTGGGTCATTTATCATTGCACTCCATTCACGTCCTGATATTCCCCACGTCAATGGATTATTATCGTACACTGGGCTTGATGCAATCGCTAACACTTCACCTGTCTTAACGTCCATAGCGACGACTGCACCTTTCCAGTTCTTGAGGAGTTCAACCGCTAATTTTTGTGCTCCCATGTCGAGAGTGAGATGAAGGTCTTCACCTTTGACCGCAGGATTTGCATCGAGAGTTCTAACTCTTCGTCCGCGTGCATCAACTTCAAGTGCTTCCTGTCCTGGTGAACCTCTGAGTATTGATTCATATGAGCGTTCGATTCCTGACTTCCCTATTAAATCACCTCCTACATAACCTTCTTCGGAACGTGCTTCGAGTTCCCTCTCTGAAATTTCTCCGACATAACCAAGAATATTAGCCGCAACTGTACCTGCTGGATATGTTCGTCTCCATACGCTTAAAGGGAATAATTCACGAGGAAAATCATAATCTGCAACGAGTTCTGCCATTTGCGTCATCGTGAGATTGGGTACTATCTTCATCACTCTGTAAGGTGCAATTCTCTGCTGCTTAATCGTCTTCTGTAAATCTTCTATGCTTATCGGGATTCCATGACGCATTAATATCTTGCTGAGGTGTTCAAGTTTTTCAGGAGTGTTCAGGTCGAGAGGATAACCCATTATACAGAAGGTTGTATCATTCACAGCTAAGGGTACACCGTTACGGTCAAAAATTTCGCCTCTTGGTGCGGGAAATCGAATCATTCTGAGCCTGTTGATATGTGCAAGACGAACATATTTATCGCTCTGATAAATCTGACAGAAATATAATCCGCTGATTAGAATCAATAATGAGGCAGTCATGCAGTACATAAATAATTTAAGTCTGCTGTCCAATATTTCCAATTTTCATTTTCACTTCCTGTTTCGGACTTTTCGATTGTAGATGTATATGCAGAATAGTATTGCCGGAAGAGAATACACCTGCTGCATAAGAAAGAACCTCCAGCCTGCTGAACCTCCGAGAATCAGAACGGGCAGTAACGGAGGAATGAGCTGTGATATTTCCATGAGTATGAACACGATTAAACTTGTACCTGAGCTTCTGCCTTGAGGAGGAATGATTCCCCATACCTGAATCACTGCAAGCACAACGACAACATAACCCAGCGTGAAGAATCCCGGAATGCCTATCCACCGTAAATCCCAGAGAATGCCTCCTGCAAATGCACTCCATATTCCCCATAGATTTACGCCTTCGTCATTACTGTCATCAATGAGCAGACGATACACGAGGCCAAGCATAAAGAGGCTGGGTATCTGCATACCTCCACCAATGAAGACGGTCAATAAGTCCTGAATGAGCCAAAGAATAACTAACGTCATGAATCAATAACTCACTGTGTAAAATTTCGACATGTCTGCGCCCGGTTCAATTCTGTATGTAGTATAACCATCAACGCCTGCGGAAAACTCTCCAGCAATTTGTCCTATGGGCAATCCAGGCGGCACTTGTTCTCCAATCATTGCTGTACTCACTTTCATTCCTGTTTTGATTCCTCTGCCTGCTGGAATATATCTCAATAGCACAGAACCGTTTCCGTCACCTGCAACTACTCCGAGTTCACGTGTCTCTTCAATCACTGCGGGAATCATGAATGACGGAGAGGTAATCAGTTCTGCCCATGAAGACATCAACGATACGGAACTCACGCGTCCGATTAAATATCCGTTGCTGAACACCGGAAGCCCTTGCGTAATTTTGTCCTGTTCACCTCTGTCTATTCGTATTTCACTCCACCATGACATTGGTGCTCTCAATGTTACTCTTGCTGTCCGTATTTCACTATCCGATGAGGCATACATCTTTTCACTGTTGAACTTCGCTAGGTCTAATCTCAGTTTCGCATTCTCATTCCTTAAACGCCTTACCTCATCATTCAACGTGTTTTTATCGCGAGACCATGATCGCCATTCTATGAACATTTCACGAAGAATTACAGCAGGGTATTCAGGAATAGAGAGAATTCCTCCCCATAAATCAACTATGCTCTTCATCACTCCCATTCCTGAACTTATTCCCAGAAGAAAGAGACCTAATATTAATGCCGTTAAACCGTGTACCCATTCACGCGCAGTGTTTCTTGTGTTATCCATTAAAGTTTAACGTGAGCCTCTCTCAACTGATGTTAATACTCTTCTCATTGCTCCGAGATTGTCGAGCATCTTCCCTACACCCAGTGCTACGGAGTTCAAAGGTTCTTCTGCAACAATCACAGGGGTATTTATTGCACGCGATAACCTCTCAGAGAATCCGCGCATTAGTGCAACTCCTCCCGTAAGAATCACTCCTCTGTCCACAACATCTTTTGCTAATTCAGGCGGCATCTTCTCAAGTGCAACTTTCACCATGTCCTCAATTCCAACAAAGATAGGTTCCATTGCCTCGCGGACTTCTATTGATGATACTGTATCACTCTTAGGCAATCCGTCGGATAAGTCGCGACCTTTAACATTCATTTCGAGTTCAGGTGTCAGAGGTAGTGCAGAACCGATTGTATTCTTCACTTCTTCTGCTGTAGTCTCACCTATGAGCAGTGCATAACGTGAACGTACCATTGCGATAATTGCGTTGTCCATCATCTTGCCTGCTGTACGAAGTGAACTCGTTACTACAATTCCTCCGAGTGATATTACGCTGACTTCGCTTGTTCCTCCGCCTATGTCTATTATCATGCATCCCGATGGCTTATCGATTGGCAGACCTACACCTAATGCCGCACTTATTGGTTCTTCAACTACATATGCTTCACTTGCACCTGCACCAAGTGTTGCATCAATTACGGCTTTACGTTCAACTTCAGTTACCTCTGCTGGAATCGATATTACAACTCTCGGATGAACCATGAATGTATTGCTTGAACTCACGCGTTTCAATGCATAATGTATGAGTTCCTGAGTCATATCGAAATTCGCGATTACTCCACCTTCAAGAGGCCATATAGCTTCAATTCCTGCGGGAACTTTCCCTGACATTGCTTTTGCATCACGTCCAACAGCAATAACTTCTGAACCTTCGCCTCTGGGTAATTTTTTCACGGCTACTGCTGAAGGTTCACTTAAAATTATTCCCTTCTCTTTGACATAGACGACTATATTCGATGAACCTAAATCTATTCCTACATCCATTCCCAAAACGCCGGATAAATATTTGAACATGTTAATTCTCTCTCTATCTTGGCCAGTATGGATTTAATTCGCGTTCTTCACCGATTGATGTATCAGGGCCATGACCGGGAAGAACATGCAAGCCGGGCTTCAAAGTATCAAGTCTTCGGAGTGATGCCTCAAGTTTGATTTCATCTCCGCCTTCGAGGTCAGTACGTCCGACACTCTGAGCAAATAACGTATCGCCTGAAATTAAGAGGCTGTGATTTTCTTTGTCCGTTATGATGTAACATACACTTCCTTCTGTATGTCCGGGTGTCTCCATAACTTTAATCTTGTAGCCAGGAAAATCAATCTCTCTTCCTTCATTCACTTCATGAAATTCATTTATGCCTTCGCAATGAACTCCGAGCAATTCCTGAAGCTGTGTTGAAGGTTTACGTAACATGGCCGCATCTTTCTCACCGATGTATATGTTATCGTGTACGTAAGGTACAAGCTCATGAATTCCTGCGATGTGATCTATGTGTCCGTGAGTGAGAAGAATCATTGTGAGTTTCAAATCGTGTTCCTTCAGAAATTTTTGAACATCTCTTGTCTTTCCGCCCGGATCAATGAAAAATGCCTCATGAGATTCATCATCCCAGAATAAATAACCGTTAGTCCATAATGCTCCCAATGGAAAGCGTTTATAGTTCAATTTAAATTTTCCCCCTTTATGAATCAATGATAAACGTCAATGGCCCGTCATTAATTATTTCAACTTCCATATCTGCACCGAATTCACCGCATTCTACCTTTTTGAATTCAAAGCTCTTAACCTTTGAAACGAAATAATCATACAATCTTTCTGCCTCATCAGGTTTAGCGGCATCAGTGAAACTTGGCCGTCTTCCTTTTGCGCATGAAGCGTAGAGTGTGAACTGTGATATGAGAAGTAATTCACCTTCTAAATCTTTGACTGAGAGATTCAATTTTCCGTTTTCATCTTCAAATATTCTAAGCCCGGAAATTTTTTCTGCCAGCCAGTCAGCATTTGATTCATTATCACCGTGAGTTATGCCGATGAATATGCACATGCCATGATTGATTTCACGTTTCTCTATCCCGTTTATGATTACTGAAGCTCGTTTTACTCTCTGAATCAGAATCCGCAAATTTTTACCCCCTCGTTACTTCAAGTATTCCTCTGACCTCATTCAATTTTGCCATTGCTGAATACAAATGTTCAAGATTTCGTACACGTATTTCTATTTTCATTCGCATTAAACTGTTCCCTGCCATTAATGCCTTTATGCCTGCTATGCTTGCTCCGTCGAGAGTGAGTGCACGTGTAGTATCCGCAATAAGGTCTTCACGGTCAATGCCTTCTGCTTTAAGTCTCGCTGTGTAGAGTTTAGACTTTCTAATCGTGTTAGCGGGATCAATCGGTGCCCATGATACATTAATTCTGCGTTCCTGATTAGTTCCCGATATGCCAGGACAGTCAACGCGGTGAATCGTTATGCCTCGCCTGTTTGTTGAATACCCTATGATGTCATCTCCGTAGACGGGGTTGCAGCAGCTTGCGAGATTTACGCTTACTCCTCCTTCACCTTCGACCAGAATATCGGATTTGCTGTCTCTGTTACGTTTTATTTCTTCTGTCTGCATTTCAACGGGAGTATTCTGCTGGGGCAATGATGACGAATGATGCTGAAGATATGCGAGTGATAATTTCTGTGCTGCCTCGCCTGGCCCTATTGAACCTGATCCTACAGCTACTAACTGTTCGTCTATGTTGCTGAAGTCCTCACGCTTTACGTCAGTTAATCCTCTGCGTTTCAATTCACGTTCGATTAACTTCCAGCCGCGTTCAAGTTTTTCTTCACGGTCAATCTTTTCAGCCTGACGGAAATAGTTGCGTATTTTGCTTCGTGTCTTTGCACTATTCACTATCTTCAGCCAGTCCTTTGAGGGTGATCCGTTCGGTGATGTCAGAATGCGCACTATATCTCCCGAATGCAACTGAGTATTCAGAGGCACAATTCTTCCGTTAATCTGTGCACCTACACAATGATTTCCTACCTCAGTATGAACTGAATATGCGAAGTCTAAAGTTGTTGAACCATTTGGAAGGATTACGGGCTTTCCATGAGGAGTGAAAACGTACACTTCACTTGTGAGCAATATATCGCTCTTCAGAACGTCCATGAATTCTTTTCTGTCTCCGTCCTGACCTGCCTCTAATGCCTGACGTACCCACATGAGTTTTGCATCAAGTCCCTTAATGGATTTCCTTCCGCCTCCTGCCTTGTATACCCAGTGAGCGGCAATTCCATATTCAGCATAATGATTCATTTCGTATGTTCGTATCTGAACTTCAAGAGGTACACCGAATGCCATAACTGTCGTGTGCAATGACTGGTACATATTGCTCTTCGGAGTTGCAATGTAATCATCGAACTGTCCGGGAACAGGAACCCATAATGCATGAACGATTCCGAGAACAGAATAGCATGTAGTAACATCATCAACGAGAACACGCACAGCAAGAATATCATACAGTTCATCAAACGAAATCTTCTTGCGCTGCATCTTCTCGTATATGCTGTAGTAATGCTTAGATCGTCCCTTTATCCTGCATGGTATGTTATCCCTCTGAAGACGTTCCTCTAATATTTCGCGTGCCTTATTGATGACTTCTTCCATTTTGGGCATACGTTTCTTTACTCTCTGTTCAACTTCTGCGTAAATGTCAGGATGAAGATATTTGAATGATAAGTCTTCGAGTTCACGTTTAAGCTGATATATTCCGAGACGATGTGCAAGAGGTGCATATATCTCCATTGTTTCGAGGGCAATGCGTTTCTGTTTCTCCTCACGCATGACGTAGAGCGTTCTCATGTTGTGAAGTCTGTCTGCAAGTTTTATCAGGACGACCCTAATATCACGTGCCATAACGATGAACATTCGACGTAAATTTTCACTGTTCAGGTCTTCTCTCGACATGAATTCTTTCACATCATCATGTGCCAGTTTCGTTACTCCGTCAACCAGCATCTCAACATCAGAACCGAACTTCTCTTTGAGTTCCTCAGGCGTAACCGAAGTATCTTCAATCGTATCATGAAGTAATGCTGCCTCAAGCGTGGCCATGTCCAAATGCATATCAGCGAGAATCAATGCGGCACTGATTGTATGAATGATATACGGATCTCCTGACTTCCTCTGTTGATGCTGATGTGCTTCTGCTGCAAATACGAATGTCTCACCGAGTTTCTGCATTTGTTCGGGAGTTAATGACATCATTGCTTTGTTCCAGAGTTCATACCATATAGACCGAACGCATTCCTTCTGTGAGTTCTCCGGAATTTGCGAGAAATATGCATCACGTGATGAGGACATTTCACGAAGGAAGTCCGAAGAATTATCGATTGAAGGTACGCTGTTCATTATCGATGAAAAAGTTTCACTGCCGGTTTCTAATGTTTCAGGAGTAGTTTTCTCTGTATCCAAAAATCAAATGCCTCCTTCTGTTACTGCGCAGTCGAGTATAAACTGTAACTGTTCTTCATTCCTCCAATAATCTAATCTGGGATGATATACCCAGCCTTTTACTTTGCTTATTATCTCTGCTACATCTCTTGCTGGTGTGTTGAATGCAAGAAGTCTCGCATTGTTCACACGAATATAGCTGTGCTTTCCTTCTTTGCCCATAGGATTTATTTCCGCTGATGATAAATTCCGATCCGTGAAGAATTTGGGAGAAGGATTGTTATTTCCAAACGGCCCTAATTCAGATACAGCCCGCCAATCTGAAATTGATATATCTGACGGTGAAATATCGATTACTGGTGTAACAGATTCAGGTTTAATTTCAATATCAGCAAGCATTTGTTCAAGAGCTTTGCATACCTTCATCCAGTTTTCAGTCAGAACAGAAAATCCTGCGGCGTATTTATGTCCTCCCCAAGCATCAAGCATCTCTGCAATCTCACGAAGTATACCTACAGCGTCGCCTCCTTCAGGAACTCTCAATGTCCCTCGAATAACTTTGCTTCCCACTGGTGCGGCAAGGGCTATCGGCATATTGTACTGTGCACATACTCTGCTTGCCACTCCGCTTAACACTCCTATAGGCCATGAATCATGATACAGAACCTTCTTTGTGATTCGTCCTTCGAGGATACCTTTATCAATTTCATGCGCTATATTTTCGGTGAGTGTCTGCCTCTTTCTGTTTATTCGCATGAGATCACTCACACATGAATATATCGAATCATTACTGCCGTTCCCAAGTAATGCACGTACACCTATATCTGCTGTTGCGATTCTTCCAGGTGCATTGAGACACGGTATAACACGCATTGAAAGATGTTCTTCGGATAACTGGGACTTATTGATTCCGAGACAGTCAAACAGTGCGCCTAATCCTCGTCTTGGGTTTGAACGCATGAGATTCATTCCGTAACGTACAAGCGAGCGATTGAGATTGTGAAGAGGCATACAGTCAGCAATAGTTGCAAGAGCAGTGAGGTCTAGCTCATACTTCAGGAAATCATGAGACACAATATTTTCCTTCCATGCCCAGCACCATAACACCGCAGTCGCACATATTTTCTGAACATCTCCGGCTTCCATATCGATTGATGGATTCACAATTGCAGGTATAGTTATAGGAGCAGACACAGAATGATGATCGAACACGAAAATATTCATGCCGGTCTTGCGAAGTTCTTCAAGCATCTCTGAATCATTTGTGCCGCAGTCAACGACAACGAGTGTGTTGCATCCCATTGACGGAAGTTTTTCGAGGACACCCGCATTCAATCCGTAACCGTGAATGTCTCTTCTCGGAATGAAATATCTGACCTGTGCGGCCTTATTCCTGAAGATTTCCATTGCCATAACAGTGGAACATATTCCGTCAGTGTCATAATCACCATACACGAGGACATTTCCGAATGAGCTTTTAGATTCCCATAATGCTTTTGCGGCTTTTCCACTTTCACCTAGTTCAAGGTTCTCCATTTGCTTTGTGAAGTCAGGTTTTATCCATTCGCGAAGAAAGTTTAAATCTTCATCACCCTTCAGCATTTCGAGGACACCTGCGGCAAGTTCAGGACATGATAATTCACTCGCAAGGTGTCTTGTTGAATCGCCTGTGTGAAAAATTTTCAGGTCTGACATTGAGCATGTAGGGATCATTTATTCTTCCTCCGTTCGAGAAAATATTTCTGAAGGATATTCAGGCATTCAGATTCCATTACGCCCGATTGAACTTCGCATGTATGATTCAGTCTTGAGTCTCTGAGTATGTCATAGAGAGTTCCGCCTGCACCGCTCTTGTAGTTTTTTGCGCCGTAAACCACGCGTGATATCCGGGAGTTCACACATGCACCTGCACACATAGGACAAGGTTCGAGTGTAACATAGAGAGTGCAGCCTGAGAGATTCCATTTCTGAAGTTTATGTGAGGCATCACGGATTGCAATCATCTCTGCGTGTTCGGTTGGGTCATTAAGTTTCTTATCGCTTCCCGAACTCAGTATATTATTGTTGTGTACTATTAATGCTCCTACAGGCACATCTCCTCTTGAGAAAGCATATTCTGCTTCATTGAGTGCTGCCTGCATGAACATATCATCATATTGATTAGTCATAAGGCCTTGTTTATTTCAGCTCCGTTTATGTTTCTAAGTTTGATTTTGAGACGTATTATACACGCCGTGCAATATGATTCAGTTTCCGTGAACTTGTCTGAAAATTTATTTATGTTTGAGGTGTTATCATACACACTAAAATTTTTTGAAAGGAGAAATCTTTTTTACATGGCATATTTTTATACCGAACCCTCTCACACATTCTCCGAGTACCTGTTGATCCCGTCGTACTCATCAGAAAATTGCGTGCCTTCAAACGTCTCACTGAAAACACCGTTATGTAAATTCAAACGAGGCGAAGAAGCACCATTGAGCATAAACATTCCGTTAATATCAGCAAGCATGCAGTCAGTTTCAGATGATAACATGGCAATTGCTCTTGCTCGTGAAGGAGGAATAGCATTCATATACTGCTCACAGCCAATCGAAAAGCAGGCAGAGATGATCGCGAAAGTGAAACGATACAAGGCAGGTTTCGTCGCAAATGATTCGGCAATCAGTCCTGAACAGACACTCAAAGACATTCTTGCACTCAAAGAGCAGACTGGACACAATACAGTTGCAGTTACACATGACGGAAGCCTCACGGGTAAACTGTTAGGAATCGTAACGAGTAGAGACTATCGGGTGAGCAGGACGGACATCAACGCAAAAGTGAAGGAGTTCATGACACCAATCGACAAAGTGATAGCTGCACATGACGGTTTGAGTCTGAGTGAAGCAAATGATATTCTCTGGGAACATAAACTGAATCAACTTCCCGTTATTGATTCAAATGGCAATATGGTAGCGTTCGTATTCAGAAAAGATTACGATATGCACAAAGAGAATCCGTTAGAACTTCTTGATTCTCAGAAACGTTACATGACAGGTGCAGGAATTAATACCAGAGACTATGAAGATAGAGTGCCTGCGTTAATCGATGCTGGAGTTGATGTGTTATGCATCGATTCATCAGAAGGATTCACCGAATGGCAGAAAAGAACTCTCAAATGGATTCGCGGCAAGTACGGCGATGATGTGAAAGTCGGAGGAGGAAATGTAGTTGATGCTGACGGATTCAGATTCCTCGCTGAGAATGGAGCAGACTTCGTGAAGGTTGGTATTGGAGGAGGCTCAATTTGCATTACTCGTGAGGCAAAAGGAATCGGAAGAGGACAAGCTACAGCAGTGATAGAAGTTGCAAAAGCCAGAGACGAATACTTCAAGGAAACAGGAATATACATACCAGTTTGTTCAGACGGAGGCATCGTTATGGATTATCACATCACATTAGCTCTTGCTATGGGTGCTGACTTCTGTATGTTGGGAAGATACTTCGCACGTTTCGATGAAAGTCCAACGAACAAAGTCATGGTGAATGGGAATTACGTCAAAGAATATTGGGGCGAAGGTTCATCGAGAGCACGAAACTGGCAGCGTTATGATTCAGGTGATTCATCTCAGGCTAAGCTCTCATTTGAAGAAGGCGTTGATAGTTATGTTCCGTATGCAGGAAGTTTACGCGCTAATGTTACGGAGACATTGAGCAAAATCAAATCAACATTCTGCAACTGCGGTGCACTGAATTTACATGAGATGAGAGAGAAAGCAAAATTGACGCTTGTATCTCCTGTTGCACTTCTTGAAGGAGGAGCGCATGACGTTATGATGAAGGAAGCAGTGAGACGGACAAAGTGAAAATGAAAATTATTCCCCTGTTATGAGTGATTCAGCAGGGGATATTTCATTTCACATGAAGATTATGAACGCAAAGAAACTTATTCCGGCCATTAAGATAAACGTTCTGGTTAGTGAGAAGTTGAAGTATCTGCACAGAAATAGAATCAATGTACCCGTTCCAATCCATGCAGTGAAAAAATTCCAGTTCATGATAAACGTAAAATGATTCGCAATGTATTCCGCAAGTCTCTCAAAGATGATGAATATTCCTTCAGACGCAAGCACAAGATACTGTGATAACGGAAAGTTCATTAGTCTCAGGAATGCACATGCAGACGCAATCGTAAACGCAAATCCAAAGTAGAAGGGTGCAAATAGATTCAGAATGATTCCAACGAGAGGCACATTATGAAATGTCTTCGCAATCTGTGGAAACGTAACGAGGAATACTATTGTGCTGATTAAAGGCCACAAAACTTTTCGTATATCAGCGAGTGATGTTAAGGTCAGCGCAGATAGAACTGACAATCTGAATCCAATATCCCAGAATAAGAACGGTCTCCATAAAAGTAATAACACTCCGGCAACCGATACACTGTTCACTCCCATAATCGGACGTTTAAGCACTCTCGCTAATAATCCAACCTGAAGCATTAAACCTGCACGCATTGCACTCGGTGCTGCTCCTGTGAGAAGAATATATGCCCAAAGAATTACGCTGAGAATCAAAATGTTCTTCCTGAAGAAATAAGCCGCAATCAGAATCACAATCCCTACATGAAATCCTGAGACCGCTAGAAGATGACTCGTTCCCCATTTCACATGCTGCTTGTTGAGTTCATTATCTCGTTCACCGAGCCACGCCGCTTTTAAGTATGATGCTATTCGGTTAGGCATGTATATAGTCAGTGCTCTTGATAGTCTGTAACGCATTAAAGGTATGCTGAATCTCTTCGGGAGTTCATGAACATCTTTAATGTTAATCCAGCCTGATATACCTCTTGCTCTGAAGTAACGTTCCTCATCAAAACTTCCGTCATGCTTCGAGACTTTGAATTTTCGTGTTACTCCGCTGAATCTGATTCGTGTACCCGGCATTATGTCCGCAAATCTCCTCCAGCTTACATAACTTCCAATTCCGTCAATATCAATCACTGCCGTGTATCCTCTTCCCCATGTACGAATCGATTCAACTGTTCCGTATGCTCCATTGAGGGTTATGGGTTCAGGAAGAGGACGAGAGATTTCATTGCAGATTCGAATTGAGCATAGGAAGGTGAAGATTAATGCAACGATGAAAACCTGCCATTGATGTTTGAATTCGCGAGTGTATGAACATAACATTACGCCTGAATACACAACAGGAACTGCAATAATGAAAGCATACACATTGAACGTATCATAGAACTTATCATAGAGTGCAAGACCAGATACGAGACTCGCAAGAACTCCCAGCATAGGAGCACATCTAATAATTTCCATTGTGAACTATTAGCGTATTAGAATCTGTGAACGCATCTTTTCGAGTCTGGCCGGTCCAATCCCGCGAACATTGATTAATTCTTCCGCACTCTTAAACCTTCCGTTCTTCTGTCTGTATTCGTATATTCGTTTCGCTATTGCAGGCCCTACACCGTTTAATCTTTGAAGCTCATTCTCTGAGGCATTGTTCACATCAACAAGTCCTGTATTGCCTGACGACTTAGCATTTGATTTCGATGTTTTTGATTCCGTAGGCTGAACTGTTACGTGCGTATACGTGTCTGCATTTGCGTTTGCATTTGTGCGGGAACGTTCCCCTTTCACGGGAATATGAATGTGCTGTGCGTCTGAAAATGTCTCTGCGAGATTCAATGCTGATATGTCTGCTTTAGGTGTGAATCCTCCTGCTGAATCTATTGCCTCAAATATCCTTGAGCCTTCAGGAAATTTATATACGCCTGGCTTCTTCACTGCTCCTGTTACGTATACGTAGATTTCTTTCACGCTTTCCTGTCTTTTAGGCTGAGGTTCTGGTTCTGATTTTGATTCTATTATCGCATTTTGATTCTTAGTTTGCGTTTCCTGCACTGGCTCACTAGTTACCGACTTAGTGATGAACATTGCAAATGAACCGGCTATCATGAACAATAACACTCCTGCTCCCGTGATTATCTCTTTGCGATGTGTCTCAATAAAGCTCTGCATGATTCTCCTCCTGTAATTTATGAGAGTGATTATAACGTAGCTAGACGAATTGACGCACCCATAATGCCCAAATAAAATTATTATCATTAATTCAAAGAAAGGACTTGAAGAATCATATTCACATCTGGAAATTTCTTACTGCCTAACGTCAATGATTTATCTCAATGGGCAGTCATTGCCTGCGATCAATTTACATCACAGCCGGAATACTGGCAGAAGGTACAATCAATCGCAGGTACATCACCGTCTGCATACAATCTCATTCTTCCTGAGGCCATGCTGAATGAGTCCGGGCTTCAGAAGATTGAACAGATAAATGCCGCAATGAATAGCTATCTTGAACAGAACATCTTCACTGAATACAGAGACTCATATGTATACGTTGAACGTGAACTCCTTGACGGTTCAATCAGGCGCGGTGTCGTTGGAGTGATTGACCTTGAAGAATATGATTATCGTGAAGGAACAGCATCAAGGATACGTGCAACAGAAGAGACAGTAAAAGAACGAATCCCCGCACGCAAAACTATCCGTGAAAATGCAGCACTCGAACTCTCACACGTGATTCTCCTCTGCGATGATGAAAAGAAAACTCTCATTGAACCTTTGACGCATTCAAAGCATAGCATGAAGAAACTCTACGGTTTTGAACTTATGCTCGGAGGAGGAAAAATTGACGGCTGGCTGATGAATGGTGAACATGCAAGAGCATTCAATACACGAATGAACTCGTACATTAAGCGAAAGGCAAAAGAACTGTCATTAACGTTTGCTGTAGGTGATGGGAATCATTCACTTGCTGCGGCTAAAGCATGTTACCTCGATAATCCCTCTGAGCTTTCACGTTACGCAATGGTTGAACTTGAGAATATTCATGATGATGCATTGAAGTTTGAACCAATTCACAGAATCGTTAAGGGAGTTAATCCTGAAGAATTTATTGCGGAGATTCAGAATCAAATATGCGTTAAAGGTTGGACAAGTTCAAAAAATTCATGGGCATTGAACTATTACTCACACGGCAAGAAAGGCATAATCTTCATCGATAAGTCCAAAGGAGCATCGGCATTAATCGTTCTGCAAAAATATCTTGATGAAAGAGGCTGTGATATAGATTATATTCATGACACCGAATCACTTCGCAAACTTGCAGATGAATCCGGCTGTGTTGGATTTGAGATGCCTGCGTTTGATGAGAATGCTAAACGTGATTTCTTCAGCATAATCTCACAGTCAGGTGTACTGCCTAGAAAGACATTCTCAATGGGTCATGCACAGGAGAAGCGTTATTACCTTGAAGCCAGGAGAATCAAATAATGCTTGCCGATTTAGCCCTTCTATACTGCGCAATGTTCTGGGGATTAAGTTTCCCGACAATGAAGATACTCGTCAATATTTATCCTACATGCTGGCTTTTATTCCTGAGATTCGGAACTGCCGCACTCATGGTATATGTATTCTTTCGCGGGAGAATTCACGAATCGATTCGTAAATGTCTCAAGGGAGGAATGATAATCGGTGCACTTCTATTCGCGGCAATAGGAAGCCAGACTGTCGGACTTCAATACATAGGCGGAGGACGTTCTGCATTCATATCAGCAATATACGTTCTGATAGTTCCGTTAATGGTCTGGGCATTCAGGAAGGTATTTCCCGGATGGATTACACTCTTTGCGGCGTGCTTATGCGTTGTCGGAATGTATTTTCTCACTGGTGATGACATGACAGGCCCTATGAACATAGGCGACATTCTCACGATAATATGTGCGGTTACGTTTGCAGTTCAGATACTCGCGATCAATCATTACACTTATGACTGCGATCCCATTACGCTCAGTTTCATTGAGTTCGTTACGCTTGCAGTACTGTCATTCATAACGTCATTGATATTCGAGACACGCAATGAAATTCTCAGCATGAACGGAATATATGAGCTTGCATTCACAACTGTATTCTGTACGTTCGGGTGTTACATGATTCAGATATGCGCACAGAAATACGCAAAGCCTTCACATGCCGCTATCATAATGAGCCTTGAATCAGTGTTCGGATTATTCAGCAGCATAATATTTCTCGGTGAGACATTAACGATGAGGGCATCAATAGGATGTGCGATGATATTTGCGTCTGTACTGATAGCAGAGCTTGAACCATTCATGCATTTCAAAACGAATCGAGGCTGAAAATATTTTGAGTTTCCTCTCTGATACTAACTGGCTGCTTATACTCTCACTCGTATTCGGAAGTGCCGCACTCGCTGTAGCAGGAGATACGATAGGCACTAAATACGGAAAGAAGCGAATATCACTCTTCAGATTGCGGCCAAGACGCACAAGCCAGCTCATAACCGCAATAACAGGAGCATTAATTGCACTGGGCATTCTCGGAGTCGTGTCTGTATTATCGCAGGATGTACGCACTGCGCTCTTCGGCATGAAGATTCTGAAGCAGCAGATGAATGAATTGCAGTTCCAATTGAATCAGAGCGAAGCCAATGCTGAACATACGCGTCTAAGTTTCGCAGAGGCATCCGCAAGTCTGGACATCGTTGGGTTTGAACTGGACACGATGAAGAATGACAAGCTGATTCTTGAGCAGGAGAAACGAGACCTTGAGGTTATGCTTCGTCTTATGCGTGATGAATCTGAACAGCTGAAGAGAGACCTGAAGACTATGCGAAGTGAATCTATTGCAATGAATGCTAATGTCCTTCTTGCCCAGCGTGCATTTGAACCTGGAATGTCGAGAATTGAAATCATTTCAGGATTAAACTCATTAAAGCAGCAGGTGAGATTGAATGTGCTCACCAGAATTTCGGATCAGTCATTCTCAAGGCTTCGTAATATTCCCATTATATTCAATGCAGACGAGGAAGAAGAATTGATACGTGAACTTCAGAGTGCAGATGTTCGGCAGTATGTCAGGGCGTTATCGGGAGAGAATGCCGCACTTGGGGATAACATGAGAATAACCGTGAGGCTTGAAACTGGTACGAGCATAATCATTTATCATGACGGAGAAGCAGTGTACAGGAAATTCTTCGATATGGACAGTAAAGGAACACCTGAGGAAATACTTCATTACTTCCTGAGAGAACTTCGGAATAAGGCTATCAATGACGGAATCGTTCCTGAACCTGCAACTAATAATGTTGGAACTCTCGACGGTGAAACATTCTTTGATGCAGTAGAGACATTGAGCGAGATAACTGAATCCGTAATCATAAGTGCACGTGCCTCTGGAGACATTTATACAGAAGGCCCTGTTGTGATAAGCATAGTCTTCGAGGAATAATTGATGAATGAAATGAAACCTCATGTGATAATTTACACTGACGGAGGAGCCTCACCTAATCCAGGCTTGGGAGGCTGGGCAGCAATATTATATTCACCTGCTCATGATGCAGAACGCGAAATTTATGGTGCAGAACGTAACACGACCAATAACCGAATGGAACTCACTGCGGCGATTAAAGCACTTGAGGCATTGAAGACTTCATGCGAAGTTGATTTGCACACTGACAGCGCATATCTTCAGAATGCATTTGTTAAAGGCTGGCTGAGAAACTGGCAGCGTAAGAACTGGAAGAGTTCAACGGGAAGTGATGTACTGAATCGTGATTTATGGGAGAAGCTGATTATCTTAACGAGAACACATGAAGTCAAATGGCATTGGGTGAAGGGACATGCAGAAGATGAACGTAATAACCGTTGCGATGAGTTAGTGAGACGTGCACGTGATGAAATTATATAGATGCCTGAAAATCATTCTTCATTTATTCTGGCCATGTGATAATACGTTTGACGATGATGTTATTGATGATGTACCTGCTCCCGCTGAAATTGAATCACCAGAAGCCGAACCCGAACGCAAAGATACATTTGAACTTGAGAAGCAATATTTATCTCTGCTGTTTGAAAGTGAACCCATAACACGCGAATTGAATCAGCTCACTATACATTCAGCATCATATTTCTATTCTGGCATGAGAAGCATAATTCACAGGTTCAAATACGAAGGTGCAAAGAATTTATGCCTTCCATTGGGACGCGCAATGTCAATGCTCTTCACTAAACCTGAAATTCATTATCTTATCCCCGTTCCACTTCACATAAACAGCACACGTAAATACAACCAGTCATATGAACTAGCAAAAGGAATGTCCGAACTCTGGAACATAAAAGTGATTGAGGCGGCAGAATGGGCAAACGATGTTCAGCATCGTGTAGGCTTGAATGCAAGTGAACGAATGAAACTCAGTGCAGATGATTTCAGAATCACATTTAACGTTAAGGGATTAAGAGTGTCAGTTGTAGATGATGTATGCACAACAGGAGCTACGTTACTGAGACTGTCCGAAGCATTAGAGAAAGCCGGAGCAATTGTAGTATGTGCATATGCATTGTCATCTGTGGGAGAGTGAAGTACTCCGCCTTAGGTTGTAAGCCTATTGCCGATACGTTGTGAAATGCTGACGATAGCAAACGATAGGGCAAAGCTGACAACAGCAGTGAACAGGAAATTACTCACACTGAAAAGTTGTAACTGCCTTTCTGCAATGATTATAATTGCGAAATGAAGAATATATACCAGGTCATTAAATTTCCTAAGTGTCCTCATTGACGTAGTGGAGTATTTTACGTGAACTTTCAGCCCTATAATCAGGAGGAAAAACGCGGGCGTCCAGCCAAATATAGTAACATCGTTATATATTGGGGGTATAAAGTTTCTGCGGATACATTCAGCCTCAATGAATGAGAGCGCGAACGCACCAGCCGTAAACATAACCGCCGATGACAGTCTCATGTTGAGAATTTCCCTGTTCCTGTATAACTCTCTTCCTGCCGCAAGCATAGGAAACGCGAAAAATATACCGTTTCTTGCACCGCCCATATATGAATCGATGAAAACAGCGCACGATTTTATAGCTTTATACTCCGAAAACTTCCAGTACGTGCAGAATAGTATTCCTACCATTAACATAATGACAGCGAAAATGTTTCCGGCTCTTTTGCCAATGAGTTCGGTGAGCCATAGGAGCATAAGTCCTTCAGCAAGTGCAATCAAGTACCACAGATGCTGGAAGCCGAATGCAATCTGATACCATATCGGGGATTGTTCGGCGATATACGGATAGTAGAGAATGCTGGAAATTATGTAGATTACCAGAATTCGGACAATGTACGAATGCTTTTTGACGCTGTTCATTCCTGTGAAGAAATATCCCGATGACATAAAGAAAAATGGAACGCAGAACCTAAAGAAACATTGCCCATAGAAGTAATTTGCCGTTGGGTTGGGCATAATGTTGACGATATGAGATGCAATTATCAGGATACAGCAGAAGAATTTTATAATGTCGACCGAATTAACCATATAAAGATACTCCCATCACAAAATAATCCTTTACTCATATATTAAATATGGTTCACGCTGCTTTTTGAAAAATTCGATGTCATCTTTCCATGAACCCTTAATCTCTTGGGCTGTATTGCCATTTTCTACCATTATCCGCAATTTATCAGAACCGCTCAGCTTATCAATCCAGTATACCCCGTTTTTATCAGGAGTTCCCCAGAAAGATTCGTCTTGCAATTTTCCTTTTACTGCGTTGTAAGCTCTTACTAAATAATCAAGATTAATTCCATCACTCAAAATTTTTTCGATTGGTGTAGTTCTTAAATCCTCTCCATAACATATTTCGTTCTCAAACGGGGGATTTTGAGCACCGCTAGTACTTTGCGGCGTAAACGAAAAATTAAATCCTTCAACATTTTCAAGATATGGACTGCCGTAAACTTCAAAAGGAAAATCTGTTCCACGTCCGACAGATACTGACGTATTTTCAAAAAAACATATCGATGCATAAAGATACACTGCCCTCATATCCCTGATATTGGGTGAAGGTCTGCGGATTAAATAGCTTTTTTTGCTGTGTGAATAATTTTTGCATGGTATCACTGTCAGATTACATGAATTTTTCCCTGCTTCTAACCAGCCCTCACCGTTGATCATTTGCGCAAGTTCTCCCCAAGTCATGCCATACACTACCGGAATTGGAAGCTGACCAACTCCGGATTTATATGAATCCTGTAAAATTCCTCCGTCAACATAAAATCCATTGGGATTCGGTCTGTCTAAAATAATTACTTCCTTGCCGGCTGCCGCACATGCGTCCATGAGATAATACAGAGTAATATAATATGTGTAATACCTCAAACCTACATCCTGCATATCTACCACTAGTGTATCAAATTTCCCCATATCTTCCGAAGAAGGCGAATGCGTGTTATTTGCATATAGCGATAATATAGGGATTCCTGTCTTCTCATCTACGGTATCATCTATTGTTGTCCCAGCATCTTCTGTCCCTCTAAAACCATGTTCAGGGCAAAATATTGCTGTAACATTTACATTTTTTTCAATTAGTGCGTCAAGAATATGCTCACCATAAATAATTTCGTTTCCATTTAAGTCCGTTCCGAATTGGATTAATGATTTATCAATTTCTGGATTGCCGTTCGTTATATCGGCTTTAGAACCGTCTTCTTGAAAAATCATGTCTCCGACTATGCCGGTATGATTGGAATATAAAGCAACACGCTTCCCGTTCAACATTGGAATATACACATCAAATTGCTCATTGCCGAGCACTATGCGCCCTGACTCTGATATTGAGTTCGTGTGAGAAGACCCGCCACAGCCCGCCAAACTAAAAATCAGAGCAGCTATTACACTTAACGTGAAAAAACTATTCCTAAAATTCATGAATAAGCCTCCTGAATTAAAAAATTCCCCTATTATTCTAACACGCGAGAGAAGTGAACTGCCGCGACTTGGCGTTACTCCCGTAGCCCCTACGATAGTTATTTCTATATCGACTGCTTCCGTCTTTCATGGATACTTAGTTTTCTTGTCTATTTCTATATTGAACAGTATAATTTTTTTATAAAGTTGAGTATGGGTAAAATCAGCCAGCTTTAATTTCCTGAAAGGAAGTGTAAAAATGATTATGCAAAAAGTATTGTTTTTTCTACTCTTGCTTGCTACGTCTGCTAATGCCGCAACTACATTAGAGCAAATCAAACAGCGAGGCTTCATTAAGGTGGGTACAACTGGAGACTATGCGCCGCAATCCTGGTTAAATCCTGCTACAGGCTTTTACGAAGGCTTTGATACAGAACTGACGGAAGACTTAGCAAAAAGTTTAGGCGTAGAAATCAAATACATTCCGACATCTTGGCCAAATTTAATGAATGATACGCTTGAGGAGAAATTCGATCTTGCCATTTGCGGAATAACCATTACTCAGGCTAGAAAAGAGAAAGCCCTAATGTCAATCGGATATTTAGGCAACGGAAAAACTATTCTGATTCGTCAAGAAGATACGGACAAATACAAGACGCTTGATGATATTAACAAGCCCGAAGTTAGAGTGATGGAAAATCCAGGCGGACAGAATGAAAAATTTGCACGTGAATATTTGAAAAATGCTACGCTCATAATTCACTCACCTAATGATGAAATTCCAGAACTTATTGCTCGTGGAGAAGCTGATGTAATGATAACTGAAATTTTAGAAGCCGGTTATTATGTCAAAAAAGATTCTCGCCTGGCAGCTCCATTGATAAAATCACCTTTCAATCACGGAGAATTAGGAGTTCTCCTGCCCAAAGGCTCAGAAGATTTATTGGAGTTTGTGAATGAGTTTATATTGCAAGAGAAAGATTCAGGCAGACTTGAATTTTTATCTAAAAAATATATTTATATGTAGCCATTTAAATTTAACGCATTGAATCGACTCTGTCTTTCCGGTTTAAAAAAAAAATTCCCCCGCCATTCTGACACGCGAGGGAATCAAAACTAAATTTCGGTATTACCTGCTCCTTCTGCTTATTGTCATTAACGAAATTCCTGCAAGCATAATTAACGCCGCATTCACGCCAATATTACAGCCTGAACTGCTGCGACTTACGGTTATTTTTTTATTATCACCGTCATCATCTTCTGATGCTGAAGATGAAATTACAGGAATATAAGTCCCTTCTTCAAGATACACCGCAACATTAATATCGCCTGAAGCAGGTATTCTTGTTACAACATTTCCGTCAGCGTCAAAGAATTTATAATCCCCTGTTTCTTCGCTTAATTCAACTTCGTCTGAAGCATTATCCGGCAGCACGTGCAAAAATATTTCGTTTCCATAAACAAGTTTGGCATTATTGAACGTGTTTCTCGGAATCGCAAAGACATAATGATGTCCTTCAGTAACTGTTACTATAGGCAGTGCAATTTTAGCTGTCTGGCTTTCGGGAATCAAATTTTTCTGCTCATCAGTTAAATCATCAAGACTTGTAGAGCCTCCCCACATTCCGGTATAAACAGGCCACGGATAATCTGACTTGTCCATACCGAGTGCAGCTTTGATTTTTTCAACGCTTTCTTCAGAATAAAGCAGTACTGATTTCTGTACCATTCCCGCAGTTTTAGGGGTTGTTCCCACAAGTCTTAATGTTACAGAGGCTTTGAAGGTATTTACATCGCTGCTGTCAAAGAAAACTACATCATATGTTCCGTCAGGGATTGCTCCCCACAGTCCGTCAGCTTTTATAGTGCTTCCGCCGTATTTCAGCTCATCGACATCAAGATTGAATACTCCTTGTCCATTAATGCGTTCGGCATTCTCGATAAACGGCCCGTACACCGGGTATTCAACGCCGTAAATTTTATAGTTCCCGCTTGATGTTTTCCAATATTCGTCAGGCTCGTAACCGTCTTCAAATAAACTTTTATATTCTAAATTATCAATCTGAAGAAGTCCGAGTTCGTTCGGCGTGCTTGTATCTTTTGACGATACATAAATCTCTGCAATATCTTTGTTTACAAGATAAAAAGTAACTTTTTCTCCTTCATCAAACTGATTATACCTATCTTTTACCGCGATAATCTCCCGTTTGGAAACAGGACGGTCTGACACCGAAATATTAGCTTTCGTAACCGCAGGGAAATCATTAACCGGCTTGAACATAATTAAATCTTTATCGGCCTCAACATCCGAATCTGAAGGATCGCTGTCAATCGTGAAGGCTTTTATACACGCATTCATCGGGGTCTGCTTTACTGTTCCGTGCTCCCTGAAATATGTCCAGGCACCGTCTTCCCAGTTTTCGCCGTCTTCTGAAAACCAGCTCTCAAAATCGTGAACAACAGTAAAGTTTGCATATTCTTTGAATTTAAGTTCAACGGCAACAGGGCAGAAATACTCGGAGTTCGTAATCTTTAAGACCACTGTAAAATATCCGCCTTTAGTCAAAGTTTTCTGCTCTGCAAATTTAACGGTGTGGTAGCCGGGATATTCAAAAGTGTCTGAGCCTGACAAAATTAATTGAGCAGTGTCATTATAAGGTCTTCTTACAATCGGTCTTTCAGACTGAGTATAGATTCTCCATTCTACTATTGCGTTGCTGTCGGTCGTGTAGAACGAAATAGCTTCGAGTTTTTCACCGCTTGATTTAACTTTGAAGGCGTTTGCAGCCCATGCGGTCTTATTATTTTCATACCCTGCTTCTTTGCAATATCCTAATGGATCATGCTCGTAAACCCTTATATTTTCGGGCATGTCTTCAACAACATGGGCTAAAGCCACTTGGATAGGCTGCTCGTATGAAAGCCAGAAATATCCTCCATCGGGGTTGCCGCTAATTTTGTCAGCAGAATTTGGCCAGTCTGTATCCCAGTTGTTACGGACAAGCCACGCACCGTCTGTCGAAGGCTGATGACCAGAATTGAAATTTTCTTTTGGGAAATTATCGTCCCAGCCTATTATCGCTACGGCATGATTGGCACCAACATTATCCGGCTGGTCATAATAATAAGCATGCGTTTCGAGATTGATATAGTCCCCGCTTTGATTCACCTTATAACCCATTTCGACTGCGCCGTACTGCATTATTAAACGTTTTGTCTTTGCCGGATCGGGTCTCAATGCCTGACTCGTATTTTCAATATCATCACGGGTTCCTATGTAAATACCCGGAGTTACTAGAGAACCGAAAAACGCATCTGTGAGCCTGAGCTTAGCGTCAAATTTTTTCGCGGCAATATTGGCTGTGTCAGACACTTGGGGCAATTTGTCTGCACTGCCAGGAATTCTCATGAGTGCTAAAGCCGAAAATTCAAGATACGAAGGAAGGGCAGCTATTTTTCTCAAGGTCAGCCATTCATCCTTAGTATATCCAAGTTTGTTGAGATATTCAAAACCGAAATAAGGCATATCCGTTTCCAATACGGGGCCGTCAAGCCTTGAGAAATAAGCCAGACTCATATTAGGAAATCCGCCTTGAAAAATCGTCATTGAATTTGCCCAGATTTTTTCCTCCGTGTCAGCATCATTATCAAGAACTCTGCTCCTGTCAGCGTCATTTTTCGTAAACCAAGCCAAATGAAGCGGAGAAAGATTTATGTCCGTTGAGACGGCAAGTTCACGCGCAAGTTTAGAAACCTTTGCACGTTCGTTTGAATCAGTGTTTAGCAAGCGTGTCAAATAATTGCTTTCGACAGAACTCATAGCACCGAACGCCCAGCATGTTCCCCAAGGATTTTGATTCCTAATTGGAGGTATTCTACCGTAATCCCTTAAGTCGTAGGAGGCCGGAAGATTGGTATCATCAGCAGCAGAAATTTTTGGGGGAACGGAATTATGCTCGGTTATGAAAGCAGAACTTGAAGGCTTAATTCCTGCATAAGCCGGAATAGCCGCTGAAACAACGACTGCAATAATGAAAATGCTTTTTAAGATTTTCAAATTGAAAAACACTCCTTTACCGTAAATATTATTACAATTAAAATTTTACTATATTGCGCTTTATATTCCGATAGCAGAAGTTAGGAGTTTTACGGCGATTTTTGATAATGACGTGTGTATAATCTCTGCGGGGTGATTAAACTTTGCAGAACAATGATTCACATTCGCATTCAGAAAATCCTTCAATGGTTCGTCATGCTGTCTTCATGATGGCAGGTACTCTCACTAGCCGTGTACTTGGCCTCGCACGTGAAATTCTTGTTGCAGCATTCTTCGGAGCAACGAGAGCAATGGATGCATTCAACGTAGCATACACACTATCGAACTTAGCGCGTCAGCTTCTCGCAGAAGGAGCTTTATCGGCGGCATTCGTTCCTGTATTCTCACAGGCACTCGAAAAGAGCAGGCAGAAAGCTCTTGAATTAGCACGAGGAACAATGACTGTGTTAATATTCGCGACATGTATCGTAGTTGCTCTTGGAATATTCGCCGCACCTGCACTCGTTAAGTTCATGGCACCTGGATTTGATTCATCGAGTCATGAATTAGCCGTCAGTTTAACGCGATGGATGTTTCCTTTCCTGATAGTAATATCGCTTGCTGCTCTCACTATGGGTGAATTGAATTCTCTCGGTTCATTTTTCATTCCTGCATTATCTCCGGCATTCAGCAATTTAGTTTTCATCATTACAGCTCCGTACTTTGCTTCTAAGTTCGGTGTATATGGTCTCACACTCTCAGTGTTATGCGGAGGTCTTGCACATTTCCTCACACAATGGCTTTGGGGATTCAAAATGAAAGCTGTCTTATATCCCACAAAACCGAATCTAAATGACCCTGATCTTAAACGCATAATGAAACTCTTCCTTCCATATGCAGCAGGTCTTTCACTGAATCAAGTCAATCCTGTGATAAGCCGCATGTTAGGTTCATTCCTTCAAGAAGGAAGCATATCTGTGCTCAATTACTCGAATCGAATCCTTCAATTACCGTTGGGCTTATTCGTCATCGCAATATCACAGGCAGTTCTTCCTCAGCTTGCACGAGCGAAAGATAACGAAGAATTCATTGAAACACTCAGACAGGCAGTAAGATTCGCATTGTTCGTAGTAGTTCCTGCATCACTGGGCGTGATTCTAATCTCAGATGAATTCGTTCATCTCGTTTTCGTTCGCGGAGAGTTCAACTCTTGGGCATGGTCTGCAACATCATCAACTCTTTCATTCAGTATGCTTGGACTTTCAGGTATGGCATGTTCAACGGTAGTCATGCGTGCACTCTATGCACTCTCAATGCCTAGTGAAGCATTCAAGGTTACATCCTTCAGTGTTGCCTCAACTGCAATCCTCTCATTGATTCTCGTGTACCCAATGAGCTATAACGGTCTCGCACTTGCACCTGGAATCGCATTCACATTATCAGGTATGCTTGGACTGTATTATGTCCGAAGGAAGCTCGGAAGGTCTCTGAATATCATTAACTGGAAGTTGTTCGGAGATTATCTCGTCGCATTGATGGTTATTGATATTGCGATTATGCTGTACAAATTCGTATGGCCGTATAACGTTGATGCAGGGATTTGGATTCGTTCATTATGGGTTCTCGGAGTTATAGCATTAAGTGCAGTGTCATATTCAATCGTAACGTTGATGATGAAGTTTGAAGAATGGAAATTGCTTCGTCAGGCATTCGGAAAAAGTAAAGCGTTATAATTAGACAGAAAATTTTTCATGGAAGGTGTTAGATTTTGTCATTCACAGTTTGTGTATTAACTGCGGCCAAGAAGAGAGATACATACATAGCAAGTTACATAGCAGGAGAAACACCAGTAACAGGCCATGAAGTAATGACAGAAATGATAACGAAACATGACATGCCTCAGCGAAGAGTGATTGCATGGTTCGTTAATAATTATACGAGACCGTTAGACTGGGTTGTAGATGAAGATGCAACGGTTGAATTCATCACATCAATCTCACCGACAGGACAGAGAATATATAAACGTTCATTAGGATTTGTTCTCATAATTGCATGTTCAAGGGTACTGGGACGTAAGGCGATAATCAGACATTCAATAGCGGACGGAAATTACTGGGAATTTGAAGACGGCCCCGTTACACAGTCAGACGTTGAGAAGATAAAGGCAGAGATGAATGAAATAATCCGTCATGATTCGGTGATAACGAGAGAGATACTCACGATAGATAAGGCACGCAGAGTTTTTCAGAGGCAGGGCGAGAATGAAATTGCAGAATTATTCGTGAGAGCAAATCTTGATCCTGTTGAAGTGTATCGATGCGGCGACCGTTACGGATATTTCTGCGGCGGGCCTCTTGCACCATCAACAGGAATGCTGAAGACGTTTGACCTTGTGCTTTACGAGCAGGGAATGTTACTGCGCTTCCCTGACACCGAATCACCGGAAGAAGTTCCCGAATTGAAACTTGAGCCTTCAATGGGAAAAGTATTTTTCGATTATGCACACTGGCTTCAAGTTCTCGATTTGAATTACCTGAATAAACTTCATCATAGAGTTACGGAGGGAAAGATTCAGGAATTAATTCTGATTGCGGAAGCGTTTCATTCACAGCGTCTCGGAAACATCGCGGAGGATATTGCTGCACGTCCTGTGAAAGTCGTAACGATTGCAGGCCCGTCAGGTTCAGGCAAGACTACATTCTCTGAACGCTTGAAGGTTCAATTAATGGTATGCGGGAAGACACCTGTAACATTGCCATTGGATAATTACTTCAAGGAACGCGAAGATTCACCCAAAGATGAAACCGGCGAATACGATTATGAACGTCTTGATGCATTAGATTTAGATCTGCTCGGCGATAATCTGGCGCGCATACTTTCAGGAGAAGAAGTGATAACTCCTGTGTACAATTTCATCAAAGGGCAGAAGGAACCCGGCAAGGTCGTAAAACTGAAACCTTCTGACGTTCTCATCATGGAAGGTATTCACGGACTGAACGATAATATTCTCTCAATGATTCCTGAGTCAGGCAGATACGGTGTATTTGTGTCGCCATTAACTGGAATATGCATTGATCCTCACAACAGGACGAGCACGAGCGACAATAGATTATTGAGGAGGATAATTCGAGATTACAGGACGAGGGGAAAATCTGCGCAGGTAACACTCGAAGTATATCCGAAGGTTATCAGGGGAGCAAAGAAGTATATATTCCCATACAGGAGCAGAGCAAATGCAATCTTCAATTCATCATTGCCGTATGAACTCGGTGTGCTGAAACCTTACGTTGAACCGTTACTGCATACAGTCGATGAGAATTCGAGCGTATTCAGTGAAGCATTAAGGCTCTTGAACATTCTTAGGTTTGTTCCTGCATTGAACAATGACGGAATACCGAACAATTCAGTTATTCGCGAGTTTATCGGAGGAAGCTGCCTTGATGTTTAGGTTATAATATCGCAAATTTTTTATCGGAGGAAATAAACATGACAAGAAAAATTTTCATATTCGCATTAATCTTTACGCTCGCATTCTCGTCTGTGTCTTTCGCAGAGACAGGCCCAGTTCCGCCGTCAAAAGGTCAATGGGCATTAGCTCTCGAATCAAAATCACTTCTCTACTCGAAAGCCGACAGGGGATCAAGAAACCGTGAAATCGAAATGCCAGATGAATGGATACGCGTCCCCAGCGCAGTACGTGATGATGATAATTATCTCTGGTACAGCGTGAACATTGACGGTCGTAAAGGCTGGCTTCCACAGAACGGAATACGCCTGAAAATGGGAGGAAAGAGCAAAGCAGCATCAAATCTCTACAAGACCTACGCAAAGACACGAAGAAATATCACTAGCAGATCATCGCGTTCATGGACGAAAAGCAATGATGACGGAGTAACGATGTACACGTCAGACAACGGAGAATTCTGGGTACGTGAAAGCAAAAGAGGAGTTGAAGATGTATACTTCCATACAAGCGACCACGAGACATGTGAATTATTCTTCGGAACTGACTTAATCGGAATGTATCAGACAAAACTGCGCTCAAAACTCGGAACTCCTACAATGCGTGAAAGTCCATACGAAGATATCAATACGAGCATTCTCTCATTTGAACTTTCAGATAGAGATATGACACTTTCGATTACGCTTGTACGTGATGAAGGCGATGAAGAAGGCAAAGTTGAATCCGTTGCATTATATCGCGGCAGAACGGGAAGCAATGACTGATTGAATTTCGCATTAACGTTATGCATTTCACTTCTGCTTGATGCGATTCTCGGAGACCCGATGAGCTTTCCTCATTCTGTTAAACTCATCGGGAATCTAATCACATTCCTGAAATCAAAATTATTCACTGATACACATTCATTCATTCGCGGCCTCGTTCTATGTTCACTAACACTCATAGTAACGGGGCTTGCTGTTTCATTCATACTCTTCACCACTGACTGCAATATTTTGGTTCAGATATACCTGCTGTATTCTGCGATTGCATGGAGAGACCTCAAAGATGAAACTATGCCTGCCGTATTCGCATTAATGAATCAAGATATAGAAGCCTCACGAAAATTCTTGTCGCGTGTTGTAGGACGTGATACAGATAAACTCAATGAGACCGAAATCACTCGTGCAATCATTGAGACAATAGCGGAGAATTCAATTGACGGAATAATATCCGTCATGTTCTATGCGGCTTTGGGATATGCATTCAATCACTCATACGGAATGGCAGTATTTGTGTGGGTGTTCAAGGCAGCAAGCACACTCGATTCAATGATAGGATATGAACACTATCATGAATTCGGGAAGGCGAGTGCGAGACTTGATGACATTCTGAACTTCATACCCGCGAGACTTGGAGGATTGATTATCATTCTTGCAGGGATATTCACAGGCCATGATGTGAAACATGCGTTGAGAGTTTTCATTCACGACAGGAAAAAGCATAAGAGTCCGAACAGTGCACATTCTGAGAGTGCATTTGCAGGAGTGTTATGTGTGAGGCTTGGAGGAGGTGCATATTACGACGGCATATTTGAATCACGTCCGTATATCAATGAATGTGCTGACAATCCGAAGATCTCAGATGTCTTCAGTGCATATGAACTTCTTGATGTATCATGTTCACTCTTTACATTTATGCTAATATTCTTCACATGGATAATATACTGACACTTCACGGAGCTAACCCTGAAAATTTATACCGAGCATTCAATATTACAATGCCTGATAAGATTATCGACTTCAGCATAAACACAAATATACTTTCATGGCCAAGCATAAACATAAATCTTGAGGAACTTGCATCGCATTACCCTGACCCTGATTGCAATTCACTTCGCAGATTAATATCTGAACGTGAGAACATAAGCCCTGAACGAATACTCTTCACGAACGGAATCAATGAGGCAATATATCTTCTCTCACAATCACTTTCAGGAACGACAGCGATACTTCAGCCATGCTACTCTGAATATAAGCGTGCATTCAGAACCTCACATGACGCATTCAGACTTGATGACGCAGGACATTTCGACAACTTCATACTCACGAACCCGAATAACCCGACAGGAAAATATATCCCTGACTTGTCGCGAATTATAATGCGATACCCTGATACGATGTTCATAGTTGATGAGGCATATATAGATTTCCTGATTCATGATTCAGTTCGTGAAAAGCTGTGTGAATTCAGGAATGTAATTTTGCTTCGTTCACTCACGAAATTTTTTCATCTCAGCGGAGTACGTATCGGTTATGTGATTGCAGATGAAAATTTAATTTCGGAACTCAAAGCGATACAACCGACATGGAGCGTGAATTCAATTGCACAGGAATTAGCAGAACGATTCCTGAATGACGAAACTTTTTATGCTGACACACAAAAATTCTATCGCAAGAATACTCCTGCGTTCATTGATTCACTGAGGGCTTCAGGCTTTCATGTCATGAATTCTGATGTTCATTACTTCCTAATTCAGGTTGATGATGATATTTCGATGATAAGGCACTTGCTGATGAATGGAATTGCAGTGAGGCACACAAGAAATTTTGCGGGTCTCAACGGAAGATATATACGAGTTGTAACCAGACAGCCAGACGAGAATGAAATCTTTGTGAGGGTGTTAAAATATCAATCATGAAAGGAATAATGATTCAGGGAACATCAAGCGATTCAGGAAAGAGTTTCATTGTAACAGGGTTATGTCGTATGCTCTCAAACATGGGAATGAATGTATGCCCCTTCAAATCACAGAATATGTCCAACAACGCATACGTTACTCATGGCGGATTAGAGATAAGTAATGCACAGGCAGTTCAGGCACAAGCCGCAAGATTGAACCCTGAAGTCTTCATGAATCCGATTCTCCTGAAGCCCATACACAACCAATCCTCAGAGATAATTCTGAACGGAAGAGTATTCGCACATTCAACGAGACATTACAGAGAGTTCACGCAGAATGAAGGCATTCGTGCAGTACGTGAATCACTGAGACACATTGAGAGACACTTTGATGCAGTGATAATTGAAGGTGCAGGAAGTCCCGCAGAAGTGAATCTGAATGACACTGAGATTGTGAACATGAAAGTTGCACGTGAAGCAGACGTTAATGTTCTTCTTGTCGCTGACGTTGACAGAGGCGGTTCACTTGCATGTGTTGCAGGTACACTTGATCTTCTTGGCCAAGACCGAGAACGTGTGAAGGGGATAATCTACAATAAGTTTCGTGGAGACATTGAGCTGTTCAAAAGTGCGGTTGAATGGACAGAAGATTACACCGGCATAAAGGTTGTCGGAGTGATTCCGTTTCTTGAGGACGTGAAGATTTCTGCTGAGGATTCACTGAACATACATTCGAGCATTAAGAGCAATGCAGGAATTAATATCGGTATCATCAAATTTCCGTACATATCGAACTTCAACGACTTTGATTCATTCATTCATGAGCCGGACGTGAATCTAATCTACATTGATGACAATACAACCATAAGACGCTTTCATGAACTTGATGCAATTATTCTCCCTGAAACAACGAATACATCTCTTGCGTTGAACTGGCTCAAAGATTCGGGACTTGATACGATGATTGAAAACTTTGACGGCTTCATCTTCAATGTATGCGGAGGACTTCATGTTACGTGCAATGAATGGCTGAACATGATACGTGAAAAGAAAGGTTTCGGCACGCATGAAGCGATTGACACACGCGCCGTAAATGAAGATTCGTATGATGAGATTGCGAGAGTGTTAGCTCAGAACCTCGACATAGATTTTATTCTGAGACTAATTCACCATGAAGACACCATGCTTCAGCCTGAGTGATTCTGACATTCACGAACTGACCGATTAAACTCTTCTTACCCTCGAAGATTACAACTTTATCTGAAGGAGTTCGTCCCTGCAATAAGCCTTCACCTTTTGGAGCAGGAGCATCAACCAGAACCTCGAATACATGGCCTTGAAGATTCTGATTTATGCTGAGTGTTATGCTGTCTTGAAGTTCATTCAGCCTGTTCAACCTATCAAGTCTAAGTTCAACAGGCAATGCACCTGTCATTGTTGCGGCAGATGTACCGTCACGTTCAGAGTATGCGGCAGAGTGAACGAGGTCAAAGCGAATCTCCTCAAGTGCACTCATCGAGTCAGCAAAGTCTTCTTCCGTCTCACCTGGAAAACCTACGATTAAATCTGTAGTGAGTCCCAATTCGGGAACATGTTCACGAGTCATAGCGACTTTGGCAAAATATTCTTCGCGTGTATACTTCCGGTTCATGAGCTTCAAGATATGATTGCTTCCTGACTGTATCGGAAGGTTAAGCGACGGGCAAACTGTTTTCTCACTGGCCATGACATTAACGATGTCCTCTGTGAAATCCTGCGGCAATGACGTTACGAACCGAACGCGTTTAATTCCGTCTAACTGTGCAACGTTCTTCAACAGCCATGCAAAATTCAAGCCTATATCTTTTCCGTAGCTGTTCACGTTCTGACCCAACAACGTAATCTCCTTCACCCCGTCATGAATCAGCATCTCACATTCAGCGAATATGTCATCAGGTTTACGTGAAACGAATCTTCCTCTCACATACGGAACGATACAGTAAGTGCAGAAGTTATCACAGCCGTGTGCAATCGTAACGTATGCCTTGTACTTGTTCTCGCGCTTTATGGTTATGTCATCAGAATCAAAATCCAGAGCGTGAAATTCTCTCGCGTCAGTATCGAGAAGATTGATTCGTGATTTCGGATGAGCTTCAATCTGTTCTATTGCATTTGGAAGCATACCAATATGACGAGGCCCTGCAACCAGTCTCACATAGGGGAATCTGGATAATGCTTTTTCACCTAGCCTTTGAGCAATGCATCCTGTGAGAGCGATTAAGGGTTTATGATTCTTCTGCCATGATGATTCATAGAGACCGAGCTCACTCCACACTTTTTGTTCAGCCTTAGCGCGTACACTGCACCCTGTAATCATCACAACGTCAGCATCAAATTGATTCTCTTCTGGAATTTCCTCCCAGCCTCTTGAACATAGAACTGTGCGAACGCGATCGGCATCATAGACGTTCATCTGACAGCCGTAAACTTTCACGCAGAATTTTTTATTTGCCTGCATTACTCCTCGAAAAACCTCGCAAATATTTCATCTACATATCTCAGATAATAATCATTCTCAAACAGATTCTTCAGGCTCTCCTCATCAACCACATCATGAAGCCTCTCATCACTCAGCAATAATTCAAGAAAACTCACCTTTCCGTTAGCTGAAGCTGTCTTCATCGCATTCTCCTGAACAATCGCGTATGCATCTTCACGAGAGAGTTTCAATTCATCGAGAAGGAATGTAAGCACTCTCTGAGAATATACGAGTCCATTAGTCATGCTGATATTCTCCTTCACTCGTTCCTCATCAACGACAAGTCCGCCCAAAATCTTCGTCATACTCCTCACCATGAACGCCGCAACATTGAACGCATCAGGCCATATCACTCTCTCAGTTGAAGAATGGCTTATATCTCTTTCATGCCACAACGCAACATTCTCCATTCCCGTTAATGCATAACCGCGAAGTAATCTCGACATTCCGCAGATACGCTCGCATTTAATTGGGTTACGCTTGTGAGGCATCGCACTTGATCCCTTCTGACCTACACCGAAAGGTTCAAATGCTTCACGCACTTCTGTCCTCTGTAAGTTTCGAATCTCAAGAGCCATTCTCTCAAGTGTACAGCCCATAACCGCAAGTGCATTTAGAACAGCTGCATGACGATCACGCTGAAGAATCTGATTTGATACCTTTGCTGGTTCAAGGCCAAGAAGTTCACACACTCTTGCTTCGAGTTCAGGTGAACACATTGCGTATGTACCTACTGCTCCCGAAATCTTTCCGGCTGATATATCTTTGCGTGCGTATTCGAGCCTTCCTTTATCGCGTAAAAGTTCAGAGTGCCAGTTCAGGAAGCGAAGTCCCAATGACATAGGCTCCGCATGAATTCCGTGTGTCCGTCCCATGCATGGAAGATACTTATACTTCTTCGCGAGTTCAATCACAACTTCATCAAGTTCATCGAGCGCATTAATAACTATGTCTAACGAATCACGAAGCATTATTGAACTTGCTGTGTCTAATATATCGCTTGAAGTCATTCCAAGATGCAGATACCTTCCATTCGCACCTATGTTTTCAGCTACTGCACTCACAAACGCTACTACATCATGCTGTGTCTTTTTCTCAATCTCATGTACTCTTTCAACCGTGAAGTGCGCATGCGAAACTATATCTTCAAGTGCATCTTCTGGAATGCGTCCCATTTCGCACCATGCACGGCATACGGCAAGCTCAACATCAAGCATAACCTTCAGCCTGTTGTAGTCGTCCCATAAAGCAGACACATCATGCTCTGAATATCTTTCAATCATGTATATGCAATCTCTCCATATGAAAAATTTTTGATTATGTCTGAATTTTAATTGCGGTATAAAATCGCGTCAAGCAAAAATAATTACTAATGCATGTGTAATTTTTCGGGATTTTTAGTGTAAAATAATGCAAAAATTCAATTAGGGGAGATCATTTTGCGGAAGGGTCTAACTGGCTTATTATTTATCATACTATTCACGGTGATACTTTCATGTCAGGCTTCAGCTTCCACTTCAGGAAATACAGGTTTAACAGGTCTATGGGAATATCCCACAGCAGAAATGCCTGAAGACGGAACAGGAAGATTCGGCTATACAAACGCATCACCCTATGCATTTTATTTTATCGATTTAGCTTGGCTTCCATGGTTTGAAATTAATGCAAGACTATCTACATTCGACGGTATCCCGGCAAACAGTCAACCTGATTCACGCGTATATATGGACAAGGCAATAGACCTTAAAGCTATTCTATGGCACAACAACGACCCAGAAAAATGGTATCTTCCGTCAATTGCATTCGGTATCGTCGATATGATGGGAACAGAACTTATGCGTGCATGGTATGGTGCAGCAACATGGAGATGGGGAAGTGTTGCCGCAACTGTAGGGTACGGTACGGACAGATTGAACGGTGTGTATGCAGGAATTGAATGGGACATTGCAAACTGGCTTACGTTTAAGGCAGAGTACAGTCCACTTGATTACGAGGAAGACAAGGTAGGGAGCAGAAGAATACTTGATGAACTTCCTTCAAGTAAATACAATTTCGGAATCGTTCTCAAAGCTCCATGGGGTATGCAGGGTTCAGTGAGTTATCAGAGAGGCGATGAATTCGTCTTCACAATCTCACAGCGAATAGATCTCAAAGGGCCGTTCTTCGGAAATCACAAGAAAAATTACGGCACTGACGGAGAAGCAAGGATTATTAACTGGGACAATACAGATAAAACAGAATTGCTCTCCCGAATCAAAACAGGTATCGAAAAATATGTGCGTGTCCGTGATGTTGATATAAAACTTGAAGACACAGAAGAAGGAAAGAGATTAACATTAGGGTATGAGAACTATGGATATTCTTCACATGCTGAGGCCATGACAAGAGTTTTAGTTCTTCTTGCTTCAGTTATGCCGGAGACAACTGAACTTGTTCTTGTGCATAAGAATGCAGGAGTTCCTGTAGTGAGTGCACAATTTCCAGGACAATTATTATTTGATCTCAGAACACATTCACTCAGAAATGAAGACCCGATACATGCATCAATTTTTGCGTGGGCAGGTTCAAATTCAGGAATTGAAGACGCAGATGAGAAACACATTCTTCAGAGCAAAGCACAGCATGAAGTGAAAGCAATGGTAGTATATGAGCCTCGAATAGATCAGACGCTGTATAAGGATTACATGGACAGATGGGATATAGACTTAATTTACAACGGAAGATATTCAAACGGCTGGGGCAGTGTGATAGATATTCGTTTCCCCATTCATAACAACGTGGACACTGAAAACATAATGGGCTTATGGTGGGAGAAAGATTTGAATGATGAGATAAGAATTCAGCAGTTAGGCATGACATACGCAAACAGAATAGGCTCATCAGGACGCGCATGGTTCTTCGGTGAAGGAGGCTATCTCGATGAAGAATGGTTCGGTTCTAACCTCTGGGCGAGATATTACGGTGAGAGCGGAAACTGGTGGATTGGTGCAAGAGTTGCGGCATACAGGGACAGAGACCCCGAATCGTTCGGAGGTTTCACTGATGGAAGGTTCATGTATTTAGGCGGAAGGCCAAGAGGAGTTGATAATGGCCGCGACTGGTGGAACACAATGTTTGTTCAGGCAGGCTATCACTTTGAAGATCTCGATATTGATCTTCAGGCTGAATGGGGAAGTTTCGTTGACGATGATAAAGGCTACAAGATTTCACTTACCAGACATTGGGATGATACAGCAATTGGCTTCTGGTATATTGATACGGACGTAAATGCACCCGATAAGGACTTCACGAAGGCAGGCGTACACATGGAAATTCCTGCGGAGAAATGGTTCGGTTCATGGTTCGGGAATTCAAGCTCTCATGTATGGGAACAGGATACAATGTTCTTATCGACATGGAGGATGCATTCAGGGCGTGAAGGAGGGCACATAAGAACACCTGAAAGAATGATGAGCCAGCTCAGACCTGCGGCAATGAAACGCAATGTAGAGAGGCTGCTTATGGATTACTGTTCATACGAGGAGGGTGAAGTGAGATATAAAGAAGAATCAGAACAGGCAAAAAGCCTTCTTGAATACATTTTCAAGTAGAATAATATAGATATAGGACGAAATAAAAATTTTTCAGAGGTGATTATGTTGACGCATAAAAAACTTATTCTAACTTTCATAGCAGGATGTTTTCTGCTGACTTCATCTTTCGCAACTGGAGCATTTGCCGCCGCACTTGGAGGAGGAGGAGGAGGAGGAACAGGTATAGGTGAAGCATCTGCAATGCCCACAGTGCCATCACAACCAACTGTACCAGCACAGCCGAATATTCCTACAGGACGTACAGGAGGGATTGATCTTTCAGGTTTGAATTATACCAACAATACACGAGTTGAAGATATTGACCTGACTGGTGAGAATCCAAATCTTCAGACAGAAATTTATTCTTTAGCGGAAGGTTCATTCGATCTCAGAGCAGAAGCAACAGAAGCGGAAATCAACAGCTACTTTGAGGACATACTTCGTGCAGATACATCAGGAAGTCCAATGAGGCAGTTAATCACGAGGCTTCCGAGATTCGGAATGTCATTCTTCCGCAGACCTCCTTCAACGTATGCTCCTCAGGATAACGTACCAGTAACGCAGGGCTATAGAATCGGAGTCGGCGATGAGATCACGCTTACGTTATGGGGAATTCCCGAAGAAGGAAGTTACAGAGTATCCGTGAACCGCGACGGCATTGCCACAATTCCGCATATAGGTGCAGTTCGTCTTGCAGGTTACACGCTCACTGAAGCAGAACGAGTCATCAGTGCTAGACTGAATCAATATTACACTGGCTATCAGATGAATCTTTCAATGGGAAGATTAAGCTCAATTCTGGTCTACGTAACTGGAAATGCACAGAGACCCGGAGCTTATACAGTCTCATCATTCGCGACATTGCTCAATGCACTTATCGCATCAGGAGGCCCATCAGCAACAGGTTCATTGAGACGCATTGAACTCAAACGTAACGGCAAGACAATAACGGTGTTCGACATGTACGCAATGCTTCTTCAGGGTGATAAAAGTCAGGACGCGAGACTTGAGGCAGGAGACGTGATATATATTCCGCCGGTCGGGCCATTAATCGGTCTTGCGGGTGAAATTCAGAGGCCGGGAGTTTATGAGCTTAACGGTGCTACGAGAGTGAAAGACCTTCTTTACATTGCGGGAGGATTGAACGCACAGACATTCAGAGGCAGAATTCAATTTTACAGAGTGTACAATCATCAGTACGCAGGAGCATTCGAGGGCAATCTGTCAGAAGTAGAAGACAATGAACTTCAAGACGGAGATGTTATCAGGCTCTACCCAGTATTCAACTATGCGACCACAGCATCAATATCGGGGCCTGTAATGCGTCCCGGCACATTCGTAATCGTTCCCGGACATACGAGAGTATCTGACCTGATTAACCGTGCGGGAGGATTGAATATCACTGCATCGGACAGAGCAGAAGTAACGCGTGTAACTCCTTCAATGGAAGGCCCGGTCAACCAGAGATTTGAGATAAACGTAATGCAGGCAATGCAGGGAGACCCTGTGAATAACATTATTCTTGAGGCTAACGATCAGGTAACGATAATAGTGATTCCAGAGTGGAAACAGCAGATAAGCGTAACAATTGCAGGAGAAGTCCGAAGACCTGGAACGTATTCGTTATTCGCCGGAGAAAAACTTTCTGACCTTATAGAGCGTGCAGGAGGATTTACATCAAAGGCATTTTTACGCGGTGCAGTCTTCACGAGAAAAAGTGTTGCGGAGGAACAGAGACGTGCATTGAATCAGATGGCCGACAGAATGGAACGTGAATTACTCGAATCAATGCAGAACACAGCCAGCGGAGGAGCAGCAAGTTCAGGTAATGCGTCGACAGCACTCAATCAGGAATATCAAAACCGAAAACGGCTCATCGATAATCTGCGTCAGCTCGACATAATGGGCAGAATCGTAACAAAAATTGATACCCCCAAGAACATAATTAATACGCCCTGGAACTATGAACTTCAGGACGGAGATTTTCTTAGAATTCCTGAAGTGCCTCTCACAGTCAACGTAATGGGAGCGGTCTATACGTCATCATCACAGCTTTATCGTCCTGACATGAGCATAAACGGCTACATCAATGCGGCAGGAGGACAGATAAAGACTGCGCATAAACGAATGGTGTATCTTCTCAAGGCAGACGGCACTACAATTAGGCTCACAAGAAGCACTGCTATGCTCTCAAGCAAGGCATGGACACCTCCGCGAGGATTTTCAGCAAAGGTTGAACCTGGCGATACTATAGTTGTCCCAGTCAAGTACTTGGATCGTCAGGGGATTGACGCGTTCAAGGATGCGATTGATGTAATTTATCGTGTAGCTGTATCTGTCGGCGTGATTATAAATGCTACAAAATAAGGAGGCGAGGCCATGAAAAAATTTCTCGCGTTTATGATTCTCGTTTCGTGTCTCGCTTTTCCGGCTCACGCTGAGAACGTGAAGTATGAATACAAAGTTGTATCGTTAGGTTCACTGACATCATTGCAGAAATCGAAAGAGGCAGTGAAGAAGACAGAACAGGTTGAGGAATTGCTCAATAAATACGGTGCTGAAGGCTGGGAACTTTCAGAGATATTTGCTGTGCGTACAACCTTTGATCCGAACGTGTTCTTCGTCATCATGAAACGCAGGCTGTGAACTTGACGAATGAAAATTTTGCGTTAAAATGATTCATGTTTTACGGGACGTAGCGCAGTCTGGCTTAGCGCATCTGCATGGGGTGCAGGGGGTCGGAGGTTCGAATCCTCTCGTCCCGACCAATAAAACAATGTAGGGGTGAGTATCAGAGGTTCGTGGATTTTACGAATTTTTCTCGTCCCAATCACAAAACTGAAATCAACAATGAGGCTCTTACGATAAAACGTGAGGGCTTCATTTTTTGTGGCAAAAATAAATTTCGCTGATATAATACTTTACGCCCTGCCTCCTGTGAGACGCATTTAACGGGAGGCCGTAAGTCCAAAGGGAGGAGGTGCAGAGAATGCGTAAGTATGAGATGCTTGTAATTCTTGAGGCTGCAGTAGAAGCAGATCAGGCAGGCGAGACCACACAGATAGAGGAACTCATAAAGAGGCTTGGAGGGAACTTAACCAAGACCGATGTATGGGGCAAAAGAACTTTAGCTTATCCAATCCGCAAGAAACCCGAAGGCTATTATGTGCTGTTTACATTTGAGCTTGAACCTTCACAGACATTTGAACTCAGACGTGTACTTGGCCTGCGTGCGAATGTTTACCGTCAGCTTGTTATTCTTCTTGATGATTAAGTATGATTAAGGAGGAAATGCGATGAAAGGGTTGAACAAAGTTATTCTTGCTGGAAATCTTGCAAGAGACCCTGAAGTGAGATACACAGTTACTAAACGTGCTTGGGCTAGGTTTTCTGTAGCTGTGAATTATCGCTACAAGGATACAAATGGAGAATATAAAGACGGAGTTGATTATATTCCTGTATCTGTATGGGGATCTCTGGGTGAGAACTGCGGCAAATATCTTAAGAAAGGCAGTCCCGTAATTATTGAAGGCAAGATTACTTCAAGAAGTTATGAGGCAAATGATGGTTCAGGTAAAAAGTATATAACCGAAGTGAATGCTGACAATGTAATCTTTCTTGGTTCAGGTCAGGGCAATTCATCAGGAACAGGAACAGATTCATCATCTGGTTACTCACAGATGCCTCCAATGAATGATGATGCAGGTTACGGCAGGAGCATAGGAGAAAGCAATTTCGGCGATATATCATCGCAGGGATTTGCAGGCGTAAGCACTAACGATGAAACAGATATACCATTTTAATCGAAACTGGAAGGAGGAATTTATACAGCATGAATGAGCGTGAAAATACAACCTACGATGCTAAGACAAGTGCACCTTCAAGAAACGGCAATACTACAGGAGGATTGAGAAGAAGCCCGTCAAGACGCAGGCCAAAATTCTGCTACTATTGCGTTGAGAAACAGGAGCACGTTGATTACAAAGACGTTGAGAAGCTCAGAAAGTATATCAGTGAGAGAGGGAAGATCATTCCCAGACGCGTAACAGGAAATTGCGCAAAACATCAGCGTCTCTTAACTGAAGCAATCAAGAGAGCGAGATACATGGCCTTACTGCCTTACTCACTCGACTAACTGAATCATTTCGGCCATTAACGGGTTATCTGCATGAAGAGAATCATATTCTGCGTGTTTATATCTCTCGCACTGACACTCTCAGGGTATTTCCTGCCTGTCTTCGGTGTTATCGGAATGATGTTATGCCCTCTGCCGTTAGCTATACTCGGAAATCTTGAGGGACATAAACGCATGAGCATTGCAGAACTCATGATTGAAGCTACACTTTTCCTCGCAGTTTCTCCTTCAATGGCCGTCTATTTCCTGATTGGATGCGCTCCAGTCTCAGCAATAATCTTCATGCTTTCACGTGAAGAGTTCAAAGACGCAAAGAAGTATTCAGGTGCAGAGAGTTTGCTTGTGTGCACGGCTTTTTCTCTTGCAATGAAAGTTGTATTGATGCTCGTGTTCTGGTTCTTCACCAGCAGAAATATTCTGTTTCCTGATTCAGCTCAGATGAACGTGCTCATGAATCAGATGTACGGCAATGATCCTGAAATGCAGAGGGCAGTCAGTCAGGTTCTCGCAATCTTCCCGTATTTGATTCCAACAATGACAGTGCTGTATTCAACGGCAGAAACATATTTGAACTATTCACTTTGTCATTCAATCACACGGAAATATTTCCCTGATACGAAAAATTTTCCTCCAGCATTGCCCGCATTCATAAACTGGAAGTTCCCTGTGTCGTTGTTAATCGCGTCAATATTCTCGCTTGTTATGGGATACTTCATTGACATCGATACATGGTTTGCAGGCTCAATGTTCGTGCTGAACCTTCAGATAGTGTTGAATGCATTCATGTTCATTCAGGGGTTATCATTTGCATTCTGGCTGATGCATGGGTTCAAATTCAGACGCTTCACGAAAATCATAATGTGCATAATCTTCACGATACCATTCTTCTGGGCATGGCTGATAGTGATGGGAATGTGCGATATGGTATTAAATCTCCGCAATAGAATCAAATTCGGAAAATCAGAGTGAAATGCGGAAACTTTTTTCATCTCCGCAATCCTGAGATTATTTCTGTTATTTCAGATACAGTGCTGCTCTGAACGTTATATTAGGATGATGATTATTGCCAGGCAGAGGGTCTCGGACAGCCGCAGGATAACGGTTTCCAGGACATGCCCCGCCCATAAGGTTATATCCTCCACCGCGAGCAACGTAATTTGAACCGTATCGTTCCTGTGTCCATTCCCAGTTATTACCGGCTAAGTCATAGATGTTGTTTGCTTTTGCTTCTTTCCATAGACCCGTATAATTTCCAATTGCACCTTGCGAGAAGCTATCGTTAGAATAATTTCCCCAGCCTGAACTGTCATCTTTGATTTCACTCAGGGTCTTGCATCCTGAATCAACAAGCCACTGAAGAACAGTATCCCAGTTTGCACCCCAAGTGAAGAAACCCTGTACTGTATCATTGTCAGCATAGAGATTCTTGCAGGCTGAAGTTATATCCTGCGGTGAAAATTGTACCCAGATACGTCCTTTTTCGTTTTCAGTTACTCTTTTGCTTGCAGGCAGTCCGTTATCGCCTCTGCTTGCCTCATAACGTCCGATATAGAATCCTCCGTAACGTTTCGTACTTTCTGCCATTGCTTTATATTCAGGTAAATCCGTTTCATCATGGTAATTAGAAATTGAATCACCGTAAGAAAAATAACTACCGAAGTCGCGTACAGAAAGTGCAGTTACAGTAGTCGGTATCCATACGAATTCGCTGCCATCGGGAGCAATAACAACAAGTCCGGAATTGATTATCCGTTCATCATTCTTTTCAGAAACAGTGAAATCTGCCGGAATGTATGCAGTATCGCCATTAACATCAGTATAGAGAGTTATTTTCGTTGAGTTTTCTTCAGGAGGAGTTGTGTCATCAGGCGGTGTTGTATCATCAGGTGGCAAAGTGTCTTCAGGCGGAGTTATATCTTCAGATGGCGTTGTGTCTTCAGGAGGTGTTATGTCTTCAGGAGGTGTTGTGTCTTCGGGGGGTAATGTGTCTTCAAGCTGTGTCGTATTGCCTGGAACACTGCTGCCTCCGCCTCCGCAACCTGATATTACAAACAGTGAAAACAGAACAAGTACAACGGGAAGAAATTGTTTATACATGTTTCTCATTTTGAAATCTCCTTACATATAACTATTTGGAAACATGATAAGCGATTGTGTAAAGATTGGCAAGAAATTAAATTTAGGTGGCGGCACCTGGAATCGAACCGGGGACACTGCGGGTATGAACCGCATGCTCTAGCCATCTGAGCTATGCCGCCTCTCTTAATTCTGGTGGCGGGGAATGGATTTGAACCATTGACCTTCGGGTTATGAGCCCGACGAGCTTCCAAACTGCTCCACCCCGCGATGTTCGTCTGTCAATTTGCTTCTTGATGCCGGACGAGGGATTTGAACCCTCACGGACTTTACGCCCTCGGGATTTTAAGTCCCGTGTGTCTACCATTCCACCAGCCCGGCGTTTAGTACTGGCTTCAAAGACAAAGAGTATTTTATCCCACAACTAAATTTGCGTCAAGCTGATAGAATCAGAACTCATTGATACAAAACTGAAGGTGAAATTATGAATGATGCCGCAATGAAAGTTATTTGCACTCTCAATCAACATGGCCATGACGCTTATCTCGTCGGAGGCTGCGTGAGAAATCATCTTATGGGAATTGAGCCTGCTGATTATGACATTGCGACCAGTGCTGACGTTGATGACATGAAGAAAATTTTTGACTGGCGAGCTATAGGTTCAGGTGAAAAACATGGAACTCTTCTTATACTTGTTGAGGGAACTGATTATCATATTGAGGTTACCTCCTACCGCAATGGTGCACTCACTCTCAATGATGACCTTCTGCACAGAGACTTCACTATGAACTCAATCGCATATCATCCTGATAAAGGCATAATAGATCCGTTCGGAGGAGCTGAAGACATAAAGAATAGAAGCATAAGAGGCATAGTTGACCCTCGCGAACGATTTCATGAAGACCCTTTGAGAATATTGCGGGCATTAAGATTTTCATCTGTCTTCGGATTCATGATTGAACATGAAACTTCTCTCGCTGTTCATGAACTCGCAGGCACTTTAAGCAGAGTTGCATCTGAACGAATCGAAAACGAACTCACGAAGATTATTTGCGGCAATGATTCAGAACACATACTAACAGAATATCCAGACGTAATATTTTCCGTGATACCGGCAATCAGTGTTCACTTACCTGAAAATAAAAAGGAAATTAGGCGTTACATCTCAAGATTCGGACATGATAACTACGTTATGCTTCTTGAGTTTCAGAAGGCATACATGCTTGATGATTCTTCAATGAGTAAGTATGAACGTGCAGTCGAACTATTGCATGAAGTTGAATATGAGGATTCACGCATGAACATAAAAGATTTGGCCGTAAATGGCTATGACGTAATGGAATTAGGTTTGCATGGCCGTGATGTGGGAAATGCATTATCGTTTTTGCTTGAGGCTGTTATTGATGAGAGAGTGAAGAATGATAGAGATACTTTATTGAACTTCCTCGAAAAAAATTACCCCCTGCAATAATACAGAGGGGTTTCGTTTTCTCATTGACGGTTCACGATTGTCATGGCCTTCTGTATATCTCCTTCAAGCCACGCATTAACCGCCTCTTCTGAATGGTCTAATATCTCAGGAAGTGCTTCACGTTCCTCATCACTGAAGTGTCCAAGAACATAATTTATCATGCTTGATGGTGCTTTCCCGATTCCGATTCGTAAACGCGGAATGTGCATATCTCCGAGTGAACCGATTATCGAAATCAATCCGTTATGTCCTCCTGCTGAACCCTGCGCACGCATTCTCAATTTCCCGAACGGTAAGGCCATGTCATCATAAATTATCAGTATGTCTTCAAGTTCAATCCTGTAGTAATTCACAATCTCACTAACAGAAATTCCGCTTGAGTTCATGTATGTCGTAGGCTTCAGGAGAAACGTATTCTTCTCGTGCCAATGATATATTTCACCGTGAAATTTGTGTGAAGGATTGCCGAGATTGTTTCGCAGTACAAGATTATCAATACATAGCCAGCCCATATTATGACGGGTAAACGCGTATTCTATTCCTGGATTACCGAGACCGGCTATGAGTTTCATGATTCTATGTTACTTCTTCTCGTCTGAAGCAGCTTCGTCTTCTTTGGCTGCTTTGCCCTTCGCTACTACTTCAACATCTGCCGCTGCTGCTGCTTCTTCTTCGGGTGCTGCATCCTCAACACCTCTTGATGTTACGACTATAGCAACAACTTCTTCAGGGTCAACTGAAAGTTCAACGCCTTCTGGAAGTTTAATGTCGCCTGCGTGAATCGCATCGCCTACGTTGAGTGCTGAAACATCAACTGTAATTACATCAGGAATGCTCATCGGAAGTGAGAGAACTTCAAGCTCATGCGTAACCTCAAGAACTCCGCCGTCCTTAATGCCCTGCGAATTTTCGCGTCCGATAACCTCAATGGGAATGTTCACCGTAATCTTATGTCCTCTCACAAGATGCAGAAGGTCAATGTGTAACGGCATATCACTTAACGGGTGTCTCTGCGCCTCACGAATCAGGCATGACTCTTCGCGTCCGTCTGGGAGTTTTACGTTCAGACGCGTTGATTCCCATCGTCCTGAAAGAATGCGTTCAACTTCTCGCATTTTCAGCTTCCCTTTGATGTTCTCTGTTATCTCCGGGCCGTAAAGTATGCAGGGTACATAACCTGCTTTTCTGAGTCTGCCGTTTTCACCTTTGCCGGTCTTCTCACGCGACTCCATCACTAATGTTACTATGTCTGCCATGATGATTTTATCTCTCCTTTGAAATTTTAATCGCGCATATTATATCAGTATGTTCTCCTGAACGTATCTTACTTCGTCATCATGATTCTGAATCTCTCCGTCAATGATTGCGAGTTTTATTTGACTCAGTGCATCACCGATTGCTTTCCCTTTCAGGCCGAAATTCTGCAAGTCCTTTCCTGTAAGCTCTCCTTTGTAGGTCATCCAGAGTTCCATATGTTCGATGATAAGTCTTCGTGATGCAGGAGACTTCAGGCATGTAAGCCAGTAAACCAAAGGTACAGGCCCGTAATCCTTGAAGAATATATATGCTTCGCTGTTCTTGATACTCTTCTTGCTCGAACAGAACTTTTCGACTTCAGGCCACCGCATAAAGCATCTGGTCATTTGTTCGCGTTCGTTGGGGTTCAGGCTCATTCTGTCCATTGCACTGAATCTGACTTCCGGCTTCGAGTCCGTGAAGATCACTGCCATTTTAATAATCCATTCCATACCTTTGAAATCTATTCCGTGCCTGGCTGTCTGCTTCATGAAGTGTTCAAGTATATGAAGACGCTGATTCATTGATTTGCTAACGTACATTCCCGCAAATAATGATTCCCATACTCCCAAATCCTGCATTCTCATCACGATTTTCCTGAAACATGCTTCCTTCATACTGAGTTCAAGTTCAGCACGTATTCTTGTCGTTGATAGAAGTTCAAGCAGTCCGCCTTTTATTGCACTCTTGAGAAGTCTGAATGTATTATCCTCGAACTGCATATTCAATCTCTGTTCGAGTCTTATGCCTCGTAAAACTCTCGAAGGGTCTTCAACGAAACTCAGATTGTGCAATATCTTTAAGAGTTTATCTTTGAGGTCTGCGCGTCCTCCGAAATTGTCAGTTAATGTTCCCCAATCTGATTCGCTGAGTGAAATTGACATTGCATTTACCGTGAAGTCTCTGCGTCCTAAGTCCTGTTTGAGTGAACTGTTCTGAACTGTCGGCATTGCTGCTGCATACTCGTAGAACTCTCTGCGTGCTGTGGCAACGTCTACCTTCTCACCGTCGGGAAATATAATCGTGCCCGTCTTGTATCGGCCATGAAGAGCGGTTCTGCATCCTGGTTCATTCCATGACGTTACGAGTTGTTCCGCATCTCCCTCAACCGATATATCTATGTCCATGTTGTGAACTCCCATTAGAATATCTCGCACTGTTCCGCCTACAAGATACGCTTTCATTCCGAGTTCATGTGCCTTTGCTCCTACACGCCGCAATAATGATAGTGTCTTCAGACTGAATGATTCTTCCATGAGGTGAGCGACATTCTCAACCCATAAGAAGCCTGTCGAATCATGTGATGTATCCTCAGATGAATATAACTGTCCCGAATGATATAACGCCTTCAGCAATGCAGAACGTGTGAGTGTTCCAACAAGTTTTTTGTTGTCATCGAGCACCGGCATTTTCTCAAATCCATATGTAGCCATAAGTCTATGAGCTTCATCTATTGATGCTTCCGATGATAGGCTGATTACTCCCTGTGTCATGAAGTCAGAAATTGTTGCGCGGTCGAGGCCATGAAGGTGGGCTTTGTCGAGGTCTCTTCGCGTCATAATTCCGACAACTTCACCTTCTTCTGCAACTGGAAGGGACTTAACACCGAAACGCAGCATTGTACGATATGCTTCATCAACTCTTGCCTCTGGACTTACTGCTATAACGGGAGATGTCATTATGTCCGACACAGTTACCATAGGTGAAATTGCTCCGTGAAGCCTGCTCTCAATCTCACTTAGAATTTCCTGTGCATTTCCTTCTGATAATGTTGCACTGCCTGCCTGATAGTGTCCGCTTCCACCGTAAGGAGCAAGGAACTCTTTTACATTCAGAATTCCTTCTGCACTCCTCGCGATTATGTTTATTTTCTTGCCTCCGTTATTTACAACTGCAATCGTTACATGTGAGTCGCAATATTCCTTCAGCTTGTTCACCATCATAGATAATCCCTGAACGTATTCGGGAGTTTCTGCCCACGTGAGGAAAACTTTTGCACCGTTGATGTAAATCTCTCTGGCATTTTCAGCAAGAGTATCAAGAAGTTTTTTGTCCTCTGATGACATATCAGACTCAACCTGATTCAGAATGCCGGATAAATCTGCTCCAAGTTCACGAAGATAACTCACTGCGGCAATATCTCGTTCGGTTGTCGTCTCGTATGTGAATGCTCCTGTATCATCGTATATTCCCATTGCGAAGAGTGTAGCTTCATCGGGAGTAATTTCTTTGCGTTCATTCAGGAGATGTTCGAGTACCATTGTAGTTGCTGCTCCAATCTCCTCATACACGAATTCTTCTGCGGGAATATCATCCTGTGTCTGCGGGTGATGATCGTACACATGAACTGCTACATCCTGACGGCCTGCTAGAGCTGCGAATGGTCCAATGCGTGAACGTGATCGAGTATCGACTACTACCATTAGTGTAACTTCATCTAGAGGAATTTTCTTGGGTTTCAGGATTCTTCCGGCCCATTTCTGTCCGTACTTGGTCATGTAGTCGCGTACTTTTCTGGACATTGAACCTGGAGGACAAATTACAGCATCAGGGTATAGTTTCTGAATTGCGATCATGCTTGCGAGTGAATCAAAATCTGTATTCAAATGGCTTGTGATTAAATGCATAGTTGCCTGTCCTTCTTTAATCTGCTGTCTGCGGCATTCTCTGCCTCTTATAAGGGATAACAGGAGTCAATGTGCTTCTTTTCAACCCGAATTGTCTCATTATCGGTGCGGTTTTAGCTATTATGTAAGCAACCTCTTCTTCTGGAGTCATGTCTTTAATCTCCTCGTAAAGACTTAAACGTATAGCATCAAGTTCATCTTCAAGATCATGATAAACCATCTCAGGCATTCTCTAACACCTCCTCTGCCGTTGCAATCATAATTGAATTGTAGCCTTCTTCTGTATTAACGACGGACGTTAATGTTTTTGTCTTCATGCGGTTGATGTGGTGAAAATTATATGACACTATGCAATGAAGTTCATAGACTGATGTAATAGCTACATGTGTGCTGTCTAGAGTATGTGAGGCTGGAATTATTCCTCTTTCAATATAAAGACTTCTCAAACGTGTAACTTCAGGTTTGGGATAAAGCATCGTAAGGCTATACGTATCTATGAGGTTCAACATATTTGTGCGTTTAGGTTCTGGTGCTCTCTTTAGTTCCTGAACAACATAGTCTGATGTATAACCTTCAAACCTGCCATCTTTCACAGCTTCAAATAATTTCACTACGTCTTCATGACCATCACGTTCTGAATCGAAATAGTAATTGAAAACCGTAGTCTCAAAATATAATCTTAACTTTTCTATTTTTTTCATCCCCTTTGTTAAATGTGCCTCACATCTTCATACAAGAAGGGTAATGCGCTCTGCTTGATTCTGAATTTCGTACCATGATTATGACCAGTACGAGCATCAAAATCTATCAAAATATTTCCGTCTCTGATATTCGATAAAAATCTATCCAATGTGAAACCTGATATCTGCATTATATCTGAGTATCTATAGAAGTAATCTTCACCTTCTTTCTTTACATCAGCGGATACGTAAAAACAGTTTCCTAATTTTATTCCGGCCTTGTGAAATACATCATTAAATCCCCAATAAGGTACATAATCATCGTTATATTTTATTCTTCTGCGTTCAATTAAGTCATTTTTCCAGTCAGTGCATTCATCTCCTATTCTGGAAGGGTCAAACCTTACGACTATTCTATTGTTATAAGTGTCTATGTCTATAAAGAATCCTCGTGATGTTGGCTTCATATAGCTCAATGTCTGTCTGAAGCTCTTTTCACTTTCAGGGTATTTTATGCCAGCATCCTTATGTCTCCAACCGTAATTAGAGACAAGATAATCTGCTATGTGAAGCCCGCGCGGTGAAGGTTCAAGATGAAACAATGTAAGCAATGCAGTTGTGTTTTTCCTTTGAGTTTTCAGTTCCCATTCAGCAGCATTCGGAAGAGGCAGATTATTTTCTGAGATGCCTAGTAAATCCTCGAGTGTATTGCCTATTGCACCATCATTATGAACATTGCGATGACTCTTTATCCACCCTTTAGAACGTATATCCCTTAGAGCAGAAATAATTGTTGACTTTGTGAATTTTGTGATACCTGACATCCTGATAGCCTTTCTTTTGACATCTCACAGTACTCAGGAGAAATCTCAATCCCGATAAAATTCCGTTTTAAATTCTTAGCGGCAACTGCTGTCGTTCCGCTTCCCATGAACGGATCAAGAATGAGTTCTGCATATGTACTTGAGATGATACGTTCAACAAGTGCAACAGGGAACGGAGCAGGATGATTATTCTTCATCTCTTGCGGAAATTCCCAGACATCACCGTGAGCATTAGCACGAGGTACAAGTTTGAAGCCAAGTTTAGCGATGATATATATGACTTCATATGTTGGGAGAAAATATCCAGGATTGAAATTGATTCCTCCTTTACGCTTCCAGATTATTATCTGCCTCACAGGAAAGCCTTCAATAATTTCATGTCTGTCCTGTATAAGTCCCTTCTGAACTCTCCATTTGTGATTGTAGAATATAGCTCCGTCATCATGAATCAATCTCATCATTTCGTTCAGGCAATCACGCTGCCATTGTATATATTCATCGTAGGGCATATTGTCATCATAATTTGAGTAGCCATTAATCAGAGCAGCATTCGACCACTTTCCGCACTTCCCGTTCTTTAAGCCGTTACCTGTTGAATTCTTTAGGTTGTACGGAGGAGAGGTAACAATTAAATCAATACTGCCGTTGGGAAACTTCTTCATCTCTTGTACTGCATCACCGCAAATGAATGTGTTCTTGATTTCATCTATCGTATACATAATTGCATAATAACTCTAAATATTATTGGAATAGTTAATTATATCATTGTAGAGAAAAATCATGTTATGATACAGAAAATTTTTCATGAAAGGTCTTTTTCATCATGAGCAGATTCTTACACTCAAAATATGATTCACTCACACCATACGACACAAGCGGAGAGGTTGAAAGCCTCACAGGTTACATTCGATTGAACACAAACGAATCACCATATCCTCCATCACCAAAAGCAATTGAGTACGCACATGAAGCATCACGAAACATGAATTACTATTCAGACCCTGATTGCAGAGAATTGGCCATTAAACTATCATCACGCATGAACGTTAAGCCAAATGAAATAGTATTCGGAAATGGTTCAGATGAAATTCTGAGCTTCATCTTCATGGCCTTCTGTGAAAATGGTGCTGCATTCCCTGAAATAACGTACTCATTCTACAAGATACTTGCGGAGCTTCATGGAGTAAATTATGTTACAGTTCCTCTTCGAGATTTCAGAGTTGAACCTGAAGATTACGCAGACATGAATCATCGTACAATCTTCATCGCCAATCCAAACGCGCCAACAGGAATAGCATTAAATCTGAATGAGATTGAGAGAATCATAAATCTGAATCCTGAAAGTCTGATTGTGATTGATGAAGCATATATAGATTTCGGAGCAGAGAGTTCAGTTAGATTCATTGATGACTATGATAACGTAATCATCACACGAACATTCTCGAAGTCGCGATCACTTGCGGGAGGTAGATTAGGGTGGTGCATGACGAATGAATCACTTGCAAAGGACATCAGAGACATCAAGAATACGATTGCACCATATAATATAAATGCAATGACGCAGGCAGCAGGAACAGGTTCAGTTGAGGATGAAGAGTACACGAAGAGGAATATAGCTGAGATATGCAGAGAACGTGAACTCACGAAGAATGCATTGACAGAAATGGGATTTGAAGTTCTTGATTCACGGACTAACTTTTTGTTCGTGAGACATAAAGACATATCCGGCATAAGAATATTCGAGGGGCTGAAGGAAAGACACATAATGATTCGGCATTTCTCGAATCCAAAGATTAATGACTGGAACAGAATCACAATCGGTACACATGAACAGATGCAGGCCATGTTAGATGTACTGAAGGAGGAAATGTTCCAATGAAGATAAAATTATGTCTGATGTTTATCATTGTCCTTGCAGTTGCAACATCATCGAGTGCAAAAGGTGGAGGCATAAAAATGGAAGAGATACCAATAACGAGCATAGAAGGCATACGAATGGGTCAGACTGAGAATGTGAAAGCAGGAACAGGCTGTACGGTATTCATAAGTGAATCAGGAATGAGAGCAGGAATTGATGTTCGCGGAGGAGGCCCGGCATCACGAGAGACGGAACTATTGAACCCATTGATGTCAGCACAAGAGATTCATGCAGTTGTTTTATCTGGAGGAAGTGCATTCGGATTAGGAGCATCGAACGGAGTCATGAAATATCTTGAGGAACATGACATAGGTTTTGATGTCGGAATAACGAAAGTTCCTCTTGTAGTTCAGTCATGCCTCTTTGATCTGACGGTTGGCGACATGAAAACTCGTCCTGATTCTGCGATGGGATATGAGGCAGCGAGATTAGCATTTGAGAGTCCGAACTACAGAGACGGGAATTATGGAGCAGGCTGCGGATGTACAGTCGGAAAGATTGCGGGAATGAATACGTGCATGAAGACGGGAATTGGGAGTTATGCGATTCAGACTTCAGGAGGCTTGAAGGTAGGTGCAGTTGTCGCATTGAATGCATTGGGTGATGTGTTCAACTACAGGACAGGTGAACAGATTGCAGGATTACTCACAACGGACAAAGGGGAATTACGAAGCACGAGAGACTATATGATTCAGAATTATGCAGTGAGGGAGAATAAATTCGTCAGCAATACGACACTCGGAGTTGTAATCACAAATGCGAAGTTCAATAAGTCTCAGCTGTGCAAGATTTCAGGAATGTCTCTTAACGGCTATGCGCGTTCAATCAATCCTGTGAACACTTCAGCAGATGGTGATACAGTATACGTTCTGTCAGTTGGAGATGTTGATGCGGATATGGATTTAGTTGGAACATTAGCGGCAGATGTATTGAGTGAGGCAATTATACGAGCAGTTGAAAGTTCAGAAGGTGCATATGGATTTCCATCAGCGAAAGATATTCTGAGGAAGTGAGATGAATGAATGAGATAGCATATCCAGACATGAAGCTTCGAGAGTCCATACTATACAGATACGCTGAACTTCTAGCGGAGTGCAGAACAGCAAGATTAACGGGTACAAGAGGCGCAGATGAAATATATGAACTTCAGATACTCGATTGCATTCCGTCATTAGAATTCCTTCCTGAATCTGGAAGCGTAATTGATGTTGGAAGCGGAGGAGGTCTGCCTGGAATTGTCTGGGCAGTATACCGGCCTGATTTGAAGGTTACATTGCTGGACAGCATACGAAAAAAATGTGAAGCGGTGAAGACTATCATTGATGCATTAGAGATTCAAAACGTGAATGTGATTTGCGCACGAAGCGAGGAGTTTTCGTTGTCTCATCGTGAAGAGTTCATGCTTGCTGGTGCACGTGCATTATCATCTTCAGGTGTAGTTGCAGAATTATTATCGCCTCTCGTGAAAGTCGGAGGAAGAATCATAACGTTCAAAGGTGAGAAAGTTCATGAGGAGATTTCAGAAGTTAATGATATGTGGCATAAACTTGGCCTGAGTAAACCCTCACTGAAATTTTACGGCGGAAATGAATCATCAAAGTGTATAGTCTCATGGGAAAAAGTATCGAAGTGTCCTGCAATGTATCCGAGAAGAACAGGTTTAGCAGGAACAAAAAAATTCTGGGAATGAATGTGAGTGAGTGTGAATGAAATTCAAAGGTATTCATGATGCAGTAATGTTCGCTAAAGTATTATCTGCTGGTCTTGTTGTTGCAGGCTATGCGTTTCTTGGTGTCTGGTTGTCTAACTGGCTGAATCAAAATGGCTGGCCTATACTGCTTTCACTGTGTGCAATTCCAATCGTAACGGGATTTGGAATGTGGCAAGGCTGGTTATTCATCACGAAATCAAGAAAGAAGAAGTGAAATCCCCCTGCACTGTTACAGGGGAAATTTGATTCTAATACGCGAGTTTGTATATCTCTGTTACATCTTCTTCGTTGAGTTCCTTCAATGCTCCAAACGGCAGTAACTTACATACATTCTCTGCAAGTTTCTCTATGTCGTCTTCTTTGAGGCCAAGTTCACGAAGAGTTGTAGGCGCATTGATGTCCCTGAAGAAATCTTCAAGTGCTTCAATCGCCTCAAGTGCTTTGTCTTCGTCTTCACCATCGTAAATGTCGAACACATTCTCGCCAAGCCGCGCAAATGGTACAGGATTATCCTCATAGAGATAACGCGACCATGCAGGCATAATCACTGAGAGTGAAGCTCCATGTGCAACACCAAACAGCAAACTCATCGAATGACCGAGTTTATGTGATGAGAAATCCCCTCGTGCAACACGTCCCATCGAAAAGAATCCTGAATGCGCAATCATTCCTGCCATTGCATAATCAGCTCGTGCATCATAATCCTTCGGGTCTTCAATCAAATCAGGGATAACTCTTATCATCGTTCGGAGTAACGCATAACACTGATCATCAATGAGGTCTGAACCTTCATCACCGTCAAGAACACGTTCAAGAATGTGTGCCATGATGTCTACGCCTCCGTAAACCGTCTGCTTAACCGGCAATGTGAACTGGAATGACGGATCTATCACTGATACTTTAGGGTATAGGACATCACTTGTGATTGACACCTTCAGTTCACTCTTTGGATTGCTTACAACCGCAATGTTATTCACTTCACTCGATGATGCCGATGCAGTCAACACTCCGTAAATTGGAAGTGCCTTTGTGATTTTCGCTTTACCCTCGAAGAAGTCCCATACATCACCAGAGTAACATGAACCTGCTGCAATTGCCTTCGCCGTATCGAATGCGCTGCCTCCTCCTACAGGAAGTATCGCGTCAATTCCTCCTGCCTTCACTCTTGCGATTCCTTCACGGACTTTATCGATTAACGGATTAGGTTTAACGTCATTCACTTCAGGAAATGATATTCCTGCTTTCGTCAGCATATCCGTAACCTGTGTATATGCTCCGCTCTTGAACGTTCCCTTTCCGCCGTAAACTAACAGGACACTCTTAACATTTGCAGCTTTGAGATGATCTGTAAGTTCCTTCACCGTATCCTTTCCGAAGATTACAGCTGTAGGATTGTGCCAGAAAAAATTTTCCATCGTTAATAATTCCTCCTTTGAAAATTAATTATACAGACCGTGAAAATTTTAACAGCTTTTGTTTTTGCCGGTGCTTATATTAAAATTAAACTTAGCAGAAAAATTACGAAGGAGGATTTTAATCAGTCATGTACAAACCAGTACTAGCGAATAAAGACACATGGTGGTTAGGTGTAAATGATTATGAGACAGACCTGTTTGAATCATTATGGCCTCTTCCACAGGGAGTAGCATACAACGCATATATAGTTCTTGGTTCAACAGCAACAGCCGCAATCGATACAGTAAAAGGCCCATACCTTGATGACTATATCAGCAAGCTCACGCAGGCATTGAATGGCAGACCATTAAACTATCTTGTAGTGAATCATATGGAACCAGATCATGCAGGATTAATCTCGCAGCTAAAAAGCAGATGGCCTTCATTGAAATTCATCGGGAACGCAAAAACTCTGCCTATGCTCAAAGGGTATCACGGAATAACAGAGAACATTATCACTGTGAAAGACGGAGACACATTAGATTTGGGAGGCCATGTACTGAGGTTTGCGACAGTTCCAATGTTACACTGGCCTGAAAGCATGGTAACGTTCGACACATCAACGGGAGTTCTCTTCTCGAATGATTCATTTGGTGGTTTCGGTGCTCATGAGGGAGGAATATTCGACGACGAGAAAGTACGTTCAAGGTGGGAAGACGAAATGCTGAGATATTATGCATGTATCGTAGCGAAGTATTCAAATATCGTTCAGGCGGCATTGAGCAAACTTAAAGCTCTTGATATAAAGAATATATTCCCGTCTCACGGGACATTATTCAGAGATGACATCAGGCAGGTAATCTCACTTTATGACAAGTGGAGCAAATGTGAGGGTGAAAAGGGAGCAGTTGTAGTTTACGGTTCAATGTACGGGAATACGAGACGAATGGCAGAAGCAGTATGCACGGGCTTATCATCTGCAAAGGTTAAGGACATAAGATTATATGATTCATCGCGCACAGATCCTTCATACATACTTCGGGACATCTGGAAGTTCAGAGGATTTGCGTTACTGAGCTGCACATACAACACGCAGTTATATCCCTCAATGGAAGCAATATGCTCGAAGCTCTTAAACAGAATGCCGAAGAATAAAGTCTTAGGGATTGCAGGGAGTTATTCATGGAGTAAGGGAGCATTAACGGCATTGCAGGGATTTGCGGAGAAGATAAAGCTGATGAAAGTAGAACCAGAAGTTGAAGTGTATGCATCACCAACGCCTGAAGACCTGATGAAATGCTGTGAACTCGGAAAGAATCTCGGAGTGTCGGTGAATGAGTGAGTATGTGAGTGTACCCAAACGCGCAAATGAATTATGGCTGACTGAGTACAGCACCGACAACCTGAAACTTTCAATGCGTGTTAAGAGTATTCTTCATTCGGAGAAAACGCAGTATCAGGATTTGCTGATTGCAGACACACATGAATACGGACGTACATTGATGCTGGACGGAGCATTTCAGCTTACAGAACGCGATGAATTCACATACTCAGAGATGATGAGCCACGTACCATTATGTGCCCACCCGAATCCCGAACAGGTTCTCATTATCGGTGGAGGAGACGGAGCGATTATGCGTGAGGTTCTGAAACATGAATGCGTGAAGAAGTGCACATTGATTGACATTGACGAACGCGTAATAGAATCATCGAAGAAGTATCTTCCGTTTGCAGGGAATTCATTCAGTGATTCGAGGGCAGATGTTAAGTGCATGGACGCGATGAAGTATATTCGTGAGACAGATGAACGCTATGATGTAGTGATAATAGACAGCACAGACCCTGTAGATTTTGCGGCAGGATTATTCCAGTCAGGATTTTACTCTGATGTTAAGCGCGTAATGAATCCGAATGCATTTCTGTCTGAACTGACTGAATCACCGTTCACAGATTCAAAGCTGATGTGTCAGGCAATACATGAAATGCAGAAAGTATTTCCTCTCGTGAAAATGTATTGGGGAGTTGTGCCGACGTATCCTTCAGGTATGTGGACATACGGACTATCCTGCATGAATGAGAAAGCGAAACCGTCAGAGCCAATTTGGATTGTGAAAGGGACGCGATACTACACAAATGAGATTCACAGAGCGAGTTTCATTTTGCCACCATTTCTTTCTGAACTGTTAAAATAATAACAATAGTCCCCTTGCTCAACGTGAGGGGATTATTTCATTTAGATCGAATGAATATGATAAAATAATTAATAATTTATGCTACAAGAAGGAAGGGATTTTGCTATCGTGAATTTTAGTACATTCATACGGAGAATGCGGAAAGCAGGGAAATTAATCTCTGAAGGTAAATTCAAATCTGTGCATTACAAGCTACGATTAGCTATGCAACGTCCAATGCTTTACGCAAAGTACAACATGATTTATCTGGAGTTGTGTAATCATTATCGTAAGTTTATCGATGAGCACAAATGCGCATTCACCCATACAGGGGGGGGGGGTCATGATAATGTAATCTGGTGGTGCTGGCTTCAAGGAATTGATGATTGTCCTGCAATTTGTAAGGCTTGTCTCGAATCATTGAGGCACTGGTATCCTGAGTATAAAGTTATAATGCTCGACCTGCAAAACATTCCGAACTATATAACCCTTCCAAATCATATTACACAGAAATATGAACACGGAATAATCTCTCACGCTCATTACAGCGATCTCGTAAGGCTAGAACTTCTTAACAATTATGGAGGAGCATGGATTGATTCGACCGTCTATGTTACAGGTAGAAAATCCGAAGAATTATTGCGCTTGCCTCTGTTCACTTTCAGAGAGCCAGACCCGAATCTTTGGTCAATCGCTCCATCATGGTTTATGATTTCAGATGCTCATCATCCGATTATTTCTCTTACTCGTGATTTAATGTTCCGTTATTGGGAAGAGAATGATTCATTAGTAAACTATTTTCTCATTTACATGATGTTCAAAATGGCTGTAAAAGCATATCCTGATGAATGGAGCAGAGTACCGGTTGTTTATGAACAAAACATGGGCATGCTTAGAGAGGCACTCTTTGATGAATATTCGGAAGAGAAAGTAAGGAAAATAGAAGAAGCGAGCGAAATTCACAAGCTCACTTATCAGCTTAACACTAAGTATTACAATCCTGAAGGATTACCACTTTCGCCTTCGTCAGTATATCAATACTTAATTGACAGGTACACTAAGTAATAAAGAAAGCCCCTCAGCTTTTATGTTGAGGGGAATTTTTATGTTTACACTCTTGACTTGATATATTCAGTTACATCATCATATGCAATAGTCTCCTGTAAACCGTCCTGCAAATTTTTCACTGACACAGAATGATTCGCAATTTCATCTGTTCCGATAATGCATGCAAACTTACATGAGCCTACCGCTTTCATCTGAGCTTTGAAACTCTTTCCTGATGTATCGCATTCAGCGGCGATATTATTCTTCCTGAGTTCATACGTTAGAACCTGAACTGCCCCTCTTGAATCATCACCGAGTGCAGCAACATAGACATCAACCGCAGGCATTTTCCCGAATGAGCATCCTTGTTCCTCCATGACAATCATAACGCGGTCAACTCCGCACGCAAATCCAACACCTGGAACTTTCGGACCTCCGATTGAACTTGCAAGGTTGTCATAACGTCCACCTCCTGCAACTGCATTCTGAGAGCCTAAATCACCCGATAGAATCTCATATGCAGTCTTCGTATAATAATCGAGACCACGAACAAGACGCTTATTGAGCCTGTATGAGAATCCCAATCTCTCAAGACCTTTGCGAACTTCTGCGAAATGTTCACGGCATTCATCGCATAATGAATCGTAAATGTCAGGTGCATTGTCTGCAACATGGCCGCATGATTCGTTTTTGCAGTCGAGAATTCGCAGAGGATTTCTGTCGAGACGAGTTAAGCATGTCTCGCATAATTCATCTTTGTGTCCTTCAAAGTATTCAATCAATTTCTGACGATAAACTGGTCTGCACTTTTCACATCCAACGGAATTAATAACGACTTCGAGGTTCTTTAATCCGAGTCTCCTGAAGAGTTCAATCGTTAGTGATATGATTTCAACATCTGCTCCTGCTCCAGCAATGCCAAGACACTCCGCATCAATTTGATAGAACTGTCTGTATCTTCCTTTCTGAGGTCTTTCATGTCTGAACATTGGTCCCCAGCTCCATAATTTTGCGCTCGCTCCCTGAACACATAAATTATTCTCCAATGTTGCACGTACTACTCCTGCAGTAGCTTCGGGTCTGAGAGTTATACTTCTTCCGCCTCTGTCATTGAACGTGTACATTTCCTTCTCTACGATGTCAGTCGTCTCACCGACACCGCGCGAGAACAATTCGGTATGTTCGAATATAGGAAGATGTACTTCACTGAATCCGAAGTCCTTCATTGTCTGTGAGGCCATGTTGATGATATATGCCCACTTCCATGATTCGGAAGGCAGAATGTCTCTTGTACCTCTTGGTGCGTTTATGATGGCCAAGATTTATAATTCACTCCTTAGATAAAATTTACGGTATATAATGCAAATAAAGTATAACGCATTAATTTTTAGGAGATGATTCAATCAATGCAGGATTTGTTTTTCACTCAGCGAAAAAGATTCGGTGAAATTCTTCGCGAATATAACCTTGTTAGTCAAGAACAACTCGATAACGCTCTGAAACTTCAGAAAACCTCCAACAAACGTATCGGTGAAATCTTAGTATCAGCCAATGCAATCACCTTAACTCAAGTAGCCGAAATTCTCGCAATTCAGCTCAACCTTCAGTTTATTCAGCTGGATCGCTATCAGGCAGCAACAGACGCAATCAAACTCGTTCCTAGAAGTGTAGCCGAACGTCTGAAGATTATTCCCCTCGCAATAAATGAGGATGACACCCTCCTAATCACAATGTCTGACCCTCTCGACCTTCCTGCACAAGATGAGATTAAATTACTAACAGGCAAAGACTTACGTATAGCATCATCAGGACGTGATGACGTAGAACGCAACCTCTCAAGAATATATGAATTCTCGACCAACTTAGCAGGAGCAATGAAGGATACATCAGAATTCACTGACGTATATACTCCTCTTGCCGCTACAACCACAACCGCAAGTCCCAATGATGCACCCTTAATCGAACTAGTGAATGATATGATTCAGCAGGCAGTCAGAGAGAACGCATCAGATATTCACGTTGAATCATATGAACAGATTGGCAGAATTCGTTATCGCGTTGACGGAGCACTATACATTCACTTTGAGTACCCTGCTAGCCTTCATCCTTCCGTAGTGTCGCGAATAAAAATCATGTCGGGAATGGACATCGCAGAGAAACGTAAACCTCAGGACGGAAGAATACTCACGACCATAGACGGAAGACATATAGATTTGCGCGTTAGTTCACTCCCAACTATGAGCGGTGAGAAAGTTGTCCTTAGAATCCTCGACAGGGCTCATTCATTCGTTGATCTTGAGAAACTTGGCCTTGATACTGAAGATATGCAGCACATCGAAGAATTCTGCAAAACTCCTTGGGGAATAATGCTCGCTACTGGCCCAACAGGAGCAGGAAAATCAACAACTCTGTACTCAATGTTAAAGCGCATAAGCAGTCCCGACATCAACATAGTAACAGTTGAAGACCCTGTAGAGTTTTACATTCCAGGAATCAATCAGGTAAACGTAAACGAAAAAGCCGGTTTAACATTCGAAACTGCATTGCGCTCAATATTAAGGCAAGACCCCGATAAAATCATGATAGGAGAAATTCGAGACGGAGAAACAGCACAAATAGCAATACGTTCGGCATTGACAGGTCATTTAGTACTATCGACACTTCACACTAATGATGCACCAAGCGCGGCAACAAGAATAATCGACATGGGAATAGCTCCGTTCCTGTTATCTGCATCACTATCAGGAGTCATAGCACAAAGGCTAGTAAGGTGTTTATGTCCCCACTGCAAAGAAGAATATGAACTCGATGAACATACATGCGAAACTCTGAATATCCCTCAAGGATCACATGCATTCAGGGCTGTAGGCTGTCATAATTGCAGGAACGGCTACAAGGGCAGAAGAGGTATTTATGAAATCATGGTAGTGAATGATGATTTGCGCAAGATGATTCTGAAGGGAGCAGATCATCTTGAATTGCGAGAGGCTGCAATAAAATATGGCATGAAAACTTTACGGCAGGCAGGAGTAAATGCAGCTCTTGCCGGGCATACATCAATGGAGGAGATATTAAGTGCAACAATTTAATAATCCTGCATTAGAGGCTTTGATACAGCAGGCAATTTCGGACGGAGCAAGTGATATTCATTTGAGTTCAGGTACATATGGTGCATTACGTGTTCACGGTGAACTGAATTACATTGAGCCTCACGGAAGATTCATGAGGGAAGACATTGAAGCATTCATCAAAGGTATTCTGAATGAATCACAGCTTGAGAGATTCAAGAAGACAGGCGATTTAGATTTTGCGTACACATATGATACTCAGCGTTTCAGGGGAAGTGCATACAGAGAGATGAACGGAATATCATTAACTTTAAGGCTTGTACCGTCAGTTATACGTTCGATTGATGAGCTTGGCCTTCCTGCAATCCTTAAAACAATATCCCAGAAGCGCAGAGGATTATTCCTAGCGACAGGCCCGACAGGACACGGAAAATCTTCGACACTAGCGGCAATAATCGACGAGATAAATCACAACAGGAAAGCACATATCGTTACGATTGAAGACCCGATTGAATACATTCACACTCCTGCAATGTCAATAATACATCAGCGAGAGATAGGCCATGACACAGAGAACTTCGCATCAGGAATAAGGCATGTACTAAGGCAAGACCCCGATGTAATCATGATAGGTGAAATGAGAGACCTTGAGACGATTTCAGCGGCAATAACCGCAGCAGAAACAGGACACTTAGTGTTAGGTACACTTCATACGCAGGATGCATCACAAGCAATTGAAAGAATCGTTGATGTATTTCCTCCTCACCAGCAGAATCAGATTCGTCTTCAGCTTGCATGTACGTTACTGGGTATTTGTTCGCAGCAATTGATTCCGACACAGGGCATAAAGGGACGAGTATGCGCAACTGAGATTTTAATCACGACACCTGCAATACGTGCGAGCATTAGAGAAGGGAAGACGAGCAGTATACGTAACGCAATATTGACGGGAATGAATTTCGGAATGCACACGATGGAACAGGATTTAGTCAGATTGTTCAGGGAAGGCAGAATATCGAAAAGTACAGCAAAAGATTTCGCATATGATCAGGCAGAAATTGAACGCATAATGTCAACAAGCATGTAACTTGTATTTCTCTTATACCTGAGTATAATTGTCTTCCACATTTGAATTTCTTTTTGAAAAGAGTGGGAGAGGTTGAATTTTAAATATCGTGCCCGTGCTTCAGACGGAGAAATAGTTGAAGGTTACATAGATGCAGGAGATCAGAAACAGGCTTTAGAGTCTCTTCGTGGACGCGGCATGATAGTAATCAATCTCAATGCACAGTCATCACGTACTCTATCATTATCGCGTTCAGGTTCAGGTTCAAACGGCGGAGGCAAAAAGTCGTGGCGGGACATAATGAACCTAGACATCGGAACACTCCTGACAGGAGGAAGAGTTCCGCTGAAGAATCTCATGATATTTTTCCGTCAGCTTGCAACAATGGAGAATGCTGGACTTGGACTTTCCACAGCAATAAACGTAATCGCAGAATCAGAAAAGAATCACGCATTAAAGACCTCACTATACGACATAAGAAGCAGAATAGACAGAGGAGTGCCGTTAAGTCAGGCAATGAGTCAGCAGAAAGCATTCAATGCACTGTTAGTGTCGCTTGTTGAAGCAGGCGAAGAAGGCGGTATGCTGGGCAATGCACTAGAACAGTCAGCGGTGTTGCTTGAGAAACAGGAACAGCTGAGGAGCAAAATCAGGAGTGCGTTATTCTATCCTGGATTCGTAATAACATTTGCGATTGCAATTGTAATCTTTTTCTTCATGTTCTTAGTTCCGAAGTTTGAAGAAGTATTTGCGACTCTTGATATAGAGCTTCCAGAGATAACGCTTGCATTATTCGCAATGGGGAACTGGTTTGCTGTGCACTGGTACATAATCGCGCTGATAGTTCTGGGAATATTTTTCGGGCTTCATCTTCTGAACACGAACAAGCACACACGTGGAACGATGGATAGAATCAAGCTGAAGATACCAGTGCTGAAGGATTTGCTGTTAAAGGCATCAATGGCAAGATCAAGCCGAACACTTTCAGCATTGACTGCGGCAGGAGTTCCAATTGTGCGAGGGATTGAGATGGCAGAAGAGACAGCTGGAAACGAGGCAGTGAAGGACGGTTACAGGGAATTGCGTACAAGTGTAGTTCGAGGAGTATCGCTAGGAGATGCAGCCAAGAATGCTGGAATATTTCCTGTACTAGTGTCGCAGATGATGAGAATCGGAGAGGAGACAGGACATCTTGATTCGATGCTTGAACGTGTGGCTCAATGGTACGATCAGGAATTGGACGAGCAGGTAAAAGCTACTGTATCACTTCTTGAGCCTATTATGATAGTCTTCGTAGGAGGAATCATCGCAGTTATAGCAATATCGATTTTTGCACCAGTAACATCAGCAATCGTTCAGTTATCTTGATAAGGAGGAAAAAGAAATGAAGAGTATTAAGCGTAAGGGTTTCACGTTGGTTGAGCTGTTAATCGTTATCGTGGTGATTGGAATTTTGTCGGCAATGATGATGCTTTCATCGACGGAGGTGGTAACATCAGCGAGGGCGAGCAACATTATCAGTAACTTGAGGAACTTCAAGACTGCGGCACTGGCCATGTACGTAGATTATCTTGACTCAATGGATAGGGGACAACTTCCAGCTACTACTGCAGATGCAGCACATAAGATATTAGTTAACTACATGAACAAGGGGGGGAACGGTGCCAATATGACAGACGGTACAGAGAATTATCATCTGATGTTGGGAAAAGCAGACGACACTTTGGGATGGTATGTTTATGTGACAGGTGTTGCTGATTCACGTGTTCGGGAAAAACTTGCAGGACGCTCCAATTCTGTGGGACTTCTTAAGGATGTATCTGATAGCTCGCCAGGTTCAGCCTACGCAACTGACGCAACCGACGCAACTACAGTATATATGTTTGTAACGAAAGTTGATGCCACAGTAGGAAGCACAAAACCAAGTGGCGTTACAAATACCAAAGGTTCATGATGGTGTGATGCAGTCGGTCATGTGAGCTGAAAGATTGTTATCCTCTCCTCAACAGGAAATTTCTAAATGGAGAGGGGGATTTTTATTGCCTTTTCACGCTATAATTTATGCTCCATCACGAAATTTCTCACAAAGGCAGGTGTAAGTTCATGACAATGCATAAAGGTTTCAGCATGGAGAGAGCTAGACACGCTAATGTAGATACACTTACCATAAGCAGGCAGGAGTACCGTATCAGCGATAGATTTTCTGACGAGGATATTGAACGTGCATGGCGTAAAGCATATGAGAAAGCTGGCGAGTTTATTATGCCGGAAGAAAGGAAGTAATGATATGGTCTATTCAGATGTTTATGACCGTCTCGTTAAAGATGACGGAGATATAGGCGGACAGGTTGCTTATGGTATCTACAAGAAGGCTAAGAGAGAATTCATCAGAAAAAAACAGGCTGAACTTGGAACAACAATAATTCCTGAAGATGTGCTTGAAGAATTTTATGCAATTCAGACGGATTATATGCTCGAACTCTATAGGGCGCATTCAGGAAGGATAACGCGTGAATTTCTTGGCGCATTGTATGGTAAAGATATTGAACGTGAGAAGCAGACTCTGGAAGATAAGTATGAAAAACTCGCTGATTCAGTCAGGCCGTCTTTCTGGTATGGAGTGCTTCAGGGGATTGTAGCATCTTTTCTGTTTGTGCTTGCGGGTTACATAATCCTCAAGATGAATGGAAGCTGGGATATATTGCTTGGTAACTTGCTTAAATAAAGATATTGAACGATGACAGAAATTAATGTTTTCGATGCATCGTCATTGCCGCCGGAAAAACGCTTTGAGAATCTTACGCTCGCAGATGATTTCATGTTCTGCAGAATCATGCATGATGAATCTCTCTGCACTGAAATGATAAGGCGCATACTTCCTGATATTGATATTGGGCGCATAGAATTCACACAGTCTCAGAGGACATCACAGCCTGGTATCGATACAAGAGGCGTGAGATTTGATGTGTATGCGAAATCGGACAACAGGAAGATATTTGACTGCGAGGTTCAGACATCGGACAAGAAAGATCTTCCGAGACGAACGAGAGCGTATCACATAGCGAATGGAATAGAGATACTCACTAAAGATACACTGAAACGTTCAGGGTCGTATAATGAAATGCCTGATGTGTTCGTGATATTCATCTGCACGTTCGATCCGTTTCACACTGGCAGACACAAATACACATTCTATAATACGTGTTATGAGGACAATAGCATCAGACTTGATGACGGAGGTGTTACTGTATTTCTGAATGCGAAAGGTACAGCTGATGATGTTAGTCCTGAGTTGAAAGCATTTCTTGATTTCATTATGGGAAAGTCTTCAGATGATCCGTTTATTGCGGAATTAGATGAACGATTAAGAGATGCGAAAAAAGATGCAAGATACAGGAGGGATTTTATGCTGTTATTAACGAGAGAAGATGAGATACGCGCAGAAGGAATCGAAGAAGGTATATCCATAGGTGAAGAAAGAGCAAAACGTTCCTTCATTGAAAGGTTGATTGAAAACGGCATGACTTACAATGAAGCCATTAAATTGCTTGGTTTGTCGTGATATTTGCAGTTTACAGGAGGGATTACAATATGGCATCGTATGAGAAGTTGAGAGAAGTATGGACTGAGGGATTTGCGGAGGGATTTGCAGAAGGATTTCCGAAACTCCTTTTAGAAGAATTTCCTAGAGCTTTTGCTGAACGTTTTACAATAAGTCTTGAAAAATATGAGGAGAGAGTGAACCGTTACTCGGTTGAAAGTCTTCTTGCTAATGGGCTGTCCCGTGATGAAGCACTTAAAATTTTGGGCTTATAATAACCGCAAAATACAAAATATTTCTGTGAGGACAAAATTACAATGGCAATAGTTCAAATCGTACAATGGGATGATAGTATCAACTCAAACGACATATTAGCGTGGCGTTACGTTGATCGAAAGAACCCCGCAAAAAGTGAGGAACTCGGAAACTGGACACAGCTTATCGTCCGCGAATCACAAGAGGCAGTATTATTCCGCGACGGTCAGGCATTAGACCTCTTCGGGCCAGGCAGACACACATTATCGACCGATAATATACCCATACTCGGAGGTCTTCTCAGACTTGCGACAGGCGGACAGAGTGCATTTAAAGCAAGTGTATGGTTCATCAACAAGGTGAATCTTCTCGACATCAAATGGGGAACTCAGACACCATTATTATTGCGCGACCCTGAATATCAGATACCCGTATACATTCGTGCATATGGTCAGTTCGGAATAAGAATCAGTGAGAGCAGGCAGTTCGTGATTAAGCTCGCTGGGAACAAATCAAGTTTATCGCGTTCGGACATTGAGAATTATTTCAAGGGCGTAATACTCTCAAAAATGGGCGATATGATTGCAACGTACATATCTCACAAGAAGATTAATATCTTTGAGATAAACACGTATCTTGAAGACATGTCAAATGAGGCAGTCGAAAAAATCCGTCCTGTATTCGCAAATTATGGAATTGAACCGTTAAACTTCTATTTTGGTTCAGTCAACACTGTCGATGATGACGAGGGCATAAAGAAACTGAAATCCGCAATGAGTGAACGTGCAAGCATGAACATCATGGGCTATAACTATCAGCAGATGAGATCATTCGATGTCATGGAGGCAGCCGCGAAGAACGAAGGCGGATCAGGTATGCTCAATGCAGGCGTAGGATTGGGTGCAGGTATGGGCATGGGAGGTGCAATCGGACAAATGGCCGCACAGATGGGGCAATACATTAACCCACAGCAATCACAGCAGGTTCAGCAGCCTCAACCACAACAACAGCAAGTTCAATCACAGGCTAATGTATGTCCTTCATGCGGAAAAAGTATTCCTGAAGGTGCAAAATTCTGCATGTTCTGCGGTGCAAGATTAGCATGTTCAAACTGCGGAGCTAAATTAATTCCTGGTGCAAAGTTCTGCCCTCAGTGCGGAAATCAGATACAGTGAAAGGTGAGATTATATTATGGGAAAATTCTTCAACAAAATTCGTCAGGTCTTCAATATATTCCTGATTCTTGCGCTCATAGTTGTTGCTTCTGCTTTCTTCATTTACTTCATAACCTCTCCAGAACAGCGCGGTGTTACGTTCTGGATTTCAATCGGCTTTCTTGTCTTCGCACTCATTTTCGAGACATTGCAGGCTTCAGGAATAGCTATGCGATTCAATTCCGGCAAGAATATTCCTGTCAGCTTCTCAAAGTTGATTCTCGGAGGCGTATATTTCGTTTTCGTTCTCGCAATGTCATTCTGGAATGCGTTTGACCCATTCACAACCACAAAATACATTCTGATTCATGTTGCAGGTCTCGTAGTGTTCCTGCTCCCGATGATCCTAATCAACATGGCCGAACTGAGATTATCGGGTTCAGACAGGAAAGAACGTGCTGAAGGAAGAATGAATCTCGCGATGATGTCCAGAAAAGTTGAATATATTATCGATGATCTCAAAGCATCAGGCATACCCAGTGATAAACTTCTACAGCTCATTAATCTTTCTGAAGCTCTGAAGTATTCTGATCCTGCACCTGCATCGGGGAAAATCGAACGTGCATTAGAGGACGCATTGGATAAACTTGAATCATCAGCATCAACTAAGGACATGAACATAATACTCGGAGCATGTACACTCGCAGAACGTGCACTGAGAGAACGCAATGAATACGTGAAGAACTCAAAGTAGCATAACAAAAAAACCCCCGCCACTTTTCGACGGGGGAAATTTTTTTCTCCGTGAATTACTCTGCAATCTTCTTTAACTCTTCGATTCTCGCCTTCTGTGCCTCAACCTGTGCCTCAAGATACGCAAGCTGATCCTCTTCTGCCTTCACTGAATGCGTGAGCCTCTCTGAGAATTTCGCTGATACTGCCTTCAGTGCCGCAAAATCTTCTTTCAGTTCTGCCACGTCAGGCATACCACCCTTTTCGAGCTTTTCGATTCTCTGTTCGAGTACCGCCATTGCAGATTTGAATTCTTCAAGTTTCGGTGTGAACTTGTTCTGCATTATCGTCCACATGATATTCAGCGCGACTATTGCGCAGATTACTCCGATTATGATTTGCTTCTTCTTGTCTGGAGTTCCCTTCTGATTCTGTGCCATTGATAAATCAACCTCCTTCTCAATAACAAAAAGAGGCCCTTAATTTTTCCGAGCCTCTGATTTTTTCATACTGCCTTATTTAACCTCAACATCTGCTCCGGCATCAGCCAGTTTCTTTCTAAGCTCTTCAGCTTCCTCTTTGGATACGCCCTCTTTGATGTTCTTCGGAGGATTGTCGACAAGCTCTTTTGCTTCCTTGAGGCCAAGTGATGTAACCTCACGTACTGCTTTGATGACTGCGATCTTGTTTGCGCCGGGCCCTTTGTAGACAACATCAAACTCTGTCTTCTCTTCTGCTGGTGCTGCTGCTGCCGCTGCTCCGGGCATTGCTGCCATCATCATGGGTGCTGCTGATGCTGATACGCCGAACTTCTCCTCAAGTGCCTTCACTAATTCTGAAAGCTCAAGTACTGACATTGTTTCAATAGCCTGAATAATTTCTTCTTTGCTCATAATATTTTATTCCTCCATAATAAATTTTTTTGTGAATTAAGCCGCGCCTTCTTCTTTCTTGTCGCGTATATTTGCGAGAACAGTAACGAAGTTGCGCATTGTTCCAGCCAGAACATTGACGAGTCCCGATAACGGAGCTGCAATTGTCCTGACAACCTGACCGCGCATGACCTCCTTTGACGGAAGATCTGCGAGTGCCATTAACTGATTCAAATTGAGCTGTTGTGTCTCAAGAAGTCCACCCTTCAGAATGAATGCTTTCTGTGTCTTATCATTCGCATATTCTTTGAGAACCTTTGCAACGCTTACGGGATCATCGTAGCATATTGCGAAAATGTTCGGGCCTTTCATCATGTCTTCAGGGAGTGCGTTCAAACCGGCTTCCTTCATAGCGATTGCAAAGAGTGCATTCTTCGCAACTTTGAGTTCTCCGCCGGCCTGCCTGACCTTTGCACGCAATGCTGTACTCTGTGCAACTGTCATGCCTCGATACTCACCGACAAATACAGCCTTAGACCTTCCGAGTTTCTCTTTGAGTCCGTCAACCAGTTCATATTTTATCTTTGCAGGCATAGTTTTTCTTTCACCTCCTTAAATCTGCAAAAAATCCCCCTGTCAAAGCACAACAGGAGGAGATTCTATCAATCGTCATTATCTCTTCCTGAGCAGGATATTAAGCATAAAATCAAATGCGCCTGCTGTCTTCGGAAAATTTATTGCTTGCGAAAAATTTTTATACGGCTAATTCTTTCTGTGCCGATACAGTATCTACTGCTATTCCCGGCCCCATTGTCGGAGCTATCGATATGCTTCGTACATACGTTCCCTTCACAGAGGCGGGTCTTGCTCTATAGATTGCCTGAAGCAACGCCTTCACGTTATCATAGAGATCATCAACCGAGAAATCTCTTCGTCCTGCCGCATTGTGAGTTATACCGGTCTTGTCTGCTCTGAACTCTACACGTCCTGCTTTGATTTCCTTCACAGCATTGGCAAGTTCAAACGTTACTGATCCTGTCTTTGCGCTGGGCATTAAACCTCTTGGGCCTAAGACTTTTCCGAGACGACCGACTGACTTCATCATATCCGGTGTAGCAATCACTGCATCAAAGTCCATAAATCCGCCCTGAATCTGTGCGACCATTTCTTCACCGCCGACTATATCCGCTCCGGCATCCTGTGCTTCTTTAATCTTTTCACCCTGTGTGATAACGAGAACTTTCTTCGTTACACCTGTTCCATGAGGCAATGATACTGTGCTTCTGACCTGCTGGTCTGCGTGTCTGGGGTCAATCCCTAAACGTACATGCACTTCAATGCTCTCGTTGAACTTGGCCGTTGCTACCTGCTTGAATAACTCTACTGCTTCACGAAGTCCGTATAGCTTCCCGGATTCTATTTTTGCGGCAGCTTCTCTGTATCTTTTACTTCGTTTCATTCTTTACCTCCTGCGGTACTCGCGAATAATTTTAATTCTCCCGCTGTCCTTAATTCCTAGTCTGTTACCTCAAGACCCATTGAACGCGCTGTGCCTTCTATCATTCTCATAGCAGCATCTACATCGTTCGCATTGAGGTCTTTCATCTTGAGTTCAGCTATCTCTTTGACCTTCGCACGTGCAATCTTTCCGACTTTGGTCTTGTTCGGTACACCTGAGCCTGATTCAATTCCGACTGCCTTCTTCAGCAATACTGCCGCAGGAGGTGTCTTCAGCTCGAACGTGAAACTCCTGTCCGCATATATCGTGATCACTGCGGGAATGATTAACCCCGCCTGATCTGCTGTCTTCGCGTTGAACTGCTTCACGAACTCCATTATGTTCACGCCATGCTGACCAAGTGCAGGCCCTACTGGAGGTGCTGGTGTTGCTTTACCGGCTGGTAATTGTAACTTTACCTGCCCTACTACTTTTTTAGCCATGATAAAAATTTTTCCTTTCTGCTTATATTTTCTCTAATGCTCTGTAATCCGTTTCGAGTACTGCTCCGCCTAGAACATCACTTTTGAATTTCACTCTGCCCTTCTTAGCATTCACTTCAACTATTGGGCCTGTGAAACCTTTCATGTTGCCCTCTGCTATAACCCTGACAGTATCACCCGGCTTCAGATCTAATTCTACCTTTGCGTTACTGCTGTCTTTCTTCATGCCGGACATTATCCTGTCAACTTCATCCTGCGACAACGGAATCGGATGCGTTCCTGCTCCTATGAATCCAGTTACACCCGGCGTATGTCTCACTGCATACCATGATTGTTCATCAAGAATCATCTCGACCATCACGTAGCTGGGATAAAGTTTACGTGTAACTTCTTTGCTCTTTCCGTTCTTTACGGCTATATGTGTCTCAGTAGGAACAAGAACATTGAAGATTTTATCCTGCATGTTCATGGCTGCAATACGCTGTCTAAGGTCTGCCTCAACACGTTTCTCATAGCTTGCATACGTCTGAACAACGTACCATCTGCGTTCATCCGGCATGATTTGAACTCGCTAACCCAGAAGTGCGCTGAACAGCCACGCAAGAAGAAAGTCGATCAGTCCTAAGTACAATGAGACACAAAGCGTGAAAACTATAACTACAAGCGTCCAGTACCATATCTGCTTACGAGTAGGCCATGTTACTTTTTTCAGCTCGGCTTTAGCTTCACGGATAAAATTTTTTAGTGATGTCAGCTTTGATAATTTCTCTGTGGTTGTTTTTGCCATTTGCTTGTTATCCTCATAACAAAGTGGCAGGCCCGGCAGGACTCGAACCTGCAGCCCCCGGTTTTGGAGACCAGTGCTCTGCCAATTGAGCCACGGACCTGCGTAAATTTTTTACTTGGAGATTTTACAACAGGTTTTATTCTTTCGCAACATTACTTTGATTCCTTATGCAGGACTGAAGCGTTGCACCACTTGCAATATTTCTTGATTTCAAGTTTTTTGCTCTGCTTCTTCTTGTTAATCGTGGTAGTGTAGTTGCGTCTCTTACACTGCGTACATGTGAGTCCGATTATGTCTGCCATGTTGAATTTGATTCCTTTCGTTAATGTTGAATGTTAAAGCAGAAAATATTTTAGCACAGTCATAAATCACTGTATAATTTTTGCATTCTATTATAAGGCATGGTGTTTCATGATGAAAAAAATTCTTTCCGCTATCGTTTTAGTATTTGTGATTTCGCAGGGAGCATTTGCTCAGGGCACATATGATCCTCATCATACGATGCTCGCTTTGAACATGGCTATCGTGTCAGTGAATCGAATTCTCACGACACAGGACAGGATTGTACTCGAATGGGAGTATGAGAACATAATCAATCGACTGGCAATAGGGAACATTGAGAGTGATTCGGAACTTAAAGAACTTTACGATGAGCTTTTAGGCTTCATAAACGGGAAGCGTCTTCGTAATGAGGACATGAGGAGGTTGAAGGATAGTTACAAGAGGCGAGAACAGGAAGCATATTATCGTTCAATGTCCAAAGGTTTTGAGAATCTCAAAGCACAAGAAGAGAATCCCAGCAGAAAAACATTATGGGGCTGGATAGGTAATCTATTTGTGTCTGGTGTATCGTCAGTTGGGACAGGATATTATGACTATCAAGCCTCGAAGGAACAAATACATCGGGAAATATCTGAAGGTTCGTGGCAGTTAAAGAAAGAAGAACTTGAAGCGTGCAATAGACTTCAGACTACACTGCTCAATTCATCGTGGTCATTGCTGAGCAAATATCATCTTCCGAATGATTATCGTCTAACGCAGGAGAATGTGAAGGAATTTCTCTCAGTCATGGAAGAGACGGAACCGTCAAAGCGTCTTGGGCGATTGAAATTCATTGAGCGAAAATTCAAAGTGTATCCACCGTATTGGTTCTTCCGTGCAAAATCTGCAATGGAGGCTGGGAATGAATCAGAATGCAGAAAATCATTCATGAAGTTCAATGAAGTGTGGCGGCCAGTTCTGAATTATGACCCGTATAAACTTGAGGCGGCGAAATATGAGATACGAGACCTTGCGAAAAAAGGTGTTCCTTCTGGAGAGAATGCAGAGAGGATTCGTGAGCTTATTGAAGTTGTGAGGGATTATGCAACGCCGTCTGATTGGGGGAGTAATCTATTCGCTGGGATAGTGTACTTTGCGCTTGGTGATGTTGAAGAGGCGATTACGTGTGTTGAGTATGGGAATGTGAATTCAGGACGAGAGACGGAGATTAGCAGAGTGATTCTTGCACAGATGAAGCGAGGAAAAATTGATGTTGCGAGTTTACCTGAGGAGCTTCGTGGACTGTTCGAGAAACAGGAGACATCACAAACACGTGAGGCTTCCAGTCATCAGACACCCTCAATAATGGGAATTCAAGCAGACTCTGATTTTTACGCACGAGCAGACTTAAGAATTTTGCGACGGAAAAAGATAGGTATAACGGTTCTATCATTGAATAATGCTTACTGGGCAGGCGTTATGACCGCTCTTGAGGAAGTCCTCACGGCCGCTGGTGCAGAAGTAACAATCGTTGCATGCAAGGGCAGTTCAGCAGAGCAGATCTCTCAGATAGAGAACTTCATAGCAGCAGGCTGCGATTTGATAATGGTTCACCCGTCAGACGCAAACGCCGTTGAAGACATCTGCGCTGAAGCACGCAATTTCGGAATCAAAGTTATGTGCTGGGATGAC
>CAJOMU010000002.1 GCA_905235735.1 uncultured Synergistales bacterium
GTATGCTGCAGGAGGCAGTTGACGCCCTTATCGACAACGGCCGCCGCGGCCGCGCCGTTACGGGCCCCGGCAACAGGCCCCTGAAGAGCCTTTCCGACATGCTGCGAGGCAAGCAGGGCCGCTTCCGCCAGAACCTTTTGGGCAAGCGCGTCGACTATTCCGGCCGTTCCGTTATAGTCGTGGGAACCGACCTTAAGATGTACCAGTGCGGTCTGCCCAAGGAGATGGCGCTGGAGCTGTTCAAGCCCTTTGTAATGAAAAAGCTTACGGAGCTCGGCTATGCTCACAACATAAAATCCGCAAAGCGCATGGTAGAGCGCGTGCGTCCCGAGGTCTGGGACGTGCTGGAGGGCGTAATTAAGGATCACCCCGTGCTTTTGAACCGCGCTCCCACGCTGCACAGGCTGGGTATTCAGGCGTTTGAGCCCGTGCTTGTTGAGGGCCGCGCGCTGAAGCTCCACCCCCTTGCATGTACCGCTTACAACGCGGACTTCGACGGCGACCAGATGGCCGTTCACGTACCGCTTTCCGTTGAGGCGCAGGCCGAGGCCAGGTTCCTTATGCTTGCGGCCAACAACATATTAAAGCCGCAGGACGGCAAGCCCGTAGTATGCCCCACTCAGGATATGGTCATGGGCTGCTACTACCTCACCTTGAGGAGCGACGAGCTCAACGCGTGGATGCGCAAGTCCATTGCAGATATGCTCATTAAACGGTTTCGTCTTGAAGTGTTCAGTGTACCCTCCGAAAAAACATTCATCAACTGTATCACATATCATCATATCACCTTCAAGGCGGTGACGTCCTGCTGGAATAATTTTCCCTGTCTGATTACTCTTGTGCATTATGTTTGTGATTGTTCCAGGAATATCGAACTTTACACCTGCAATACCCAGAATATCATCACGTTTGATTCTTCCAAGATACGATACAAATTCTGCAAGTGTATCTGAATCCTGAAACAATATATCCTGATGAGAATATATCACGTACTTTGTCTTCACATCATCAATTACTGAATTATATGCCGCTGCACATGACGTAAATTTTTTGTTGCCTCTGTTGTCTATGCCTATCAAGTCATACCCGCATGTCTGAGTTTTCAATGTATTCACGAAATCGTTGTACATGGCCTCATTGTTATAGCAGCATACGATAGTTACTTCGTTCATAAATTCAATCACTCTCCTTAAGGTTTTCAAGTTTCAGATTCAATTCTTCCCATTCAGCATATAAATCTTTCAATTCAGCGTTAAGTTTATCACGCTCTATCATCAATTCCTGAATCTTATTCGAGTTCTTCAGTGTCTCAGGCTTGCATAATTCATTATCAATTTCTGCTATTCGTGTTTCTGTCTCTGATATTCTACTCTCTGATTCTGTAATCTTCTTCCTGACCTCACGAATCATCTTTGTATTCTCATCACGTCTAACTGTCTTGGCCTTCGCTTGTGCTTTCACATCTTCATGAATATCTGCAACACTCTCTTCACGCTTCTCAAGAAACCATGAGTAATTGCCGGGATAATCATACAGTTTGCCTTCCCGAATCTCTAATACTCTTTCAGCTAAGACATCAAGAAAATGACGGTCATGCGATACGATTAACAGTGTACCTTGATACTTCAGCAATGCACGTTCTACTATCTCGCGTGTATTCTGGTCTAAATGGTTTGTAGGTTCATCGAGAATCAAGAAATTCGTCTCCTCAAGCATGAGCTTATAGAGTGCTAACCGTGCTTTCTCTCCTCCAGATAAAACACTTGCAGGCTTGTGAATATCATCACCAGAAAACAAAAATGCTCCGAGCAAATTTCTTCGTTCAACGTCATTCAGTTTCGATGATACACTTCTGGCTTCCTCCCATACCGTATGTTCATAGTTGATGTTCGATGCACTCTCCTGCGAATAGTACGAGAACTTCACGTTATGGCCAAGTTTCACACTTCCTGATGTTGATTCTTCATTCATGCTCAGTATTCGTAACAGCGTAGACTTCCCTGCTCCATTAACCCCGACAAGTGCGACACGTTCACCTCGATTAATCGTGAAAGATATTCCCTCAAAAACCTTCAATGTTCCGTAAGTCTTCGAGAGATTAATTGCCTTCAGAACTTCCCATCCGCTTGGTGATGCCTCTGGGATATTTATCTTCACGTTCTTATCATGACAAGATAATTCTATGCGTTCAATTTTCTCAAGCTGTTTCAATCTGCTCTGAACCTGTGCTGCCTTCGTTGCCTTATACCTGAACCTGTTCACGAACGATTCTATCTTCTGAATCTTCATCTGCTGCTGTGCATACGCCTTCACTAACTGTTCTTCATGCTGTTCTTTCGCTTCAACGTATTCATCATAGCCGCATGGATATAACGTTATGACTCCGTGCTCAAGGTCTGCAATGTTTGTTGCTGTGTTCTCCAGGTATCGCGTATCATGTGAGACTGACACAACAGCTCCTTTGTGAGTGCGTAACCAGCCTTCAAGCCATTCCATTGATTTAGTATCGAGATGATTCGTTGGTTCATCGAGCAATAATACATCAGGAGATGACAATAACAATGCAGCCATAGCGACACGCATCTTCCAGCCTCCTGAAAAATCATGACAGCTTTTGTTTTCGTCCCCTTTAATGAATCCTAAACCGTGAAGAACTTTCATTGCAATAGATTCAAATGCAAAGCCTCCGACATTCTCAAAGCGTCTTTCAAGCCTCGAATGTTCCTGCAATAACTCTTCATGATTTACATCTGAGCGTGATAATCTTTCTTCAACATCTCGCAGTTTCGATTCTATTTCTGCAATTCCAGCTTTATGTTTCAGATATTCAATCAAAGGGACGGCTTCAAGTTCAACGAGGTCTTGAGGTAAATATCCTAATGTTAAATTTTTTGAGCGTTCTATAATTCCGTCATTGGGTTCAACTTCTCCCATTAACACACGAAGCAATGTAGTCTTGCCTGCACCATTAGGCCCAACGATACCAATGCGGGCATTATCTGTGATTTGCAGGTTTAGATTCCTGAATATTATTTTTTCACCGAATGAGAGTTTTAGATTCTTAATGTCTATCATAATAATTTATCCTATCACATTAAGATTGATATAATAACCAAATCCAATATTAAAATTCAGGAGGGATTAAATTGCGTTCAAAATTTTTATGTGCATTCATTGTGATTTGTCTTTCAGTTCCGCCTGTCTTCGCTTCATCGTATGAAGAACATGAAAAAAGGTTTGAGGCTTTCGGTAACAGCATTGATGAAGCTGCAAAAAGAATAAGCTGGAGCAGTGAATATAATTTACAGGATGTTGAATTCGTGAGGAATGAGATGCTTGGAGATGAAACAGTTTATGCAAGAGCATGGTACGATGATTATTACCTTGTTATCCGCAGGTATCGTAATAATGACTGGTCAAATAGTTTTGTATCAAACTTCTGGACAGGCAGCGAGGAATTAACTTTCACAAACGGGATCAAAGTAGGCTCATCGTTCAGTGAATTAATATCATATTTCGGCGCAGAGCATTTGAATCAATCTTCTCCGACAATATACAGTGTTTTCCAGTTTGAAGAAGAAGAAGAAGAAGAAGAATCAGACGGAGTTTTAATATTTACGGTTGAAGATAATATCGTAAAATCAATTGCTTACACACTCTTAGAGAATCAGACATCAAAAATGAATTTCCTGTTTAACTTGCATGTTTTTTACCGGATTGCTGATATTACAGGAGAGAAGGTTAATGTCCGTGATGCTGCTCCTGACGGCAAAGTAAAATTTCAGGTTAGCAGGTCAAAAGGAGATCGTCTGCTTGTTTACAGAGTGGAAAATGAAGATGATGATGAAAACGGCTGGTATTATGTCGAAGGAAGGATTGTGAATAATTCTTTGAAGACTTTGCCGCGTTATTACATATCGAAGCGTTTCGTGAAGACCAGAAAGCTGACTCCTTCAGAAAGAAAATTATTCATCTCCCAGTACAGGAAATAATATGCAAAAAAACCGCTGACAGTTATCCTTTGCATGATGAGTTAATACTAACAAATAGAGAGTGCAAATGAAAGTTTTTTACCAGAGCATGAAATCATAATATAATTTGCATATCCAGAAAAATTCCTTTGATTTGGAGGTATTTAAGAGTGAGCAGTTTGGAAGAACTGATGATATTCAAACCTTCCCGTCAATATACTCCTGAATGTCCGGAATACATAAAGCCCGGCAAAACGATTCTCAAAAAGGGCTGGAAGGTTGAAGAAGGATTCATGCCAATCCCTTGCGATATTGCCGCAGAAAAAGATGTGCCCGTGAAAATGCGTGACGGTGTTACTCTTTACATTGACGTTTTCAGACCCGTAACTGAAGAGAAAGTGCCGGTGATAATCTCGTGGAGTCCATACGGGAAAGACAACAATACTCGTCCAACTTATGAGAACCTCTTCAAGGTGATAGGAATTCCTGACAGCAAATTATCGGGACTTCAAAAGTTTGAAGGAAGCGACCCTGCTTATTGGTGCAATCATGGTTACGCGGTCTGCAATCCCGATACACGAGGGATAACGAAATCAGAAGGCGAGATCTTCATGATTGGATCACATGAAGCAAAAGACGGTTATGATTTAATCGAATGGCTTGCATCTCAGGAATGGTGCAACGGTAAAGTTGCTCTCAGCGGAACATCATATCTCGCATTCTCTCAATGGTTCATCGCATCGGAACAGCCTCCTCACCTTGCAGCCATAAATCCCGAAGAAGGTTTGAGTGATGCATACCGTGATTTAGTGAGCAGAGGAGGAATAACGGACATAGGTTTTACGCAGAGAATTCAAATCAATCACGTTCATGAAGGTGAACCTGTTCAAGCCGAAGATGTAGCAACAGAAGGTCTTGCGTATCCCTTTGCGAATCACCCTGTATGGCAGGACAAGACCGCTAAGTCCGAAAAGATTACATGCCCTGTGTATGTTGTAGCGAGTTACAGTAATACACTTCACACAATGGGAACGTTCAGAGCATGGAGAGCGATTCCTGACGGACAGAAATGGCTTCGCATTCATGACTCTCAAGAATGGCCTGACTTCTATACGCCTGAACATATTGAAGACCGACGGAAATTTTTCGATCACTTCCTGAAGGGCATCAATAACGGCTGGGAGAATACACCTGTTGTGCGTTACTCACTGCATGATTTCGAGGGCAATAACCAGACATCGATAGAATCGGAAACATTCCCGCCTCGTGAAGTTGAGTACAGAAAATTGTATCTCGACGGAAGAACGCAGGAACTCCTTGACGATAAGACATCAAATGAAAGTTCCGTTAAGTATGCAACTGAAGGGCCTGTTACGCTTGCATCATTCCTGTATACGTTCGATAAGCGCACGGAGATTGTCGGGTATCCTAAGTTAAAGCTGTGGGTTGAAGCAGAAGGCCATGATGATATGGACGTATATGTCGGGCTGCATAAGCTCGATAAAAATGGCAATATGGTACAGCAGTTCACGATTCCGAATCATTGTGCGAAGAATTACGACCTCACCGACAAGGGAGCAAGCATACTGCGATACAAGGGCAGTACTGGAAGACTGAGGGTATCTATGCGTCATCTTGATGAAACGAAATCGACCGATGAAATTCCGTATCACACATTCGATCGTTCCGAGAAGCTGAGTGCAGGTGAAATTGTTTCCATTGAGATTGATATGTACCCGACGGGAATAATCATGTATCCAGGTGAACAATTAAGGCTTGTGGTGAGTGCAACTGATGAAGCAGGTTCTATGATGCCTGGCCCTCCTGCTGTGAAACCCAACAACAAAGGTTTTCATGTGATTCATTGCGGAGGCATTTACGATTCGTATCTGCAATTGCCGTTCAAATAGGAGATAATAATGAAGACTGTAATAAAAAATGCGAATGTTTTCGATGGTGAAAAGATAATCGGGATTCATGATGTATTTCTTGAAGACGGAATTATTCGTGATGAAGTGAAAGATTCAGAAGTGATTGACGGTACAGGCTGTACACTTCTGCCGGGACTGATTGATTCTCACATTCACCTGAACAGCATTGAAAATCTGTATGAGGCAGCAAAGTACGGAGTTACGACTATGCTTGATATGGCTACAGGTTCAGACGAACTCATAAACAGTTTGCGAAATCAGAAAGGTTTAACGGACATTAGAAGCTGTCATCAGACAATAGTGCCGGAAATGGGAGAGTTCATGCTAAAGGCAATGGACGAAGAAACGGCTGAACACATGAAGAAAAATTATGTGTCGAGCATTGCAGATGTTAAGACGCAGGTAGACAGACTGATTCAAAAGGGAGCAGATTACATCAAGGTCATACTTGCAGAACCTCCGTTAGCTAAAACAGCAATGTCTCCTGAAATTCTCCGTGAGGTCGTGAGATATTCCCATGAGTGCGGAAAAATGGTTCACGTTCACACAACTTCAGTGCATACATATGAACTTTCCATTGATGCAGGAGTTGATACACTTCATCATCTTCCTCAAGGTGAACTTCTGCCCAAACCATTGATAGAGAAAATGAAGTCGAAAAATTTAACAGCAGTTCCGACTTTATTCATGGATAAGGGAATGTCAGAAGCGGCGAAACGTATAATGCCTGAACGTGGAGCAGATTATTCATTAGTGAAGAAGAACTTTGAAACTCTTCGTGAAGTTGGAGTGAGAATAATTGCCGGAACAGATTCAAATTATACGAACAAGATGAATTTTGTTCCTCATGGGAAATCAATGCACACTGAACTTGAACTCATGGTAGACGGAGGAATGACACCGATTGAGGCTCTTGTATCTGCAACTTCACTTCCTGCGAAAACTTTCAATCTTGGAGATCGCGGTGTTATTGCTTCAGGTTATCGTGGTGATTTAATTCTTGTGAAAGGCAATCCAGCAGAGAATATCAGCGACATCAGGAATATTCAAAAGGTCTGGATAGCCGGAGAAAGAGCGAGGATTTGAGAGAGATTCAAGAAAGGAAAAGGGACTTAATAAGCAAGCCCCTTTTATATTTTTTTATTTCATTGCAGATTGAAGATTAATTCTCACTGCATCAATGACTTCATGCGTACCTGAATGCATCTTTGCCCAATTATCCTGAATGCTTCGGTAATTCGTTATACGTTCCCATTCTGATACTTCTTCATCACTCATTATACGCACAACTGCACCTTCAGACTGCAACACCCGTATCTGTTCAGGCAATGCTGAATCCATGACCGCACCAAGACGTTCGTATGAATAATTTGCTGCTCTCTCAATGGCTTTACGGTCATTATCAGAAAGACTATTCCATATATCTTTATTCATTGCAATCGGGTAGGCATGGCCAAGCCACAATTTAGGAGATACTGCGATGTATTTTGCTTCAGTGTGAGCTTTAATGTCATAACCGCTGTCGATATTCACGATTAATCCGTCAAGTGAACCGTCTGCAAGTGCATCGAATACCTGTTTGCCCCACGGCATTGTTATTGGAATTGCACCGGCATTCTTGAGAAAATCTTTGTGCCAGAAACTCGCTGAACGCCATTTTTGTCCCGATATGTCATGAAGATTCTTCAACGGCTCATGACTGAAGAACGATGCAGGATAACCCGTAGCTATGAATATAACATGCAGATTTTGTTTCTCGATTTCATCTTTCAGTGCGGGTATCTTATCGTAAATGCTTCGGAAGAAATTCACCTGCGCCTGTCCTGTAGGGCCAACGGGAAAACTCTTGAAGATTTGCTGAAGAGGGAATGCATCACCGAAATATTCAGGGACAACAACGGCAATCTGTGCGGTCTTGGCCTCCTGAACTGTTGGGAGTGCCTTATAGCTTATGCTGAGTTCTCCGTTCCAGTGAGGAATAATTTTTATGTGTCCTTTCGATTCACGTTCGATAGCAGGAAACAGAACATCATTGAGGAATTTCGTGCGCATATTTCCGAGAGGTTCATGATCTGAATACGATAATGTTACGACATCAGGAGCAACTTTCAATTCCCATTTTAAGAACGGCCTGAAGATTTCAGCGATGAATTTTCCGGGCAGATAAATTTTTCCGTCTTTAATCTGTGCTGAACCCTTCATGTTTATGCTGAACGTATCTATCTCTGCTTCAGGACTTCCAGCTCTGACCTTCAGCCTTCCGAACTGCGGAATATATGCGACTGCTCCGTCAGAATTCCCGAAGTAAGCTATGCCTGTAATGCTCACAATCTCCTCAAGTGAAATCATAAGTATCTTATCGTCAAAGTAATAATTATTAATGGGACACAGATTACCGTCCTGAGTTTTTGCGGATAACCGAAGAGGCTTCGTGAAGATTGCGTAACTGTTCAGCATATCTCTATAGTTCATGTGTTCTCCGTGTCCGAAGAATACCTCTGTTGAATCCGAAATGCCGAGAGTTTTTACCCTCATGAGAGTTTCAAAGAGTTCAGGTACATTACTGTTGGGTACATCGTAACGCGGTATGCCTCCGAAAGCTATCGTATCACCTACGAATAACAGCTTGGCCTCCTCGAAATAGTACAAGCTGCTTCCCGGTGAATGTCCCTGCGAAGGAATGACCTTCACACTTTGACCCGCAAACTTGTATGTTCCTGCATATGCCGGAAGAACTTCGCACTCAATCACGAAAGGTTCACTTATGACCCGTTCAAACGAATAGTTGATGTCGATGTTGTATAGTCCTTCGAGATCTGATGCTCCGATATAAATTTTTGCATTGGGATAATCTTTCTTCAGTGCATTCAATCCGATTATGTGATCTACATGACAGTGTGATAAAAGGACAGTATCAACTCCGCCGATTGATTTGATGTATTCTTTAAGGTCTCCGTCATAATATCCGGGATCTACGATTATGTTTCCGCCTTCAGACTTTATGACATGAGCGTAGCATGAAAACGTTACAGGATTCGTGAAACTTCTGACGGTGAGATTACCTGCCTCAAATCTTCTTTCGGGTGATTCGTTATTGAATTTTGACGGTCTTGCAGGACTGAACTCCTGAGCATGAACGAATGACACACTCAGCAGAACAAAACATACAATCAGGAAGTTTCTTAAATTTCTTCTTATCATCTATATGCTCCTTAATGCTTCAATGCGTCCTGAACTGCGAGCGTCATATCATCAATTCCAATCGTAGCACCAGAAATTAAATCAACGTTCTCTGCATGGCCTTTGCTGTCATACTTCACGGCATCAATTCCGTGTTCAAGTATCCAGTCTTCATAGTACGCTACCTGTTCCCACCAGTCTTTTTTGATTGAACTGTGCGGCTTGATTCCGTAATTGTCATATTTCTCTTTGCTATCCTCGCCTGTTTTGCTTATGCGATCTAAGAGAACCTTCACAATTTTTCCGTCCTTGAAGATTACGTTTGCTATGTAAAGTCCCCATACCTGACTGAATGCTTTGCCGGTCTTCATGGTGTAACCGCCATCACTTGTTTTCCCGTCGATTGCATTCTTCACAGCGTATGATAGTTCCGCCACATTTATTGTCGCTCCTGAAAGCAGATCAGGATTCACAGCATGACCTTTTTCATCAGTCTCTAATGCTCCCTCAACTGTTGCACCCGAAACCGAATCGAGACCATGTCCAACAACCCAGCTCTCATAGTATGCAACCTGTTCCCACCATTCTTTGCCCAATGTGCTGACTTTCTTAATACCGTAACTGTCGTGAAGTTCCTTGCTGCTTTTTCCGTTTGCTAGACGGTCAATTACGACATTCAACAGCTTTCCGTCTTTTTCAATTACATTTGCTATGTACAATCCCCACTGCTGACTGTAATATATTCCTCCCTTCACAGTGTACGCATTATCCTCAGCGTAAACACAGGACGATAATGCAAGAACGAATGTAACGATTAACAACGCAATTAAACTTTTCATGATGATTTAAATGCTCCTTTGCATAAATTCATAGCAAGCTATGTTTTTATATGATACCGTTTATTTTTCACAACATGCAATACTGACAATAACGGTAATTTGTCTCCTGCAATACGGCACAAAAAAACCGCAGTCCCTTCTTTAAGAACTGCGGCATAAAATCAGTTTTGCGTTTCGTTATGCTTCCGAAGTTATCATAACTTTCTTGTGAGCTTTGTCTTCTTTCTTTTCGGCAACTTCAATCGTCAGTACTCCATTCTTGAATCCTGCCTTTGCACTTTCAGGTTCTGCTTCAACTGGGAATGATATTACTCTTTCAACTTTTCCCCAGCTTCTTTCACTCCTGAAGTAATTCTTGCCTTCTCCTCCTTCTTTGGTCTCACTCTTCTTTTCTGCCGATAACGTCAATCTGTCTGAATAAACATGAAGGTCAACGTTCTCAGGTGAAATTCCGGGCAGCTCAGCCTCAACGAAAATTTTTCCGTCCTTGCGATACAAATCTACTTTCGTTCCGAACCCTGCAAAACTATCCTCAAAGAATGGTGATGCAAAATCTCTCGCGAATGTATCAAGTATGCTCTCAGGATTCATCATTCTCATCATAGGATAATATCTGTCTCTTGCCATTGTAATCAAATCTCCTTTGTTGTATTTTTCATGTGAGCTTTTATCTCTCACAACGCGGAGAATTATACTACTGACTTTCCTAAACCATATCGTAACTTTTACTGACTTTTTGATGAAGTATGACCAAATATATTTTAGGGTTATGCCAGAGAAGAATCAAATACGCGTCTCACATTCTCTCTGCATTCTTCATATTTTTCTCCTGGTTTCGCTTCGTACACCTTCGTATCATCAACGAACATTGAAGGCACATAATAGTAGTCGTAGCGTTCTGAGATTTCAGTATGCAGATTCTCATTCACCCATTCGATTTGAATACCTGCATACTGTGATTCACTTGTGAGTTCATCAACTGCTCTTCTCGCCTGCCTGCAATAAGGACAACCTTCAATGTAAAACGCAAGAATTTTTTTCGCATTCATGATTTATATTCCCCTTTCGAGTTTTCATGCAATGATAATTAGTTTGGATAGTATATAATAACTTACACAAAATTTTTCATGACTGAGAGGTTTTCACACTGTGCGCAGATCAATAAAGGCTCGTTCTTCGTTCCTCCTGATGATTGATATTCAGGAACGATTAATGCAGGCCGTTTTCAATAAAGATGAAGTTATCAGAAATAGTTCACGTCTTCTCACAGCCGCAGGAGAATTATCCGTGCCGTCAATTGTAACAGAACAATATCCTAAAGGCATAGGCTCAACACTTCCTGAGCTTAAAGAATTAATTCAGGAAGGAACAAGCGTAATCGAGAAAACAGAATTTTCATGCTGTGAGGCAGAAGGATTCGCTGATGCATTTCTGAATCTCAGCTTCAGTTCTGGCACTAAAGATACCGTTATACTCTTCGGCGTTGAAACTCATATCTGCGTCCTCGCAACTGCAATCGATATGCTGGAGAAGTATAACCTCAATGTCGTAGTGGCTGCTGATGCATGTGGGAGTCGAACGGAAGAGAATCACAAACTTGCACTTGATGCTTTGCGTTCAATCGGATGTCTCGTTGTTCCGACTGAGACCGTCATATATCACATGCTGAGCAAAGCAGGCACACCTGAATTCAAGAAACTGCTTCCGTTGTTCAAGTAGTCAGTTAATCGGGATAACATGTTCAGGAACAGAAAAGCTCTGTTATTCGGAGTACTGCTGTTCTATTTGTACTTCAGGGGCACAGGCGATCACGGTCTGATAGATCCTCTTGAAGGCATAAACGCATCAATATCACTTCATATGTCAGCAGGAGGAAACAGATTCATTCCCAGAATAGGTGAGGCATTCGCAGCAGGGCGTTCAATTGGAACGTGGTGGCTTGAGGCTATAGCATTGAAGATATTCGGATGGTCAGAGTTCGCTGTCAGATTCTTCTCGGCACTCTCTGGTCTCATTATGATTTGGGCATCTGCAATATCATCGCACGATTCTGAATCACTTGTAAAAAACACAAGAGCTTCATGGCTATCCGCAGGAATATGCGCAGGTATGACGATATGCTTCACTGTCTCACAACTGGCTTCACCTCATGCAATATTCGCGGGCCTGATGTCCATCACTATGGCAGGCATAATACGTTATCGTGAAAGCAAACACTGGTTGTTCCTTTCACATTTATGTTCAACGTTCTCATTCATCACTTACGGATTCGAGGGATTATTCTTAACTTGGCTCGCAGTGTTTGCATATTCAGTTCTTGCTGATGATACAGATATGCTTCGTGATTTCTTCACATGGCCTGTAGGAATGATATTCACAGTGAGCATATCAGGATTATACTTCCTACTGTTGATGTTGTTGAACACAGACATAATTCAGTTCATGCACTGTAGAGTTCACACGTACAGTTTCGGTGGCATAACTGGAATGTGCGTTTTAGCGTTCATTGGGTTCATGCCATTTCACGGATTCATTCTTCGTGCACTCTATGAGGTCATGCCGAGAGAATATCCAGCAAGAAAAACTCCTGAAGTCTTCATGCTCGTATGGGCAATCGTATTCGGAGTATCTGCTGTTATGTCTGGTGATATGCTCATGCTCTCATGTACTGCCGCACCTCTCTCTTCGATTATCGGAAGGAAGCTCGATGTATGGCTTGAAAGTAAGAACATGTATTCAGTGAGAATTTCTGTTACGCTTAATATATTGCTGTTAGTGCCTGTAGTCTTTATGATTCTTCCGTTTATGATGAATGCATTACCAGTGATAAAACTCTCTATGCTATCTCTACTCCCTTGGGGAATAACAACGGGCCTCTTCCTGTTTGCATCATGGTACTACACGAAGACAAAGCAGATTGAGAAATGGGTACGCAATGTTCCAGGCGCTGCACTGTTATGCCTGATGCCACTCGCAGGAGTATTTAACTTAACAGCAGAATCATATTCGGTCAGGGATATAGGATTGAGACTGAGAGATTCAGTGAAGGGAAATGACAGAGTAATTCAGTACAGCGTGAACTATCCGTCGGTGTATTTCTATTCGTTCAGGAATTCAGGCTTGATTGACGCAGAACTTATGCCGGGAATAGCGGAGAAGAAATTCATCGCAGATAATGAAGAGCTAAATAGATTTTGGAACGGTAAAGAGCGTGTATTCATGATAATACCTACTGAGAAGAGTGTGAATAATTCACTGCCTAAAAATATATTCAGTATTATTGAATCAAATGGTATGCTGTTAATAAGCAACCAGAAATTAGAGAACAAATAATGAGGAGGAATCTTTGTATAATCATGCGTAAAGTTTTTTGTGTTTTCTGTCTAATATTCATTCTCGCGTCATCTTCATTTGCAGACGTAAACCCTGACCCTGAAGTTCACAGAATAATCGGAGGGTTATATTCGCTTGTGGCATCTGCATGTCTCAATGACAACATAAACCCTCACATCAATAATATGTTTTCATTCTTCAAGGACATTCCCGAAAACTGGCAGAACAATGCTAAAGTTGTCAGAGTAAACTCGTCAATATGGGTAGGTTTGGATGTGGATCAATATTCAACCGCGAGACCCTTCCTGAGAGAAAACGCAGAAGCACTCAACATAACAGAATCTCCTGAAGGTTATGCATGGATAGGCGGAGATGAAGCATGGATGAAGGCCGGAAATATATACGACGGGAAGATACATCCGATAGCAATCAAAGCGGCTAAAGGTTCAGGCAATGATTCAAACGTAATATTCCTGAGCACTAAGGAACAAGATTCATGGTGGATGATGAACCCAACACCTAAGACAGATACAGCCAGAGAGATATTATCACTATGGGGAGTAAATCAAGCTCCTGAACTTCACAAGCCCGAAGGAAACAGAGTTAGCATTTATGAATCAGTGAAACCTTCAGATGTAATCAAAAAGCCTGCGGGGATTCACATAGCTACAAGGAGAAACAAACTCGATATGTCAATGAATATCGGCGATGTAGTCTTTACTCCTGTACCCCAGCTGAGACGCGACAGGACTACAGTTGAAGAAATAGAAGATGATGAGACAAGCTCTGACAAGAAACAGGAAGATAAAACGAAAAAGTAAAACAGGAGGGATTAAAACATGTCAGTATTAATATGCGGAGGAGCAGGTTATATCGGCTCACATAACGTAAGAGCATTCAAGGCACACGGCGAAGATGTAATCGTGATTGACAGCTTAGAGACAGGACACAGGGCATCAATTCCTGAAGATGTTAAATTCTATGAGGGTGATATTAGGAATGGTGCGCTTCTCGATAAGATATTCACTGAGAATAAGGTTGAGGCAGTGATTCATTTCTGCGCATTCTCGCTTGTAGGTGAAAGTGTTGAAGAACCATTGAAGTATTTTGATAACAACGTAGGCGGAATGATAAGTTTGCTTGAGGCTATGCAGAGGAATGACGTTAAGCGAATAATCTTCTCATCATCAGCGGCAACATACGGTGAACCTAAACGAGTTCCAATTCTTGAGACTGACGAGACAAACCCAACGAACCCTTACGGTGAAAGCAAACGCATAATGGAAAAGATGATGCACTGGGTAACTGAACGTTATGATATTCGATACGTCTCACTGCGATACTTCAATGTCGCTGGAGCATGGCATGACGGATCAATCGGTGAAGACCATAGACACGAGACTCATCTTGTGCCGATAATACTTCAGGTTCCAATGGGAAAACGCGAATTCGTTACGGTTTACGGTGATGACTACCCAACGAAAGACGGAACATGTATACGCGATTACGTTCATGTTGAGGACTTAGCACGTGCACACATTCTCGCACTCGAATATCTTCGCAACGGAGGTGAAAGCGGAATCTTCAATCTTGGAAGCGGTGAAGGCTATTCGGTTATGGAGATGATTAATGCGGCAAGAACTGCAACAGGTCAGGACATTCCCGTGAAGGTCGGTGCAAGAAGAGCAGGAGACCCAGCGAGATTAATTGCAGATTCAACGAAGGCACATAATGTTCTTCACTGGCAGCCGGAAATCACAAAAATGGAAGATATTATCGCAACCGCATGGAAGTGGCATAAATCCCACCCAAAAGGATACGCAGATTAATCCAACATGGAAGTCTGGAGCGGAATATTAGACAGCTGTCCAGGATTGTTATGCTGTGTCGTGAACATCAGAGGCAGATTAGTTTACGCAACTCACGGCTACAAAACGATAGCTGCCCGTCTACTTGGCCATAAGTGCGAGGAAGGCAGGAATTATCCTCCGCTGATTAATGAACTCGACAAAACTCTTCATGAGATGCTCACTGCTGCATGTCTTGGGGGTACTAATGCAATTGAGGTTACAGAAAGGGGACGAGTATGGAATATTACAGCCTCACCATTGAGAATTACATCACAGAAGGTTGAAGGCGTAGTGATTCGCATAATGCGTTCGGAAAATGCAAAAGAGAAATCACCTGCTGCACCAATTGTACGCACTAACCCTAACGTATTGAACTCTGTACCCTTCAGAGCATGTGTAGTAGATTCAAACGGGTTAATACTCTCAGCGAATAAATTCCTGTCTTATGGTTTCAACACTGCATTAACCAGCCGGAAGATAACGGACATTGCAGAACCAGAATCAGAAGATGAACTGAACAGCATAATCTCGAAACGTTCAGGACACGCAGAATGCAGAATGTATGAACTGAATGTGAAAGAGAATTTTTACACGTTCGATGAAAGCATATATCACGATGAAGAACTGAACACTAAAGACGACAAGACAGAAAAAGAATCAGAATCGCATGACACTTCCGAATTCAGGCATGTACGACTTCATGCAAGCCCAATACAATGGGATGAAAAAGAAGCAGTGATGATTACGTTCGAGGATGTAACAGAGTATACGCGTACACATGAACAGTTACGTAAACTCTTAACGTTCGATTCATCATCGGGAATACTGAATCGCAGAGGACTTGAACATGTCATACTTCGTGAGCTTGGATCAACGATAATGAAAGCCGGACATTTGAGCTTAATCATTATGGGCATAGATAACTTCAAGGAACTCAACAAGTCAAAAGGCTACATGTCAGGAAACCGTGTGCTTCGTGATTTCGTCTACACGATGAAGAAATTTCTCGCAGGCTATGAAAACACCTCAATGGGGAGATGGAGCGGTGATGAATTCATGATACTCGCTCATTGTTCTGGTGCGTCTGGTGTAGTGATAGCGGATGAAATGCGCGAGAGAATTAAGGATGTAGCATTGAGTGCAGGAGTTGCGGATCTCAATGACGGAGGATACGTGAGCGTGAATGAGTTCATCGGTGCTGCATATGATGCAATGAGTGAAGCGAAAGGCAACGGCGGTAATCAGACAGTGCTTGCGAGACGGAACAAGTAAGAATGATACGTGCGCTTAAACGTTACGGTCAGAATTTTCTTCAGGACAGGAATATTCTCGCATTCATGATTGAACGTTCTGGTGTATGTGAGAATGACTGCGTTCTTGAAATCGGGCCTGGACACGGAATTTTGACACGTGCACTTCTTGATTCAAATGTGAAGTGCGTGCATTCAGTTGAACTTGATGAAAGGTTTCATGATGAGCTAGATGAACTTTCATTGAGAGATACCCGATTGCAAGTTCATTGGGGAGATGCAGTTACGTTCGATTATGATTCGCTTGTTCCGTTTCCGAATAAGGTTATCGCGAACATTCCGTATAACATTACGACACCGTTAATCTGGAAATTGATTCAGTATGCGGAACATGGCCTGACGTATCACATGTACATGTTGCAGAAGGAAGCTGCAATACGTCTCACTGCACCACCAGACACGAAGGCGCGTTATCCTCTGGGAGTTACGATTGAGGCGACTGGTCATGCATCAATCGTGAAGAATGTATCACGTGAATGTTTCAGGCCAATCCCGAATGTTGATTCAGTTATCGCAGAGATTGTGATTGAGCGAAATTTTGAGATTGCATGTGATTCATTGTGGAGTGAAATGCTTCACAGGGGATTTGCACACAGACGGAAGACATTGCAGAATAACCTGAAGGATTTTGTGAGTGTTCCTGATGAGTATGCGAAGATGAGGGCGGAGGATTTGACGTGTAATGAATGGATTGAAATATACAACATGAAAAAAGCCCCCGCAGTATAAATTCACGGAGGCATAATTCATTTTTTCTGTTAATCTTCTTTCTTTAATATATCTGCGTCTGTTACTTCCTCTTCTTTTTCCTCAATAATAATTGTTTCTTCATCCGAATCATCTTCTGCCGCACTGAGTTCTTCACCTTCAGCTAAAGGTTCTTCAAACACAGAATCATCGAACACAATATCATCATCATCAAGAGGTTCAGGAAGTTCAATCTCTTCATTATCTTCAGTCTTTCCAATTTCATCGTAGGCGAGAGGTTGACCTTCAGAGACAGCAAACATATCTTCAGATTCAGATTCAGATTCGGGTTCAATTTCTGGTTCTGCTGGTTCAGGTTCCTCAATCACGATCGCTTCTTCAATCTCAGGTTCGGGTTCAGCTTCAGGTTCAGGTTGTTCATCAGGCTGTTCAGTCTGAGGTTCAGGTTCTAATTCTGCTTCTGATTCTTGTGATGCTTCATCAAGTTTTTCTTCAATCGTATGAAATGCTTCTGCTAATTCCTCGTCTGGTTGAGTTGACCCTTCCGGCACGAGGTCAAAACCTTCACTAATAGGAGGCAATTCAGGTTCAGGCTCTCCTTCTGATGCAGGAGCAGGCTCTTCTGTTACTGATTCGGCTTCAGGTTCGGGTTCAATTTCGGTTTCAGGTTGCGGTTCTGGTTCAGGTGTCGGAACTTCAACGGGTTCAGATATTATTCCTGATACATCTTCGGATGCAGGCTGATTTATCGTTACTGTCTCATCAACTGGAAGACTCTCGAATTCTTTCACGTTCTGCACAACTGGAACAAACACAGCTATTATCTTCGTGTTCTTAGTGTCTCCGGCGGCATCATGTATTGCCTTCACGACCTCGTTATACAGCCATGAATGACGCTCTTCCTTCTGCGGAATGACATTCACAATCTCTACTGAAGGTTCATTCTGCGTTTCTGATTCTGATGCTGATTCTGTTGATTCTGCTTTTGGTTCTTCTGGTACAAATTCAGTTTCAGTTTCAGGTTTTACATCATCATGTGCATGACCACCCATAAACCTGTCTGCTGAAAATTTTCCTGAGCCATTTCCTTCCGCAAAACTTCTCCTGATTCTTTCCTCTACGCTTATTCTTTCAGGACGTTCCGGTTCTTCTCCCTGTTCCCTGAGCCATTCTGCCTGATGCTTATCTATCACAGAATGTATGTTCTCAAGTCCCTTAAATATCCGCATCGTTCGTATCTTCCTCTTTCCTGTCCGTCCAGACTTCATTTATGTCTGTTACTCCGTCATTCAACTTGTCCATTGCCTTGATTATCTTCTCGTACAATCTTTCAAACGGCTGTCTCGATCTCGCCATTAATCCCGTTGACCATACAAGCCCTGACGTAATGTTGAACGGAATCCTCTTGTGTAACGGCAAATCCTCAGCTACAGGGTAATCACGCTCTGAGATTAACTGTTCTGCTATCTTGCTCATCGCTGAGTTATCGTACCCTATCTTCACTAACGGCATTTGTGCTTTCTCTTTCCCTGACTTCAATGCAATTGAATACAGCACTGCAAGATTCGACAATGAGAAGAAATCCGGTCTCACTGGTGCAACTATTATGTCAGCGAAATCTATCGCCTTCTTCGATGAATCATCAAGTGTAGGAGGGCAGTCAATGACTATCCATTCTTCTGGTGAATCCGCATCTGAATCCTCAAGCGTATCCTTCAGACGTAATGAATTCCTGAAATAGTTTTTCATGAAACCGAGTGCATCCGAAAAGTTCCGTGAAGGGTCAAGGTCAACGGCAAGAACTTTATTGTGCCTGATCAACGCTATCTGTGCAAGTATAACTGCTATGGTTGTCTTGCCTACTCCGCCTTTACGGTTAAAAACTGCTGCTGCAATTTTCGACATGTTTTAATCACCTGTATATAAATTTTTATTCTGCTTTCATCATAATAATAATAGATACTAGCACAATCGCAACCCCTGTAAAATTTGCCGCATCTATCTGTTCATTATATAACAGCATACCCGCGATAACGGCTGATTTCCTGTAATCATATTCCTGCGTTCTTTTTGCTCTTGAACTCATGCACCGCTAACATAAACTTCATGACCTTCCTGTAATCTTTCAGTCTGTTGGATTCAACTCCTGTACTGACATCGAGAGCGTAAGGCTGAGGAGTGATTGAGAGTGCCTGCTGAACATTTTCGGGAGTCAATCCTCCTGCAAGAAAAAATTTCCGGCTTGTTGAACCTATCAATGACCAGTCAAATGTCCTGCCGCTTCCCTCTCCTGAATCGAGAAGCACATAATCCGCAGTAGTATTCATTGCGCGGTCAATATCAATCGGACGTTTAATTTTGAATGCCTTTATGATAGGACAGTGAATCAGTTCACGTAATGCCGCAATATATTCTCTTGTTTCATCGCCGTGAAGCTGAATTATGTCGATACCAGAAACTTCGATGCACATGGCCACAGTTTGAAGAGATGCATTCGAGAACACACCGACGGTTTTAATCTTCGGATTGAGTTTAGATCTCAGTATACCGGCATGTTCAGGTGCAATGAATCTTTTGCTTCTTGGTACGAAAATGAAACCGATGTAATCAGGATGAAGTTCATTCATGATTCCTATTTCAATTTCGTGGGATATTCCGCAGATTTTAACTTTCACCATTTTGTTTTATCCTCTGTTGGGAAAAATAAAAAGCAGAGCCATAAAAAAAGCCCTGCTCAAATTATATCAGGTTGTTATGTGAATTCTTCGCTTATTATTTCACTAACTGCACTTCAGATTCACTCGGAAGTCTGAATAACGGAATGAATCTGTCGAGACCTGTTAATGTGAGAATGAGCATAGAGAGTACAGCAATCCATGCGAGATAGTTATGTGCAATCATATCAAGGATACTTATTGAGTCCTTAGCCATAGGATAAACTGCAACTGTTACGCCAACGAAATATGACAGGTAAACGTGCCATGGGATTAACTGTGAACCGAATACCCCCATTGCATCAGCGAAGGTTGCATTACGTAATGCGAGCTTGTACATTGCTTTTGAATCACCTTTAACGTGTTTCTCTGTCATGTCCTTAATGATTGGGCTTATCGTTACTATCTGAGCCATTTCATCAGCGAGTGCAGCATTACCTATGAGACATAAGAGACCATTAGCGAACATAAGATGCCTGACTTTGCTTACACACTTCAGAACTAATGAAGCTACTGCATTGAATGCATCCATTCTTCCCATTACACCGCCGAATGCACCTATCCAGAGCATCATAACGATAACCCAGCTTCCTGCGTCTGCAAAACTTGACTGAACAAGATCGAGGAATGACATTATGCTTGTAACTGTTCCAGCGAAGTAACCGAGCACAAGAGATGAAAAAATTCCTGCGAAAAGACAGACAAGGGTATTTGTTCCTATGCCTGCCAGAACAATAACGAGGATTAACGGGATGCACATATAATATGGTACTCCAGTTTCAACGAGCTTCAGTAACTGCACAGCTTGAGGGCCTCTGCTGCCGCCTTCTGTTTCAAGAGCAGTGAGAACATCGGGTGTAATCTTTGACATTGCATCTCCTGTACTGCCAACTGCGTCAGGAAGTCCCATATTCACAGCCGCGAAGTAGAATGCTGCTGCTCCTGCAACGAGACATAGGAACGACCATACACCCTGATGACGAACTCTGTCTGTTATGACTACTCCCTGAAGGTTTGAGCTTACGACAGTTGTATCAGAGATTAAGCCGATGTTATCTCCGAAGCATGAACCTCCTGCAACTGCTGATACAGTAAGAATCAAACTGCCGCCAAGAATATCATTGAGCCATAAGAATATCGGTGCACATGCCGCGAAAGTTCCCCATGAAGTTCCTGTTGCGATTGATAGTATTGCTGTAACTATAAGTGCAATCACGGGGACAAGTTTAGCTGTTGCTCCCATTGAGAGGGCCATGTTGATGATTGAGGCTGATACACCTGTAGTCATGAAACATGCAGCTACAGCATATGCCATTTGCAGAATCAGAAAGACTACGAGAATATGTTTCAGGTTATCAAGTGCGGCCTCCATGAGGTCATTGAAGCGAACATGTGCGAAGATCATACCGACAATAAACGCGTAAACAAGAGCGATGGGGGCAGCAATAAGGACATCAAAGCCGAACCATATCAGGACTCCCAATACGATAACAGGGCTTAATTTAAGAATGGATAACATGATTGGTTATTCAACTCCCTGAAAAGAAAAAATTTTTGAATAATTTTATCAGATTCATTAAGGGCATGTATACTTATTATTAAATTTCGGAAGGAAGATGTTAATGTGAGAGTGTTATTCATCAATTCGGTATGCGGAACCGGGAGCACAGGAAAGATTACTGCGGAGCTTGCAGAAGAATATGAACGTGAGGGTCATGAAGTGAGAATCGCTTACGGAAGAAGTTCATATGTCCCGGAAAAATACAGGAGGATTGCGATTCGGATTGGCTCATCTTTTGACGTATACCTCCATGCGATAATGACGCGCTTAACTGACAGGCACGGCTTCTATTCATCGCATGCTACGAAGAGATTTCTGAAATGGGCAGATGAATACAATCCTGACATATTATGGCTTCATAACATTCACGGTTACTATATCAACATTGATCTTCTCTTCAACTGGATAAAGTCGCGCAGGAACATGAAAGTATTCTGGACTCTTCATGACTGCTGGAGCTTCACGGGTCATTGCGGATATTTCACTATGGCCGGGTGCAGTAAGTGGCAGGTTCATTGTGAGAGATGTCCTCAGAGAAATTCATATCCGTCAAGCATTTGGGATAACAGTTACAGAAATTTTGATGATAAGCGAAGATTATTCTCTGGCATTCAGGACATGACGATAATAACGCCGTCGAAATGGCTTGCAAGTTTAGTGAAGCAGAGTTACCTGAAAGAATATCCTGTTGAGGTGAGATATAACACGATAGACAGAAATATATTCAGGCCGACATTCGGAAATTTCAGAGAGAGATTCAATCTTGCGGATAAGAAAATCATTCTCGGAGTTGCAAGCATATGGGAGAAACGGAAAGGTCTTGATGATTTTGTGAGACTGTCAGAAATTCTTGATGCTGATAAGTACGCAATCGTTCTTGTGGGAGTGAAACCTGAACAGAAAAAGGCACTTCCCAAAAATATTATTGCGATTCAGAGAACGAATAACCAGAAAGAACTTGCAGAGATATATACGTCCGCAGATATATTCTTCAACCCATCGTATGAGGATAATTACCCGACAGTGAATCTTGAAGCAGAAGCATGTGGTACACCAGTGATCACATATGATGCAGGGGGATGTCCTGAGACGATACATAATGATTCATCACGTGTTGTACCATGCGGAGATATTGAGAGCGTGAAGATGATTATTGAATCTATGAAATAAAGAAGACCCCGAAGATTTTTCTCCGAAGTCTTTCATTTTCACGTTCGTGTTTCTGTTCGTGAATAGCTTTATGAACTTGACGATGAATTATTGTTCGTGTATCCGTTGAGCTGATTCAGAATTGCCGCAATCGAACTCGCCTGCTGTGATAGTCTCGCAAACTGTGTCTCTGTGTTTCCGTATCTGGTTCGCAGACTTTCTTCCTGACGGTCTAATCTCTCCTGATACTTTTCGAGATACTCATCAATCGTCTTTATCTGGTTGTCTAAGTTCTCAATTTCACGCGTGAGTGTCCCTGATGTTTCACCTGTAGCTGAACTCGTCAGCATTGACTTAGCCCACGAATCAAATTCATTCGCGAACATCAGCATTAACTCCTGAACTTCATCTGCATTATCTTCAAGTGCTTCCATGAACTTGCTCGTATCGAATTCAAGTTCTCCGCTCTTTCCGTAATCCGTTGATGTCGTTGAAATTCCAAGCTGATACAACCCTCTATATGTGTAATTCAGTTTGAGTGCATTCATTGCAGACGTTCCCGACATTGTGATTGAGTCATTGCTCGTTGAGTTGATTACGAGCCTGTCATTTTCGATTGAGGCTTTGAGCAATGGCTGCTGAAGTTTTTTGCCTTCATCATCATAATAGATGTCATGCATAGGGCCGTCTTCAGAGTCGTCATTAATCTTATTCACAATGTCCTGAAGTGTATCTGTCGGCAATATTGAGACATCAACGAACTTGTTTGCGATTCTCAGTCTCAGGGTTGCATCATTTCTAAGGCCATTGAACGACATGTTTCCGTATATTTCTTCGGCACTTGTACGCTGAGTGAACGAAAACGTGAAGTTCTGAGTTGCTATGCTTCTCATCTTTGATTTCGTGTTCCTGAGAAGTGAATTTCCGTGAAGAAGTCCCCACCTCATTCTGAAATCATCACTGTCAATCGTTGCGGCAGTGTCCTTATCAACCTGGCTCTCAGTCATTCTCGTATTCATCCAAGTCATGAGGTCATTGTATGTATCGACGAACGTCTGAATTGATTCAACAGCTTTCTCTGCATCATGAGAGACATCGAGGGATACTTCGCCAGTACCTTTGAGATGAATCGTCATGCCTTTAATGAGTTCGTTATCGTAGGCTTCACCTATGTCATTTGAATCTCTCGTTATGGTTTCACCATCAAGAACGAGTTCTGCATTCTGTGCGGCCATGTAGTGCTCTGAATCTGTCAGGTCGAGTTCGAGAGCTGCGAGAAGTTTTCCGTCTGAATCGTCGCTGAGAGTGAAAGTATTAGCATCATATGTGAACTCAGCTTTGAATTCATCATTTACACTTGGCAGGTCAGCATTTGCGGTTCTCTGAGGAGTTACCCAGTTGAAATTGAATGTCCTGAATCCTCCGTTAGTGCTGTTTTGAACTGCAAGACCTATCTCTTTGTTCATTTTATCCGTGTCAGTGTCTTTGTTATTAGCAGTCTCGGTGTCGTCAGTATCAGTATCAGTGTCAGTGTCATCATCAGTTGCTTTGCTAGTGAGGTCATAAGTGTGGGTGCTTTTTCCCTGATAGCTTACTGATGTTATGCTGCCGTTCACGCTTGTGAATCCGTAATCGCGAAGGTCAATAGTGTCTGATGAATCTCGCACTCCCGAAAAACTCAATGAATTTCCGTTTGAGGTTGTGAGGTTGATTGTGTAGTTTGCATTTGACGGCGGGAAATACCATTCTGAATTAGTGCCTGTTTTCCATTCGACGAATGCATTTCCGTTATCGCCCTTCGTTATTTCGTAGTCTATTCCCTCATAGAATGTCTTCGAACCCTGAGAGATAGTTGAAGTTCCTCCGTCAAAATATGAGTATAACGGAGCAGTTCCGCTTGTGCCGGTTTGAATTGCATCAGTGTTTGAACGTTTTACACTGACATCGATTGTGTTCTCTGAGCGTCCTGTGTATGTGAACGTTAAACGTGTTCCTGTTGCCGGAAGCGGACTCAGCCATTCTATCAGCGGTGAATGTTCTTCTGAATCAGTATCTTCTTCACCCTCGATGATTCTGTAGTCAGTGCCGTATACGTATTCATAGCCGTCTTCGTCAACAAGTGAGAAGTACTCAGCAAATTCTGAATCAGTTGATGTGCTTTTGAGACCTGTATCGCTGAGTATCTGCTCATAACTCAGCTGTGTTCCGTCTATATTCCCTTTACCAGAATCGACAGTTATGACTGCCAGCTGTGTGTTTTGATCATCATAGTCTAATGATGAATTGATTCCGCCGCTTCTGTATGCATCGTATATGAGTTTGTATTCTACTCCTGATTCTGGGTGTTTTGGTTCATCGGAGGAGTTTAGCCATGTTATTGCTCCTGTTGAGTTATTTATCGTGTAGTCTATGTTATCAGTGTAAGGATTGCCGTCAGCGTCAGTGAGTGTGAGTTTGCTCCAGTTAGAAGGGATGAAACCGAGAGCATCTTCGATTGTTGCAGATGAATTTATTATGCGTTCAGCGGTATTGTTGTACGTGATAGTTAAACCTGTCTTCGGCATTGATGTTGATGAATCCCTGTTGGTTAAGCTGGTAGGCCAATTATATCCTTCCTTTGCACTGACTACGGTTAAGAGTTTATCCCCTATTTTATCAGTAGAATATCTGATTGCGTAATCTTTGCCGTATTCGTAAGTATTGCCGCTGCTGTCAGTGAGTGTAAACGCTGCTTTGCCTTCAGCCTCGTCGATATAGGTATATGTGCTGTCTGTGAATTTATTTACACCTGTATCATCTATCGAGAGGAAGCCGGAAATAGTGCCGATACCATCGCTGTCGAGGTCTGGTACGCTGACAGATGCAGATGCGTTATCACTGAACTTGTATACAGCTCTGTATGCTGTAGTCTCTGTACTATTCTGGTCAAGCCATTGAATAACGCCTGAGCTGTTTATCACATAGTCTTTACCTTCAGTGTAGGTCTTACTGCCGTCAGAGATTACGACAGATGAATATTCCGAACTCCTGAGAGATTCGCCGTTGGGCTGGAACACATATGACAGTGATTTATCTGTTTGAGATGATTTCACATCGCCTTTCATTTGGGAAGTAACTTCACCTTCGAATATGAAGTTGTAATTAATTCCGTTTGCAGGTGATTGAAGCATTCCGTATGTCGTCAAGTCCTTGTACTTCGTGTATGTCGTTACGACTGTGCTTGCGTCATTGATGTCAATTGTGTTGTCTGAATTCGCATCATCCGTAATTGCCCACGAAATTGTGTACCCGTTCCTGTCATCGTTCACGCGGATAACATAATCCTTGCCGTACTCGTATTCAGTATTGCCTGAAGTCATCTTGAATGCCGAAGCATCTTCAGGGTCAAGATATGTTCTGAGCACACCGTCAGCATCAGTGAGTGTTACGGTTGGAATTTCAGTTGTTCCGTAAACCTTATTGTATGCGTTCTGAAGGCTCGTGAATTGGGCGTTAGTCAGTGCATCATCTCTTGAAGGTTCTGCGGCAGTATTTTCTATCCATTTTATTTCGCCGTAATCATCTCTCGTTGGATCTGTTGCATTGACTGTAAAATCAGTTCCATATTCGTAGCCTCTGATTTTGAGTTTGCTTGAGTCGAAATTGGACATGTCGAAGTCAGAGCCTAATACAGTGGTGAGGAGTTTATCGTTGTCGGAAGCGTTGACCCTGCCCATTCTGGTGTAGTCATAACTATAATCGTAGCTGAAGGTTGCTTTTCCAGTTTCGGGGGCTACAGGTGAATCTGTAATTCCTCTTTTACTCCTGTATGTATTAAATATATCATATTGCGTCCAGTACATTGCCCAGCTTCTTGCATTCGGGTTAGTATCATAGGCAATAACATAATCTCTACCATATTTGTACTCAGTGCCGTTAATCATCATCTTGAAGTTTGAACTGTCTTTGAGGTCAAGATATTGAATATCTCTACCGTTGACCTCAAATGTTGCAATAGGAAGTTCATCGCCTGAGTTGTTGTTCGCGTAATAAGTATTGAGTTCATCATAGTCGAGATCGATTTGTTTTGTTGTACCTGAATCTTCGGAAGAAACTGAATAAGTCCCAGTAGCCTTGTCATCATATCTGACTATGTACGAATCCGGCTCATTCGTTGATGTCGTTGTACTCGTTCCCTTAGTGCCGCTGATTGAACTGCTCACAGTATAAGTCTTCGTATAGCTTACGTTATAGCTGCTTGGTTCTGTGTATTCCTCTTTCTGTGAAAGCCACACTACTTTTCCTGCATCATCAAGCGTGAAATCTTTCCCGTATGTGTATGTAATGTCGTTCTCGTAAACAATCTTGATGAATTGTGATGAAAAGTCATCGTTGTCCTTGACTTTCAAGCCCGTAATGCTCGCTTCACTCGTTCCGTATGTGCCGGATGACTCGTAAATATCTCCTTTCCCTATCTTGTAGGTCGCAGTTACAGAATTTCCGAGCTTCACATTGTCGGTCTCCTCATATGGATTCCAGCGGATTTCATTCCCGTTCACAACATCATAATCTTTTCCGTAGGTCAGCTTCGTGCCGTTGCTGCTGCGAATCACAAAATTCTCGTTCTTTAAATCCGTATCACTCACATTGAAGGACGTTATCGTGTTCTTGTTGTTCAGGTTGTATGTGAGCGTCTCTGTCAGTGAGTTTGAACCCAGTCCAGTGTTATCACTGCGGATTATCAGACGGTTATCTACTACTGCTGCCGTTACCCCTATCGGAATATCAAGCGTCTTCACAGTGTTGTTGATTTTTGATTTTATCGTCTGAAGTGAATCAGTTGAACTTATATCAATTCCTACCTTCTGACCCATCATGTTGATATACATCGTGCCCTTGTTCAGTCCCTGATCACTTAGTGCTGAACCTACACTTGATGCCGTTATCTGCTTTGACCTGTTCGTCTGTGCACGTGCGAGTTTATTCACAACGAGATCATACACATTCACTTCTGCATCTGCATTCACCGTTGCTGTTAGTACTCCCTTGTATGATCCGTTCGTGTCTATTCGCTCTATGTCTACCTGCTTGGCCTTGTACGTTGAGGGGAGCTTCAAAGGTGTCAATGAAGATTGAAGGCTATTCATTGTAACCTTCATTTCTTCAAAGAGGCTCTTTTTGTTCGTCAGGTTTGTACGCTTGCTGACTTGAACCTGTGCGGGCTTGGCGGCATTAGTGATTATTTCGTCTATCATGCTGTCCCAGTCCATGCCTGAAGCTACACCTGATACACTCATTGTCGGCATATCTAATTTTAACCTCCTGTCCTGAAAAACTATCCTGTTAATCTTATCGGTGAATCGTCCGAATAATATTAGAAATTACTCTATTTGTTTCAGTTCTTCGAGAGACAAATCGACAGCGTAACTTATCATATTTTCGCTCTTTCCAATTTCACGCAGCTTACGGACTACAGCACTTTTCTTCTCACGTGCAGCAGCCAGTCCGGCCCTGTATCCTTCATCAATTAATGCCTGACGCTCGAACTTGCCCAGTATACTCCAAAGTGAAAACTGTTCAATTTCCTTTGTATAATCGCTCAACGTACTGTCTTCAAGAGGTATATCAATAATCCTCTGAATAAATTCATCATTCATTCCTTCTTCACGCAAACGCTTCACAGTTTCAAGCTGACGTTCGTAATCGCCTTCTGCATATGCATTCTCTAATTCGTTATCGTCATCTTCCTGATAATTAATAAAATTTGCCTTACTCCGAAGCAAATATGATTCTTTATCTGTCATGCGTTTGCACCTTCATCCATTCTTCATATGGAACATCAACAATATCCTGTATGAATGTATCACTCATACCTTTTTCACGTAAACGCCTTACAGTTTCAAGCTGACGTTGATAATCTACTCTGTCAAATAATGCCTGACGATTAAATTTATCTAACACGAAATTTCGCCTCCATTCTACATTTTGCCTCGCTGTTTTCAGAAGTCCATCCAGATACTTTATGAACGGGTCATCACATGTTTTGCCTACAATAAAGTTCAATAGATTCTTCAGTTCACCATTCACTGATTCATCTTTGCCGTATGTGTTCAGAAATATCGTTGAGGCTCCGTCTCCAAGCTCAAGCGTCCTATCTTCACAGCAGATATTCCTGAATGTGTATTCATAGCGGCCAAGTTTAAATGGATCAAACGTACATATAAATATAACAAAAGCATCTGGCATATCACTATAACGTTTGGTCTCATTCCTCGTAAGTATATCGCTGTCTAACACTGAATGATACGCCCTCGTCCGACGAAATAAATCTCTGCTGTCCGTCGTCTGTATCTCTATGTCATATCTCTTCCCGTTCTCGGATTTCGTATACACATCAAATCGTACTCCCCTTGAATCAAACGAATCTCTAAAGGGTTTCTGAATCTCCGTGAAATTTATCTCTCCTATTTCGATTTCAGGCAGAATTATTTTCAGAACTCCGGCACAGGCTTTCTTGTCGCTCATAACTTTCCCAAACATAAAATCATTCGAGAGATTCTGATTCTCCCAACGTTCTGAAACAGGAAGAAGTTTCTCTAACTCGTCTACTGAATACTTTCTCCAGTCGAAACGTCTCACTAAATCAAATCCCCCTTCAGCATATCTTCTATGCTCTCACGTTCAACAACCAGTTTCGATTTTCCTCTCTCAACGAATACTACCGCAGGACGCAATAACCTGTTATATGAACTCGACATGCTGAATGTATATGCTCCCGTGTTGTACAATGCTATTAAATCTCCGGCTTCAAGTCTTGGAAGTTTCGCATTCTCAATCAATATGTCTCCCGATTCACAGCACTTACCCACAACTGATACATGTGTTCCTCCGTCTCGGTCATACGCAGGTGCATTCGGTTCCTTCACACTCACTGCTTCATACTCTGCCTGATAGAGTGCGTATCTCGGATTGTCAGACATTCCTCCGTTCACTGCTATGTATGTTACCTTCGGAAGTTCCTTTATGTTTTCAACTCTGTATATCGTTATGCCCGCCTCTGATACTATCCAGCGTCCAGGCTCAATGATTGCTCTCGGAACTTCAAGATTATATTCTTCACACTTCGCGTATAACATCTTCATCATTGGGTCTGTGAAGTCTTCAAGTTTTACGCTCTGAATCGAAGGGTTAATCACTGCTCCAAATCCTCCGCCGAAATTCAATTCTCGAATCAGGACGTTCATTTCATTCTTCAGGTCTCTCATTAGACCTGTTACTTTCCCGATAGCTTTCAAATGGTCTTGTGGGTCAAATAGCTGTGAACCAACATGAAAATGCAATCCCCGAAAATCAATATGTTCACTCTCCTGCGCATATCGAATCGCATCTCTTAACATTGGGCCTTCTTCTGGAAATCCGAATTTGCTTCCCGTCTGACCAGTCGATATGTATGAATGCGTATGTGCATCTACTCCAGGCGCAACACGAATCAATATCTTCTGTGAACGTCCTGCTCTGCGTGCATATTCTTCAATCACTCTCAGTTCATCAGGATGATCTACTATGATTCGTCCTACTCCAGAATTCACCGCAAGTTCAATCTCTTCACGGCTCTTCGCATTTCCATTCATCTCGATGCGTTCCGTAGGGAAATTCACACTCAATGCCGTTTGAAGTTCACCATAAGATACGACATCAAGGCCAAGACCTTCATCTTGAATCAGTTTCACCATCGCACGAGTCATGAATGCCTTGCTCGCATAACGTGCACGCGTATTAACCCATCTCGCAAGAAACGTTTCGCGAATCTCTCTGCACCTTGAACGTATGATACCTGAATCATAAACATATAACGGTGTACCATATTCCTCCGCTAATCTCTGGCAGTCAACGCCTCCCCATATTAATCCTGACACTTTGAACACTCCTTATGAAGCATGATATTATTCTGGAAAATTATAATCACGAAAAGGATATAAGCCAATGCAAACTCTTTCTGTCGATTTAACTCAATGGGAAATGAACAATTTCAACTCGTCTTCGTCATATCTTCCCGACGTAAATATTATCTTTCCTTCAAGAGAGATATATTTTTCGCCGTCTCTGCTTCACGCAATGCATCTTAACGAGAATAACTGCCCTAAAACTTTAGACCAATGGTTCGAACTCTGCCACCCTGAGAATCATATTCAGATCGCAAAGATTGAACGTGCTTTAAATGGGCACGAAAATTTTCTGTCCGTTATACGAAAACTATATTGCGGTGATGGCGTTTACCGTTCATTCAGACTTGATGCGTTCATTCAGAGAAGCAATGACGGAAGACCCGTAAAGATGATTGGAATAGAAACAACAGCATTAGGTGCATGGCTTTCACTCGCTGAAGACGGAGACAGAATTCAATGTGAAGACAGAGTGCTTGAGGCAGTGAATATTCAGGGAGTGATGACACTTCGGGACATAAGCGCACTTGAAGACATGCAGAGAGAGAATGAGATTCTTAGAAGGGAAATTCAGAGACGTATCTTCATGGGAACTCGTACAGACATAAAGTTTCCTGATGAGACTGGCAGAGAAGGAATTCTCAGAGGAGACATTGAAGAGATAATCAACATGGCCTTGAATGTCCTTCCGGGAAATAATCAGCTCAAGGCATTACGGCGTTCACTGAATGAATCATGTTTCACGGTAGGAATTGCAGGACTGACAAGCAGCGGAAAATCTACTCTCTTGAATGCGCTGATAGGCGAGAAGTTGATTCCAGATCAAACCAGAGCAACAACTAATATCCCAGTGATATGCAGAGAAGGTGAGAGGAGATCCGCAAAAGTATTCTATCAGGACGGAAGGCATGAAGAAGTTGACGGTCAAAAGCTCAATGCCGGATACATGAAGAATATTGCATCTGAGAATTACAACTCAGGTAACAGGTTCGGTATATCACGAATCGAAATCACAATACCAGGTGCAATGATTCCTGAAGGTTTCTGTTTCGCTGACACTCCAGGAGCTGATGCACTTGCAGGTTCAGGAGGTTCTGCACTTCGTAATATACTTCCTGAATTCGACATGATATTTTACGTTACACCTTTACGTTCGCGTCTGAAGGGTTCAGATTATGAGTTCCTGAATAGTATTCTCACACTGAATAAGCGTATAGTGTTCGTGTTATCGCAGATTGACCTTGAACGTGATGATACAGAAGCAGGAAAGGTGATACGTTCATCGAATGAGAAGATAATCGCGGATATTGAAGCATTAAGACATGATATGAAGAAATTCTCAGGGCTTGATGTTGATGTTATTCCGTTATCAGCAAAGAATGCACTCGAAAATTTCTACAGCAGGAATGCTTCAGAATGGCAGAACTCGAATATTGAAGGCATAGTGAATTATCTTGCTCCTCTGACACAGACATTCTCACATGCTTTAACTCTCAGGGCTGAACGTACACTGAAGATTATTGAGGCTGCACTCTCAAAGGGAGATGTAACCGGTTCATCACGGTGGAGACTAGGAGACATTGCAGAGAAGTTACGAGTCATGATTCGGGAATGTGATGTTATGCCTGACTTATCACATGCATATTCATTCAGGGATAACGCGAGTGTAAGTTCAGAATCGAAATACAATCTTCTAGGTTCATTAATGGCATCAATGAGAGAACGTGAATTCCGAATGAAATTCTATTCGATGAAGACATTAAGTAGTAAGAGAAAGATAATTCTTCTGAGTGCTGACAGAAATCAAAGCATGAAACTATTTGCTCGTCTTTCACATAATCTCATGCTTGAACGTCTTCCTGATAACGGAGCATCTTATGATGAATGGCTGTATTCGGGACATATGATGCCGTTCGGGTGTATACGTCTGCCTGTCATGAACACTGGAGATGATATACTGATTGCACCATCAGATTCGCACTTGCGGAATAATATTGACTGGCATAAGCTATTTCGCGAATATGTGCCTGTCGTTAGTGTGGATTTGGCGAGAGTTGATTCAGGGCTTTCTGACTTGTCGCATTCACCATACATTACTGGACTTGCATTGTATGACTGGGTACTTGCGTTCGGGAATGCAGGAATGTTCGACACGAGGCATACGGATTTAATCTCGCAGGTTCCCGGAAGAGTGAAGGAGTTCATAGAGATTAACGGATTGAAATCGCCTGAATGGTTCATATTCGAGAACTACAAGATATATTAGTGATTGCTGAGAAAATTATCGATTAACTTTCTTGCTATACTTGCCTTATCCGGAATGTTCATCTTCCGAATCTCGTCTGGCGAATAGAATCCTGCACTCCCTATCTCTACTCCGTCAGGCGCAACTTCTCCAGATGAATATCTCGCTGTAAACCCAAGCATCAATGAATGGGGGAATGGCCATGATTGTGAAGCAAAGTATCTTATCTCATCAACGCGAACCGATACCTCCTCATATATCTCACGTCTCACTGTATCTTCAAGTGTCTCTCCAGGTTCAACAAATCCAGCTATCACACTGTAACGTTCTTCAGGCCATGCTGTATTATGTGCAAGAAGCAATTTGCCATCACGTTCAACAGCTACGATTATTGCCGGTGAAATCGGAACATAAAATACACTTCCGCATTCAGAACATACTCGTCCGAAATCATGTTCACTGGGATTAATCTTTCCTCCGCATTTAGAACATAGCTTCACGTTCCTGAACCATTCAGAGAATTGCAGTGCACTCCCTGCTGATGCAAACACTTCATCGCCGTGAATGTGCCATAATTCACGAAGCCCAAGAAGCTCCTCATCCTGATGAAGCTCAAATGAATCACTAACATCAATCCATGAGGGTAAAGTCTTCCAGTTCGATGGCAAATCATCACTGCAATTTATGACCTCAAGACCTAAATGCGAATTTATGTACTCAGAATCAAAATCATATACGCCTTTCTTAACGAGTATCTTATTCTTCACAAATACTTTCATGTTATGCGCTCTCCTTTTGCTTTATAATATACATCAAAAATTTCTCAGGTGATGATAATACGATATGCTGACGTTAAACGCTGCTGGCAAATCTGCAATTGAATCAGTTAAAATGCTTCGTGATGCCTTAAACGGAAATGAAGACGAGATTAAAATTCTCATTGACAGTCCTTCAGTGTGGCCGGAAATCAATAAATTCTTGAACTCTCAAGGCTTCAATGATATTCTTCCAGAAGATGATGACGGAGCTTTATATATTATGGTCTCAAAAAAAACAAAGAAAGAAGCAGATGAACCCGCAGAATTAAAACGCGAAATCAAACCAACAGTTACATCTGACATTCCAAATCTCAAGAATACATCAGCAATATTAATCTCAGGCGAAAACAAAAAATACCGTTATAATTTCCTCAGAAAATTTCTTCTGTCTCTCATGAACTCACGCATTAAACCTAACATCATTGCTCTCATGAATGACTCAGTGAAATTAGCCGCATATAACTCTGAAACTTGCGACTATCTGAAGAGACTTAAAGCTGACGGCGTGAACATACTCGTATCTGAATCATGCACTGACAGACTGAATCTCACGGAGGCAATCGGAACAGGAGAACTTGAAGATATGAGCGAGATTATCGAAAGAGTATTAGAATGTGAAAAGGTCATAAGCATATGACGAAGGGAGAATGAAAATCAATGAGCTACAAACTGGGAGAAGTAATATTATCACGCGATACGATTGCGAGACGTGTGAAGGAAATTGCATCTGAGATTACGAACGATTACAGCAAGAATGACAGCGTTTTATTTGTAGGAATTCTTACGGGTGCGGCATTCTTTCTGACGGATTTAGTTCGTGAACTTCCTGAAGATTTAGATATTAAGGTTGATTTCATGAGCGTAGCGTCATACGGCAGTGGAACGAAGAGCAGTGGTGTAGTCAGAATCTTCCATGACCTGAAGGGAAGCATCGAGGGGAAACATGTTATTGTTGTTGAGGACATTGTTGATTCGGGATTAACATTGTCGCATTTACTTGGCATTCTTCAGCAGAGAAATCCTGCAAGCCTGAAAGTTTGCGTTCTTCTGGACAAATACGAGAGACGCAAGACGGAAGTGAAAGTTGATTACTGCGGCTTCAGAATCCCTGATAAATTTGTTGTGGGATATGGTCTTGACTGTGCAAACCAGTGGAGACATCTTAAAGATATAAAGTATGTGATTGAAGAATAGAGCAAAAAAAAATTTCCCCCTCGTGATTTGATTCATAAGGGGGATTTTATTTTATCTGTGGCTGTGAAGTAATTCGTGTTCTCTTCCCTTTATCAGCGTATCATATATCGATAACGCTAACGGGTTTTCATCTGAACGTCTTATCTGCGTGTTCACATCTGATTCATATAGTCCGTGCTTTCGTGCTTCTTTCGTTCTGTAGCCAGCGTGAACAGGCTGACCTCCTCCCATAATGCAGCCTCTCCTACAGGCCATGACCTCGACGAAATGATAGAAACTCTCTCCTGATTTGATTCGTCTCAGCAATGCATCTGCCTCAGCAAGTCCGCTCACTACTGCCGCTTTAATCTCTTTGCCCTTGTAGTTGAACGTGAATTCCCTCAATGAGCCTGGCCCTCGAACTCCTCCTGTACTCAGTTCCTCCAAAGCTGAACGTTCCGAACCTTTGCATAGTGTGCGCAATGCTGCCTCCATTACTCCGCCTGAATTCCCGAAGATTACCGCTCCTCCTGATCCAATTCCGAAGGGCATATCAGCAGCTTCACCTTCAAGCATATCGAATTGAATTCCCGCACGCTTAATCATCGTGATTAACTCTTCGGTCGTCAGAATGTAATCTATGTTCTGTTTTCCGTCCCTCTTCAAGTCATCACGAAGTATCTCGTACTTCTTTGCTGTGCAAGGCATTATTCCGATTGACATTATATTTTGACCCTTGAAGTATTCGCGGACAATTGAGCCTAACATCTGAAGAGGTGAGTAGCTTGTTGAAATGTGTGAAACGAATTCAGGCCAACGTTTTTCACAGAAACTCACCCATGCAGGACAGCATGACGTAAATAACGGGAATGGGCCGCCCTTCTCGAAAATTTCAAGGAACTCTTTGCTCTCTTCAAGAATTGTCATGTCAGCTCCGAATGTCGTATCATAAACCTCATCGAAACCTAATCTGTGAAGTGCAGTTACGATTTTCCCCATTACATTTTCGCCCTTTGCTCCTCCGAATGCCTGACCTAATGCTACTCTCACTGCTGGTGCAACTTGTGCAATAACTTTCACGTCAGGATTCGATAATGCTTCCCACACAGGACGTATATTTGTGTTGATGCTTATTGCTCCCGTCGGACAAACTACACGGCACTGACCGCAGTTTACGCAGTCAGTCTTCGCAATCTCCTTGTTGAATGCAGGAATGACCATAGCATCAGTGCCGCGATTCGCAAAGTCTATAGCGTTAATGCCCTGAATACCCTCGCATACTCGAACACAATCACCGCATAATATGCACTTGTCAGAGTCTCGCACTATCGATGGTGAACTGAAATCTTTTTCGTGAGCACGTTCCTTGTAACCCCATCGGACTGTACTTACTCCTAAACGATGTGCAAGTTTCTGAAGATCACAATCTCCACTTTTAACGCATGTCGTGCAATCCCTGTGATGTGATGCAAGAAGAAGTTCAATCAACATTCTGCGATAACGCACAAGTCTGGGCGTACTCGTCTTTATGCTCATTCCGTCTCTTGGTCTCTCTGAACATGACGCGAACATTCGGCCTTTCTCATCTTCAACGTTGCACAGTCTGCATGCTCCGTAAACTGAAAGCTCAGAGTGATAGCATAACGTTGGGAGATCTATTCCTGCTTTTCGTATCACTGACAGTACATTTTTCTCATCACTGAATTCTACATTTCTTCCGTCTATTTTCATCGTTCCCATGCTTAACACCCCCTATGCAACATAAATCGCTTTGAATGGGCACGTCTCAATACATGCTCCGCACTTTATGCACTTGTCCTGATTGATTACATACGGAACTTTTGGTTTGCCGTCTATTGCCTGAACAGGACAGCCTCTCGCACACTTTGAACATGATTTGCATTTTGTCGGCTCAATCACATATTGCTTCAACTTCTGGCATACGTGAGCCGGGCACTTCTTATCCTGAATGTGAGCGATATATTCGTCCATAAATGAATTCAACGTACTCACTACAGGCAGAGGTGCACTCTTTCCAAGTCCGCATAAGGCTGTATGTATGATTAAGTCTGAAAGTGTACGAAGTTCTTCGATGTCTTCCATTCTGCCATTGCCCGCTACGATTCGTTCAAGTATTTCAAGCATTCGTAACGTACCTTCACGGCATGGAACACATTTACCGCATGATTCTCTGTGAGTGAATTCCATGAAGAAACGTGCAACTTCAACCATGCATGTATTTTCGTCCATGACAACGAGACCACCTGAACCTACAATTACTCCGAGTTTCTTCACGCTGTCGAAGTCCAAAGGTTCATCAAGCTGTTTCTCCGTTAAACATCCTCCTGAAGGCCCGCCGATTTGAACTGCCTTAAATTTTTTGTCGTCCCGAATTCCTCCGCCTATATTGAAAATTATCTCTCTGGGAGTTATTCCGAATGGAACTTCAACAAGTCCTGTATTGCGTACTGCACCTGTGAGCGCGAATGTCTTTGTGCCCGGACTGTTCTCTGTTCCTATACTGCGATACCATTCTGCACCTGCAAGAATTATCTGCGGAACGTTCGCATATGTCTCAACGTTATTCAGGACTGTAGGCTTTCCGAATAAACCTTCTTCAACTGTTCGAGGCGGTTTCACTCTCGGCATTCCGCGTTTACCTTCAATCGAGGCTGTAAGTGCACTTCCTTCTCCGCAGACGAATGCACCTGCTCCCCTGTTGATGTGAAGGTTGAAACTGAATCCCGAACCTAAAATGTTATCGCCTAACAGACCGTATTCTGTTGCCTGTTTTATTGCGAGAGTTAATCTCTTAACTGCAAGAGGATATTCAGCACGAACGTAAATATAACCTTCATGTGCTCCTGTTGCATATGCCGCGATTATCATTCCCTCAATCATTCTGTGAGGATCGCCTTCCATGATTGAGCAGTCCATGAATGCGCCGGGATCTCCTTCATCACCGTTGCATACTACGTAGCGTTCCGTTACTGGCTGTGATGCAACTTGCTGCCACTTCTTGCCCGCAACGAATCCTCCGCCTCCACGACCCCGCAGTTTTGAATCAAGTACTGTCTGAATCACTTCGTCAGGTGTCATTTTGAAGAGTGTCTTTGAGAGTGCCTGATATTCTCCTGCTGATATTGCTTCTTCGATTGATTCAGGGTCTATTGTTCCGCATGTTCTCAACACAACTCTGGTCTGTCCATTGTAGAACGGTATGCTGTCCTGATTGAAGCATTCTTCACCTGTAATCTTATTCTTGTAGAGCAGACGATGAATTATCTCGCCCTTTTTCACTGTCTCATTGAAAATTTCTTCGCAGTCTTCAGGTTTCACTTTCGTGTACAGAACTCCGAATGGTTCAATGCGTACTAACGGCCCCTGTTCACAGAATCCAAGACAGCCGGATTTATGTACATGAGGATGTTGAACGTGCAATGCAAATTCGACTTTTATTTCTGTGTTCTCTGCAAGCTCCTTCATCTTTTCGTAAACGTTCAAAGACCCTGAAGCCTGACAGCCTGTACCTGCACACACAAGTATTCTTATCGGTTCAGCTTTGATTTCAGACATGAATTTTCCCTGCAATGCATTCAATTCTTCCTGCGTCGTTATTCTACTCATGAACTGATGCCTCCTCTCTTAATGCCTTTAACATTTCCGTTGCCTTTTCGGGAGTCATTGCAGGATGAACATGATCGTTGACCATAAGAGCCGGAGCTAAACTGCATGCACCCAGACATGAAACAGTTTCAACGGTGAAAAGCATATCATCGGTCGTATGCTTCTTTTCGGACAGGCCAAGTTCAGAACGCAAACGTTCAAGTACAGGAAGTGAATTACGAACATGACATGCAGTGCCGTCGCATACACGTATGATGTATTTCCCTTTAGGCTCAAATGAAAACCTCTCATAGAAACTCGCTACACTGAATGCCTTTGTCTCTGTTATTCCGATATGCTTGGCCACATACGGCAGCAGTTCAACAGGAACATAATTGAAGGCTTCCTGAATCTCATGTATGATTGGTATCAATGAACGTTCCTGAGCCGGATACCTGCTTAATATCTCGTCAGTCTTATCATAAAAAGATTGTTCAAGCATTATCATATCCCCCTCGCCAGATATTTTTTGTGAATAGGGAAAATGATATTTGATTCATCTTTTACACGGAATTATTAAAAAGTTTATGGCCAGTTATTGATATTGATAATGAAGAGAAAACAAAAAAGCCTCCCCATTAATTGAGAAGGCAAATTTTTTTCTTTAACAGAAGTTATGACGAATCGATTTGTGAACCTCCGAGATGAATTTTTTATCTAAATCTGAAAGCGCATAATTCTTTCTGTAAATCAAAACGTCCTTATATATCTTCGTGTTGTCAGGGCATTCCTTCTGAACCAGATTATGACGCGCTAATATCTTTTCCGGCACTGGCGATACCCACATGAACGTCTCAGGATTCTCACTGAGCAGGTAAAACTGACTCCCCCGTTCAAACACAAAGATTCGTCTCTCAATGTTATCGGGAAGTTCTTCCTTGCGGACTATTGCCGACGGTAAGCCGGGCACAAACGGATCTGCATGTGCAATCTCAATCATAGTACGAAGGTCATCAAAGTGAATCGCATCTTTCTTTGCCGCTGGATTATCTTTGCTCATGATTAGTACATAATGAAACTTCGCTACGAGTTCATGTGCAAGTCCCTTCTCGCTGAGTGTGTTCATGAAGTACTTATCGTAACATTCGGAATATCGTATTATGCCGAGACGATAATTTACTTCCATGATATTTTTGATGGCTCTATATGGATTCGTTTCCTTGTAGTATATTTCTGCCGGTTCATTGCCTATTGACTTCGAGAATCTCACAAATGCATCTGCTATATAACTCGCTCTTGGAACTGAAATCGAAAACTGTTTCTTCTCAGGAGGTGTTTCTTTGAATTCGCGTTCTACATCGTCTATCTGTTCGAGTATCTTCCTTGCGTAATGCACAAATTCTTCGCCTCTCCTGGTCAGCATCATTCCCTTTGATGAACGGTCGAATATCATTATTCCTAAATCTGCTTCCAGTTCCTTGATTGATCTGCTTAAATTCGGTGGTGCTATTAATAATTCTTCTGATGCTCTGTTCAATGATCCTGCGTTTGCAACTTCTACGGCATACTTCATATGTAGTATATTCAATTCATATTAAGCTCCCTCTTCTGCTCTTTAAACGGCAAAATCTTAGTCAAAAAATTTTCTTTACGGAATAATCAAAACCGGCAAGCAGGTATTATCAATCAAAATAACACGCTCTTATCTGAGTTAATTATTCCAGACATGCATGTGAATTCCTATAATAACGTTTATGCTAAGGCGGACAGATTCAGGGAATGCACGAAAGCAGTCCCCTCGTTTGAAGAAAATCATTGTCCGCGAAAAATTTTTAACCTTGAATATTGGAGGCAGTTGAACGAATCAATTGCTTCCTTTTTTGATGTAAGATTAACTGTGAAAGTTTTTTATCCTGCCTTTTGTTATGATGAGAGCAAAATTATTATCCGTCATGCATCCGTATCGTGATAATGCCCTCATGATATTTCCCTTAACATTTCGTATATTCATAATATCATTGTCCGAATCAACCGAGACAGTTATCGTATTCACTCCCAGCACGCACGGCCTTGAATGACGTGCAAAGGCAGGCCCGACTACAGAAAACCATGAACGTTTAAGTTCCTCAAGAACACGAACTCTGCGTGCTGCTTCCGGAAACATTTGTGCAATGTCTATATTTATGTGTTTTATGTGCTGTTCGGTCTCATCATTCATGATTCAATCTGCCTCTGTCATTTCGTGCGAGTATCACTGAGATTAACTGAACATCGACGGGAGTAACACCTGAAATCCTCAGAGCATGGCCAAGCGAATCAGGTCTGTAATGTTTCAATTTCTGCAAACATTCAGCACGAAGTCCTTTCACTGAATCATAATCGAAATCTTCAGGTATCTTCGCTTTATCCAAATTCTTCATGCGTTCTGCAACTCTATTCTCACGTTCAATGTAGCCGATGTAACGTAATTCTGTCTCAATATGTGCAATTTCTTCTGAAGTCAGTTTCTTATCTGACGGTGATAATGATGAAATGGTCTCATAAGTTATTCCGCTGTGTTTTAGGTAATCAGCGAGTGAAATCTTTCCAATTTCTTGTGATGGAATTATCTTCGTAGTCTTCAGTCTGGAAATTTCTTCATCTTCATTCCTGAATCTGTTTTCGAGAAATTCCCAGTGCGAATCGTCAATCAATCCTGCCTTGCGTCCATAATGCGATAACCTGTGAGCGCAGTTGTCCCACCGCAAAAGCAATCTGTGTTCACATCTTCCCGTGAGCATTCTGTAGGGTTCATTCGTGCTTTTAGTCGTGAGGTCATCAACGAGTACACCGAGATAACCGTCGGAACGTCCGAGTATTACGGGTTCACGTTCAAGCACATGCATTGCCGCGTTAATTCCTGCAAGCAATCCCTGAGCAGCAGCTTCCTCGTAACCTGAAGTACCATTCACCTGACCTGCAAAGAAGAAGCCCGATATGTTTCTGTTTTCAAGATTATGTTTCAACTGGTCAGGCATGAAGTATGCGTATTCGATTCCGTAACCTGGCCTGATGATTTTCGCGTTCTCACAGCCAGGAAGCGAATGAATCATCTCAACCTGAACATCATACGGGAGACTAGTTGAGAAATTCTGAACATAAACCTCATTAGTATTCATTGAGACCGGCTCAAACACAATCGGGTGTGTAATGTGATCTGGAAATCTCAGGAACTTATCCTCAATTGACGGACAATAACGAGGGCCGTTAGCTTTCACATCTCCCGTAACTAACGGAGAACGCTTTATGTTCTGAGATAATATCTCGTAGGTTCGTTCTGTAGTTCGTGAGAAGTAACATGCATATTCAGACTGGTCATATACTTTCGGAGTTCCCCATAAATCAAAACATAACGGCTCATTCTCTGACAGTTGAAGAGTTGTGTTAGAGAAATCTATTGTATGAATGTTCAATCTCGGAGTAGTATCTGTTCTCATAGTTCCGTAACGAATGCCTAAATCATCAAGTGAACGTAATAATCTCTCAGAGTTATTCTGTCCCATAGGGCCGGAAGGAAACGATACATCACCTACGAAAACTCTTCCGCCTAAGTACACTCCTCCGCATAACACTATAGCCCTTGTGTTGTATGTTGCACCGTGTCTTGTACGAACGCCTGTAACGCTGTCATGCTCAGTGAGAATTTCAATCACTTCATCTTGATTCACATCGAGATTATTCTGTGTCGTGATGATCTTGCGGTAATATGTGCTGTATCTTGAAGGGTCGCATTGAGCACGTAGAGCACGAACCGCAGCACCTTTTGATGTATTCAGCCAGCGAATCATTAATGTTGATGCATCAGCCGCACGTGCCTGTTCACCTCCAAGTGCACTAATCTCACGCACTAAATGACCTTTTGCCGGGCCACCTATTGAAGGGTTGCAAGGCATTAAAGCAGTGTTATCGATATTGAGGTTGAGCATGAGTGTCCTGCATCCTATTCTTGAACTTGCGAGTGCTGCCTCACAACCTGCATGTCCTCCGCCGATTACGATTACGTCATATGAATCATGAAACATGAAAATATTCCTCCGAAAAAATCTTCAAAGAATTATATCGCACCACAAAAAAAGAAGACCCCAGTCTAGTGGGGTCTCCCTGCTTTTGAATTCCGATGAACTATTTCTTTCTGAGAAGTGCAAATCCCATTAGAGATAACATCATCAGACTTCCGAATCCTAATTCACATCCTCCGCCGCCGCTTGAACCTATTCTTTCAGAGCTGCCTGATCCGTTCTCATCGATGATTTCTTCTTCTTCTTCGTCTTCTACATCTTCATAGTCAGGATCGTTTTTCGTTCCCAAAATCTTTTCGCGAGGCACATTACGCAGAAGGAAACCGCTTCGCACAATTAGTGGTGCATCATCAGGCTCAACATCAGACGGCTTTATTGCGAAAGTGAATTTAGTGGTATCGTTGGGGAACAGGAAAAATTCATGTCTGAGGAATGCATTCTTGTAATTCTCTGGCAGAAATTGAAGTTCATCATTTTCTTGACTGACCTGATTCTCATTATTCACAAGATTGAATCCGTAAAGGATGACCTTTCCGAAATTAGTGGAAGTTAAGTTCGTGACTTCGCAGTCAAAGACAACAGGATCATCAGGACTTGTAAGTTTGCGTTCGTGAAAATCGTCAAGAATTGAAATGAGAGAGTCACTGCCGTTAAATGTTATCCTGACACAAGACCAAGGAAGAACCTCAAGATCATTGTAATCTGGCTCATCTGTCGCACGCACCGAACTTGCTGCGGTATTTGAGACATTTTCAAGGTGCATGACTGAGAACGGGAAGAAACCTTCATTATTTCCTCCGCAGTCAGCTATTTCTGTTGACGATTTCATTCTTGATTCGTGAACCTCAGTAATTGCGTTATCAGGGTCAACATCAACATAGAAGTAATAATTTCCGTCAGCAAGACTTGTCGGAACTTTCCACTCAAAATTGACGACCGCATGATTAGTGGTAGTCTCATTCGCCCAGCCGTTAATACTTACTGTCTTGTTGTCAATTAACGTTCTGGAAGAATCCTGCTTCACTTCAGGATTCAGTTTATTACTGTATGACAGTCTCACTCTCACACCGTTTGCAGGAATGAAGCTCGCGTTGTACATCGGAATCTCAATCCTGTATGTCATGTTCGGAATCAGAATCAAATCTGAGTATGCTCCGAAATTCTGTGAGTATATTCGCACACCCCTCATCTGCATTGCGCGAATATGGTTAGTCTGAGTTACGAATGTAGAGCCGTTCCTGACATATTTATCCGGCAGAAGCAGAGCAGGATCAGGATACTTTCTGTAAAGGCTGTTCTGATTCCAGAGATAATAATTATTTGCAGCATTCGTATCAAGTTTTACAGATGCCGCAACCTTCATCGTACCTTCCTTAGCGACATATGGCATGAACCTGAATGAATATCCTGCTGATGACATAGGAAGTGTAGTTCTTGCCCAGTACTTTATAGCAATGCTTTCATCTGTAGCGTAAGACTTTGTGTACGCCGCTGAGTTTTCCGTCTGTGCAGGAGTTGCGCTGCTTGATTTTTTCCCTGTGAATATTGACTTAACACTGTTCCAGAGACCCTTGACGAAGCTCACTGTCTTTGTTGCTTCACTGGGTGTAACGGTCTGCGTAGCCTGATTTCCTACACGGTTGGCGTTGCTGAATGACAGCTTAATCTCTGAATCGTTAGTGTTAGGAACAACGAATTCCTGTGCATTGTCCATGAGCTTGCCGCTATCGTTGTAGCCTTCAGCGTCTTCGATTCGGGCAGGATACGAGAAGAGATTACCTTCCTCATGTCGCGGCTGATAGACAGTTGAGGGGTTATTGGTATTTACGATGTCATCGCGGATTGAGAAAGTGATGTAGTAATCCTTCGGCTTGCTTGAATCAGGGACTGGGTTCTCGTTAATCGTATTAGCGTTTATATTGCCTCCAAGCTGCAGGCCAAGCCATGTAGGCGGGTAATTGCTCAGAATCCTGTAACGCCATGTATACGTAGTTGTATCAAGAAGAAGTACTGCATCTCTGTCTGTTGCGGAATTTATCGAGGTCAGCGTATAGGAATTTGATGACTCGTCCATTTTTGTCTTAACGGTATTAGTATGGTTGTTGAAGAAGTCAAGGAACTTTGCGGCCACTGCCCCTGCCTGTCCATACTCTGAATTTCCGCCGAAATTTGCCGCCAGATGACTCGTTATTCTGTTATACTCAAGGTATTTGTCCACAACTTCCAGCGCACTGTTACCGCCGGTATCGAACATGGTATCCAGAGTTGTCGTTGTGCTGAATTTCATTGTGCTGCTCTCGGAGCTTGTCGCAGATTTCATGTATGTTACGGACATTTCACCGCCACCCATTGTAGCCTCTTTGAAGCCGCTGAAACTGAAGTTTGTTGGGTAATCAGTCAGTGCAGTGCCGTCAACTGTAAGGTTGTCAACGTGATACGGGATTGCAGGAAGTATAGCCGCGTAGGTTGTATCGTGAGTATCGCAAAGCTGTTCAGCGTCACGAAGTTCAATTCCTTCAGCGAGGAAATCCGCCACAGCAAGACCGCCAGTGAAGTAACCTGATGCCTGAACAGGAACAGATACTATACCCATTGAGATAGTCCACACATCTTTTTTCTTATTTGCTATTGACTGGTCAATGGTGTTACTGTCATAAATTTTTCTGGCAGTATATGACTTAAAATCGAAGTCTCCATTATCATTGACAGGAGCAGGAACTAACCACACAGCTTTTGCTTCTTTGGTGAAACTTATGGCTAAATCGTCAACAATTCTGTCTTTCCCGAATTTTCCTCTGAATGGTCCGGCAGCAACAGAAATTGCGGCATCCGGGTAATAATCGATGTCATTATCTTTTCCGAATCTTGTATCTAAAGGCACAGGCTCGAAATTTCCAAGTTCCTTCAACCCATCAAATCCATTGTACTGGAACACTTTAACCTGAGGCAATAACAGAGAGATGGAGATGATATAGTACCTATGCAGTTTAACCATAACGAATTCATCAACACCGTCGCCGTTTAAGTCTGCCGCAACGCCGTGAACATAGGGAACTCGTTCTTCCCATTTCCATTTTTCCTTTTCGATTATGCTGTGAAAAGACAAAGACTTGTCGTCCCATTTGAGGATTGAACGCAATATATATTGTCCATTTGAGTAATCGGTAAATTTAATAATGTAACCAATCTCCTGCAATCCGTCCCCGTCAAAATCTCCGGCGAAAACATTCCCTCCTCCGCAAGCGTAGACATCTGTACTGTAACTGCCACCTCCCCATGAGTGAGAATAAATTACGGATAAGCCGGGCTGTTTTTTACTGTCATCGTATTTACAGTGAAAAACGCGTTGTATCACGTTATTTTTTAAGAAGATAAGAGCTGCTATTTCATTCTCGTAGCCGTCATTGTCGAAGTCCCCTGTGCAGATGTAAGCATTAATAAGTCCTCTGTCATCAACATCATAGCCAACTATGTCTTTCTCGAAATCAAGGGTGAGATTTCCGTCCTGATCGTATTTGAGGAACGTGAAGTTTAAGTTAATACCATTCCCCTGCTTAAGTTCAGGCTTTCCATCGGAATGAGTAGCAACGAAGACCTCGCCGTCGTAATTCGGGAAAGTCAAGGTCCCGCTTCCATAAACATTCACCCAGCCCGTTGTATCAGTGTTGGTAGAAATTGTTTTCTGAGTAAGGGATACCTGATTTCCTGACACTGAACGGGGGAACGTCTGAATAGGAGGTTTGGCGGGTAAGGGCGTATTAAGGCTGATTTTTGTTGGGATTGTGCTGTTTCCAGAATTGGTTTTGACGACATAACCTGATGCTGTGCCGCGATTAGATACTGCGGAATTAAGTCTTGTCATGTCTGCGGTATTATTCTGACCTAATTCACCCATACCGTCAAAAGGTGAGAACGTAAATTCCTTCTGGACAGAGCCGTCTTCATTAAACCAAAAGATTCTGCTCTGTGTGTAACTGTCATGCGCAAAATTAGGGACAAGGTCATACGGATTACTATTCCATTGAATAGCAGCACGCTCTGTGAACAGGAGAGACTTTTTGCCGACCTGGAAATTTGCCCTTCCTGATAATGCCTGCATTACGTTCGCGACCTGATCAATCGGTTTGCCGCCGAACTTGATTTTTGCCTCAGCCGGTAACCATGCATCACACACAATCACGCATAAAAGCGTAAAGACAATAAATGTCCATGTAACAATTTTTGCTTGTCTGAACATTTTAAAAAAACCTCCTTTAATGAAATTTTCGGGAATCATATCACTATGAGATTACATAACAAGTACGAAATATAAAGAAAAATATGAAGCTTCATTCATGACAGCATAACTATATTCTCAGGTTTGATTCTGTTACGCCTGAATGGGTTCTCTGGTGCTGTAATGAATACCTGCCACTTAGTTTTTAACAGCTCACTATAAACGAAGCTCTTTCCCTCAGAATCAAGTTCTGCGGTTAAATCATCAAACAGCAATATCGGTTCACGTTTAAGTTTCTGCGCGATTAATTTTCCTGCCGTGATTATCATATAGAGAATCATTCTTCGTTTCTGTCCTCTGCTCAGTGATTCAGATGCCGGTCTGCCGGTTTCACTGATAATTATGGAAAGGTCATCATAATTCGGCCCGTCTAAGGGATGAAGCGCATATGACTCACGTTTTGAGTTCCTGTTCAGCATTTCGGTCAGATACTCTTCACCAGAAACATTTATTGCCGGCATGAACTGCATTATGAATTTGCCTTCAGGAATCATATTCATCATCATGGATACAACATCTCTTCTTGCGTCCATAATCCAGCCGCCTAACCTGCAATATGGAACTGTAGTTATGCCCGGTGATTTACCCTGACGCAGCAACGCACTCCTTGAACGCATTATCATCTTGAAATCAGCGAGCCTCTTCGCAAATGGAGGATAGAACAGCGAACATAATCTATCAATGAAGAGCCTTCGTGATGAAGGAGAACCGTCAATGAGATTAACGCTTCCTGTGAGAAAAATTATCGAGGGCAGAGACAATCGAAGGTCTGTGAAAGATACTGTCTTGTCATTCATTCGGATTGATGTGCGCGATGAAATTTCTGCACTGAGTGAAATATCTTCTTCGCCTGTCAGATGAGCAGATAATCTTGCGTTCCCTTTTCCCCATGTGATTACGTTTCGTGTCTTCGTGAATGCTCCCCAGCCTGTGAGAATGCTCAACGTCTCAAGTAAATTCGTTTTGCCTGAACCGTTGCGGCCAAGAATCAAATTTATGCCCGGCTCCCATTTGAGTTTAAGAACCGGGCTATTGTTCATCGTGAGATTTCTGAAGTCAGATGAAAGTGTGTAATCGAATCTCATTGAATGCGCTAAAAGTTTACTTCTCCTTCATATTCATCATGAGGTTCTCCTTCATATTCATCATGAGGTTCTCCTTCATGTTCTTCATGAGGTTCTTCTCCTTCATATTCTTCATGAGGTTCTTCTTCCTGCTTCTTCTGCAATGAATCATTATCAAGCTCATCAAATATAATGTCCTGATTTGTTAATCTTGCGGGCATGAGCATATAGAGAAAACTGCTGTCATCTTTTCTTGTCATTCTCGTCTGCTCTTCCTTACCGCTGAACTCAATCACAATATCACGTTGTCCGAGTGCTCTTAATCCATCGATGAAGTACCCTGAATTGAATCCAATCTGAAGAGGATTGCCGGAAATTTCAGCTTCAAGAGCTTCACCAGTTATGCCGTATTCATTGGACCTTGCCGTGATTCTCAACTGGTTATCAGGCTTCATATCAATAACCATAATGCGGGATATTGATGTTTTTGCGATGACATCTACACGTTCAGCAGCATACATAAGTTTATCGCATTGAATGTTCAGCTCTGTGTAGATTTCATTGTTCAGTATGCGTTCATAGCTTGGGAAAGCGGCATCAACTCTTCGGATTGAGAATTCGACATTTTCAAGGGAGAACCAGGCTGTAGAACCATCAGCAAGAATTGTAACGTTCTCTTCATAGCTGCCTAACTGTTTTGCAAGGTCTTTTAATGCACTTGCAGGGAGCAGGACATCATCTTCTTTGTGTACGCTGCAGAACACTTCAGAAATTGAGAGACGTTTTCCGTCAGTTGAGACTACCTTCAGTGAATGTTCTGATGTTCTCAGGAGGCATGTGCCGATGTATTTCGGGAAATCCTGAGGCTGTGAACTTGCTATGCTTCCTTCTGTGATAATTCTTGAGAGTTCAGTCGATAATATTTCACAGATAGTATCTGCGCCATCACTTTCTGGTATGTTTGGAAAGTTTTCAAGAGGAATTACGGGGAATTTTGTTTTGCTTCCTTCAGAATTGATCATACCTTTTGTGTCGCCGACTTCAAGGGTGAATATATCGCAAGTACTCTTCTTCAATATTCCGCCTAAGATTGCTACGGGTAATAAGGCAGCTCCTGGCTCAATGACATTGACACCATTTGCAGTGCATTTAACTGATGTTTTGATGTCAGTTGCTTCAAGAGTAACCTTTCCGTCAGGAGTGGCATTAATTTTTATGCAGTTTACAATATCTGCCATTGTTCTGGATAATGCAGTTTTTTCTGCGGTCTGCCAAGCCTTGAGAAAATCCTGACGCTGTATTTCAAGTTTCAAGTGTTGAAACATCCTTTCTGAATTGAACATAACTTTTCTTATTTAAATTATATCAGTACAGAAAAAAATAGAATTCTCTTATGCTTTTACCCTGAGACTATATCATGTATGCGAATTATAAAATCATCTGGTATCTTCTGCCTGAAACATAAATTCTCATTCGTAACAGGATGTTCAAATTCTAACTTCCATGAATGAAGATACACTCTACCTTTGAAATCATCATCTGCACCATACAGAACATCCCCAACAAGAGGACAGCCTAACGCTGACATGTGAACTCGAATCTGATGCATTCTCCCTGTGAATAATCTGCATTCAATCAATGAATATTTGTTCATGTTCCATAAAACACGATAACCTGTTAGTGATGGCTTTCCGTTTTCGACAACTGACATTCGCAGAAAGTTATTCGGGTCTCTGTCTATTGGGCCGGATAATATTCCTTCATGTTTCTTCGGGCAGCCATGAACAAGAGCGAGATATGTTTTGTGAATTTCACGGGCAGAAAATTTCTTCTGAAGTTCATCGCATACACTTTGAGTTCTCGCCGCAATCATCAAACCTGATGTTCCTGCATCAAGACGATGAACGATACCGGGCCTAAGTCTATTCGTCATCAATCTGAATTCTGGATAGCGATACACCATACCATTCACTAATGTACCGCTCCAGTTTCCAGGTGCAGGATGAACAACTAATCCCGAAGGTTTGTTTATTACGATAAGATATTCATCTTCATAGACAACTTCAAATTCAATGGGTTCAGCTTTGAGTTCAGTCATGTTAGGCGACTCTGGAAGTTCAGCGAAAAATTTCTGTCCCTCTGCAACTTTCATTGAAGGTTTCAGTTTCTTACTGCATGTGATATATCCCTCTTTAATGTATGTCTGCGCTTTTGAACGTGTAATCTCTAACTGTTCAGATATAAATACATCAAGACGTTCATAGTTATGCTGAGATATGATTTCAATCATGACAGATTAAGTTCATGGCCTCAGAAAAATTTTTTTGCTTCAACATAAAATTCTCTGCGTCATCTTTCAGTGCAGACATTGATGCACGCCTGCATATCAGTGCAATATCTCCGCCTGTCATGCCTTCAGTCATGCCTGCAAGTTCTTGAATGCTCACGTCTTCATTTAATGGTTTCTTGCGCAATAATATCCTGAAGATTTCTTCACGTGCTTTTATGTCCGGCAATGGAAGTTCAATTTTCATATCAAACAGTCCCGATGATAAGAGAGACTTATCAACTAAATCAATTCTGTTTGTCGCCGCGAGAACTGTTACACCGTTAAGCTCCTCAATTCCTCGCATCTCACTCATGAACTGTGCGGTCAGTCTGCTCTCAGTTGATGCAAATGCACTCGATGAACCCTCTTTGCGTTCAGGGAATAATGATTCAATTTCATCAAAGTATATTATCGATGGTGCAGCTTGTTTCGCAACACGAAATATGTCTTTCAACGCACGTTCTGATTCGCCGAGATAACGTGATAGGACGTTCGCACTCTGTACACTGATGAAGTTTATTCCGCTTTCATGTGCAAGTGCCTTTGCAAGTAACGTTTTGCCTGTTCCTGATTTACCATAGAGCAATATCCCTTTAACGGGCTGAATATCATAACGTTCAAATATCTCCGAATGCGATAACGGCCATGTTACTGCATTCATGAGTTCCGTCTTGATGTCTTCAAGTCCGCCGATGTCCTTCAGTGTTACGTCTGGAATCTCAACGAATACTTCACGTGTAGCAGACGGTTCTGTTTCGAGCAGTGCGTTCATGAAGTGCTTCATGCTGACTTCGAGACCTGCAACCTTCTCATACGGAATATCCTGCTCATGAAAATTCACGTATGGCAGTATATCCCTCACACAGGACATGGCCGCTTCCTTTGCTAATGCTTCGAGGTCTGCCCCAACGAATCCATGAGACATATCGGCAATGCGTTTAAGGTCAACATCATGTGCTAAAGGCATTCCTCGTGTGTGAATGCGCAATATTTCAAGTCTTCCTTTTCTGTCTGGTATTGGAATCTGAATCTCACGGTCAAATCTTCCTGGTCTCCTGAGTGCAGGGTCTAACGCATTGGGAATGTTTGTAGCTCCGATTACGATTAGCTGACCTCTTGATTTCAGTCCGTCCATTAATGCGAGTAACTGCGCAACTACTCTTCGTTCAACCTGTTTTTCTCCGCCCATGTCCTCGCGTTTTGGTGCTATTGCGTCAATCTCATCAATGAAGATTATCGATGGTGCTCTGTCCTGTGCTTCCTCGAATATATTTCTCAGTCTCTCTTCACTTTCGCCGTAGAACTTTCCGATTATCTCAGGGCCTGATATGTGAGTGAACCATGCATCAGTTTCATTCGCAACTGCACGGGCGATTACAGTCTTGCCTGTTCCTGGAGGGCCATACAATAACACTCCGCGAGGGGGCTGAATCCCAAGACGTTCAAATATCTGCGGAAATCTCAAAGGGAGTTCAATCATCTCACGAACTTTCCTAATCTGCGAACTCAATCCGCCAATATCTTCATATGTAACTTTATGTGCATGTTTTGATTCTAATGGCTTTAGGAGATTCAGATACGTTGACTTGTTGATTATGACCGTGCCTTCAGGAGTTGTCGCTGTAACGAAGAAATCACATACTCTTGTCCCGAAGAAATTCAAGCGTACTCTGTCGCCTGCCCTTAATACCTGACCTTCAAGCAATGACAATATATAATTCTCGTCTTTTTCCTTGTCTGAAAGTTTTACGTCTCCTAACGGCTGAAGTGATGCACTTCCTGCGAAGTGATGTGTTACATTGCTCTCAACTGTTACTATGTCATCAAGAGATACTGCTGCATTCTCTCGAATCAATCCGTCTATCTGAATTATTCCGCGTCCTGTCTCACGGTCTCCTGTTCTGATTCTTGCTGATGTAGTTTTTGTGCCGGTTATCTCTATGATGTTTCCGTCTGTGAGGTTCATCAGAAGCATATCATCAGGGTGTATTCTGGCAAGTCCTCTGAGTGCGTCTCCTGAATATGCTTCTTTCACTGTAAATTTTTTCTGCATGTTATCCCTTCAATTACTGACGTGATATAATGAAAGCGTCCGGGGAAGCGACGGACAAAGTAATTTGGTTATCGGCTGAGGGTGCATCCTCAACCAAATGAACCAAGATTACAACTAAAGTGGTTAAAGACGCGTTATTTCTTTATTGAGTAAATGAGAGCAGCGATTGCATGAATTAATTTCGCAATGGCTTCAATGAACTTAGTCCATTCCCTCATTGCTCTCACCCCTTTCTAGCGGGGGAAGATTAAATCCTTCAGCGACAACCCCACGTTGGAATTGCCGGGGGCTTCCCTAATTCACAATACTTTTAACAGCTCGTGAACTGAATCGTATTTTATCACACAAAAATTTACCTTCCTGATTGCGTTTATCAGATTGATGGCGTGTTATAATGAGTGGTGTCCGGGGAAGCAACGGACAGAATAACTTGGTTGCGAACTGAGGCTGCCACCTCAATCTGCAGAGCCAAGTAGAATTGATTGATTAATGGCTACTTTTTATCTCTTGAGCGAATTAGCTCGGTCAACGCTCTGATTACTTCAGCGAGGTGCTTTAACACTTTTGCTAAAGCGTTCAAGAGTTCGACGAGGGTCTTCACGGCTCTCACCCCTTTCTGGCGGGGGAAGATATGATTTCCTCAGCGACAACCCCCCGCTTGAATTGCCGGGGGCTTCCCTAATTCACAATACTTTTAACAGCTCGTGAACTGAAATGTATTTTATCACAACAAAAATTTACCCTCCCGATTGCGTTTATCAAGAGGGCATCATGATTCGATTCTCTGAATTATTTTCCGTTCACTACTTCGAGAACTACATCTCTAAGCACAGGGTCTTCAAGTGCAAGCTGAATATTAGCACTTAACCAGCCCTTTTGTGTTCCGCAGTCAAACCTTCGTCCGCGATACACTACTCCGTGTACTGGTTCATACTTCAGGAGATTACGCAATGCATCCGTAAGTTGAATCTCTCCGCCTGTACCTGCATGCTGCTGCTTCAACAATGAAAAGATTGTAGGCGATAACACATAGCGTCCCATGATCGCATAATTGCTCGGTGCATCTTCAAGTTTCGGCTTCTCTACCATGTCGCTGATTTTCATTATGCCTGGCTCTTCTTCTACTCCTGCAATGACTCCGTAACGCGAAATTTTTTCAGGTTCCACAACTTCAAGTGCTACTACACTTCCTCCAAGCCTATCATGCACTTGTATCAGCTGAGACAATACAGGCACATCACTGATGAAAACATCATCAGGAAGAATAACTCCGAAGTAATCATCTTTGCACACAGGTTCACCGCATAATACTGCATGGCCAAGACCAAGTGGTTCTCGCTGACGAATGTATAATATCTCTGCCATGTTCGAGATCTTCAGCATCATCTCGTACAGTTCCTTCTTGCCTCGTCTGAACAATAAATCCTCAAGCTCAAATGAACGGTCAAAGTAATTCTCAATTGAATTCTTCGCTCGTCCCGTTATCATGATAATATCTCCGCACCCTGATGATAACGCCTCTTCAACTCCATATGATATTATTGGCCTGTTCACCAATGGCAGCATCTCTTTTGCAATTTCTTTCGTTACGGGCAGAAAACGTGTTCCTAAACCTGCAACGGGGAATAAGCACTTCTTTACACTCATAAACTTTTCTCCTCTAGCAATATTCTTCAAGCCTTGATGAAAGTATACATGAAAGCTCTTCAACAAGTCCAATCTCTGGAGCCTCAACAAGAATTCTCAATAACGGTTCTGTTCCTGATGTCCGAATAAAAATTCTTCCGTTCGGGACTTTTCGCTCATATTCTTTCACGATTTCGTCAATTGCATTCATATCTATGTCTGCTCTTGGCCTTTTCAATTTTAAGTTCGTGAGTTTCTGAGGGTATCTGCCGAATCTGTCAATCAATGTTGAAATATCCTCGCCTAAATCATGAATGGCATTCAGGAATAACATTGCTGTACATAAACCGTCTCCTGTGCCTGTGAAGCCGCGAGCGATAATATGACCTGACTGTTCACCTCCGATACCTGCTCCTGATTCACGCATCTTCTCAAGTACATATCTGTCTCCTACAGGACAGCGCAACGTTTCGATTCCTTCATGTGCTAAGTGCGTTTCAAGTGCCATGTTCGACATCACAGTTACGACTGCCTTATCGTATCCCGAAAATTTGTTCTTCGCATACCAGCGGCCAAGTACCCAGAGAATAATATCTCCGTCAATGATTCTGCCGTGCCTGTCTGAGATTAATACTCTGTCTGCATCACCATCAAACGCGAAGCCCAATGATAACTCGTTCGATTTCACGTAATCCGTTAAGTTCTTCATGTGCATAACCCCTGCAGAAGTGTTAATGTTACGGCCATGAATGTCATTCGAGATTATATGTGCGTTGTGAGTATTAAAGACTGTGTTCCGAATCAATATCGGAACCGTTACGGCTGAAGCTCCGTTTGCACAGTCGAATACTACATCATTAATTACTGCATCAGTATTAAGGAGCTCTGCAATGTGATTTGCATAAAGTTCAACGAGTTCAGGCATGTCTTTAACATTTCCGATTGTATGAGCATTTCTGTCAGATGATTCGTTCATGATGTCTTCGATTGAAAGTTCTTCATCATCTGAGAGTTTGCACCCGTCTGAACCCAGAAACTTTATGCCGTTATATTCAGGAGGATTATGCGACGCGCTTATTACTGCTCCTCCGTCAGCGTTCATGTGCTTGATTGCGAAACTGATTCCTGGCGTTGGGATTATGCCTGCAAGAATCACTTCTGCACCCTCTGAACTCATTCCAGAATACAATGCACCTTCGAGCATTCTTCCACTGTAACGTGTATCTCTTCCTATTACGATTCGCTTCCCTTGATTGAATCTTATGAATGCACTTCCGAGTTTCAATGCAATTTCTGAGGTCATGTTACCCTCATTCGCAATGTCCCGAACTCCGTCTGTACCAAATAATTTCCGTTCGCGGTTCAATTTTATTCTCTCCTTAAAATTTCTTCTATATCCTGATATTCATCAATCGTAAAGCGATTTTTTTCACGCATAGCGTTGAGGAGTTTCTGAATCGCTTTCTCCAGGCCGAGTTTCTCACCGATTGCAATTCCTTCAGCACGTCCTTGTTCAATGCCCTGCTCAATACCCTGTTCAATGCCTTGTTCAATGCCCTGTTCAATGCCCTGTTCAATGCCCTGCTTAATGCCTTGTTCAATGTAAGCGTTTCTGTCGAATTTCGTAAGCATGTATACCTGCCTCCATTTTGAATTTTGTTTTGCATATCTGAGTTTGCGTTCAAGTCTCTTCACAAACTCATCTTCCGAACTCTTTCCCCTCACAAGCTCAAGGAATGCCTTCAGTCTCGGTGAAACATCATCAGCCCTGCCCTTTGTGTTGAGAAAAATTGTTGTTGTCCCGTCGCCAAGCATCAAATCACGTTCCTGAACACAAAAATTTCTGAACGTGTATATGTGCCTTCCCAACTTGAATAAATCAAAGTTACAGATGAATATTACTATCGCTTCCGGCATCGCACTGTACGTGGTAACCTTATCGCTGTTCAGTGCATCAAGGTCTATCATTGAATGATATGCTCTCGTCCTTTTTGGGATATTACCGCTTTTTGCTGCCTGCATTTCAACGTTGATGATTCTGTCTTTGTCATCTTGAAGATACACATCAAATATTACACTGTTCGTATCAAGAGTTTCTTTAAGGAACTTCTGACGTTCATGCGAAACAACACGTTCTATGTTCAGTTCAGGAAGAATTATCTGCACCAGTTCAAGACATAAATCCAAATCCTGAAATACTTTCCCAAAGATAAAATCATTCGCAAGTGTTAAATTCTCCCAGCGTTCTTCTTCCGGCAAATCAAGTTCAATATTTTTTTCTTCCGACATTCATTCAACCTCCCGCTTAAATATAAAAACATACCCCCTGACAAATCATATCAGAGGGCAGCTTAAAACCTAATTTATTTCTGACATGTTCACTGCTATGTTCTGCGGTTCAACTCTCGTTATCTTGAAAACATCTCCTGATGCTATTTCCGTTCTCACTGGTAACGTTACAGGTGTCATGAAGATATTCGACATGTCAACGAATGCCTTCATTCCTGCCTCATCAGGATTAAACGCCTCAATCAATGACGGTCTTCCCTCAATCGTTACGGATACACCTGAAGGACTGCATGAATAGTTTGTGTTCTCAGAAGCTCCGCGAATCTCTACGGGAATATTCTTGAGTTTGCGTTCTGCTCTGGCTTCTCCTAATTGCAGGTTCACACGCACCGATGTAACATTCAGTGATACACCTTCAATGTCTGGTGTCTTCAACGGAACAACGATAGCCTGATCTGATTCAAGAAGTGAGATGTCTATTACTTCAGTATCTACAGCTTCAACCTTCGATAAATTTTCACGTTCTCCTTCTATTTGAATCTCTGAAGGATCAGTTATGATTGAGCGTATTTCATAATCTGAATTGAGTTCACCCGTAAACCTGACATTCACAGGCACTCTCTTCTTCGGCAATCCTCGCGCTAACGTCCCTCTGAATCTTACCTGTGCAGGCTCAAGCACAACAGTTCCATTAAATGGCTCTGACTGCGAAAGTTTCACGGGCATCAATAACTCTCTTCCTGATTGCAATTCCTCAATCGTAGGTGTGATTCTCAGTGCTCCTATCTTCGCTATGTCATCTTCTGCGCCTTTAACTCCTACATCTTTGGGAGTGATTTCTATTCCCTCTATGTACTGGCCTTCGGGGATATTCTGAGGCAGAACTGTTTCAACTGTCATTAAGCGTGAAACCTGACGGACTAAATCAAGAACTACCTGTGAAGGGAAGCATGAGATAAGCGAAATATTTCCGGGAGTATCGACAATCACATTCACTGTGTAACGTTTACCTGGTACTAAGTTTCTTGCGTCTATGTATGCCCTCACTGAATCATAATTCAGTCTCAGCATTTCCTGTTCAGGCCCGCGAACCTCAACATCAACCTCTGAAACTCTGCCTCTCAGTATCGCCTGTGAATCGAGTTCAAGATATTCAAGAGGACATGAAAATTTTCGGGTTATGTATTCTGCTTCGTCCATGCCGATAACGTATACCCACATTAAGACTGCCGTTGTAATTGAGATTATCCAGAGCATTAATGAAGATGATAGCATCTCATCAAAGGTCGTGTTTAATTTTCTCATTTCACAAGCCCTCCTGAATCCTGCTGATTGTTATTCCTAACCCAGAATAGTTTCAGGAATTCACGCAGTCTGCTCTTCCAGTCTGTGATCACTGGTTCCCCTACGAAATAATGCGTCAGTATTCCCTCAACCTGAAAGTCTTTGATATTCTTCGAGAGTCTCCCTTTCACTGCAAGTGATACTTCACCGCGTTCCTCTGAGACTATGAACACGATTGCATCTGATACCTGCGATATTCCAAGTGCTGCCCTGTGCCTTGTGCCGTACCACCGCGATATGTCAGGCGCATCTGCAACAGGGAGAATGCATCCTCCCGCAATGATGTTGTACTTGTCGAGGATAACTGCTCCGTCATGAAGGGGATTGTTCTTCCAGAAGATTGATATTAAGAGTTCCTGAGTGATTCGGGCGTTAAGATGTATTGCTGTCTGTGAGTACTCGCCTAATCCTACACCCTGCTGAAACACTAAAAGTGCTCCGATTTTATGTGCCTTCAGATAACTCAATGCTCCTGCTATCTGCTGTACTCTCATTGTCGCTTCATCTTCTGACATTTTCGGTTTGAGCAGATAGAATTTCCCTTTGCCGAGTTCCTCAAGCATTTTTCTCAGTTCAGGCTGAAACACAATCGGAATTGCGAAGCCAAGTGCAAAGAGTGAACGGTTCAGAAACCATGTGAGCAATCTCATTCGCAGGAATGACGCGATGAAATACAGAATTATGAGCATCATCACGCCCTTCACTAACTGTACTGCACGCGTCCCGACAAGAAGAATTAAAATTCTGTAGATTACGAATGAGACTATTGCAATGTCGATTATACTTCGTAAAAGAAAAATATCGAACTTCATCACACTACTAACCTTACTACCCCTCGATATACTAAGCCTCTTGTTCCGTCAATCGAAACTGTATCATCGTCCATCAATGTCGAGAATGCATCTGCCACTCCCACAATGCACGGAAGGTTATAGTCCATTGCGAGCGCGTTCCCCTCACTGAATAACAATCCGCTCTCGAATAATACTGCTCCAACCTTATCGAGTACAGGACGGTATTCTTCATTGAGCTGACGAACAACGAGAATGCATCCCGGAGTTACTTTGTCGATTGCCTCCTGAGGTGTTCGGGCTATGCATACTTTTCCGACTGCGTTCTTGTGCGATAACGGTGTTCCTGAGAGAAGAATTGTTCCTGTCGTGAGAACCTCAACTACATTCGTTGAACCTGGTCTGCCTACTGGTACTCCCGCAGTTACTACTACGAGTTCACCTTCTTCAAGCAGTCCTTTGCTCACACATGTATTGATTGCCTCTCTTGCCGCTACGTTTATATCGCTCATCTCTGACAGTCTCACCGGTTGTATTCCCCACCATAATGCTAACTCTCTCCATGTCTGCTGACTGGGTGTGAGGCCAAGTATCGGACATTCAGGTCTATGCTTGCTTATCATCTTTGCGGTTAATCCTGAACGTGAAAGTGAAATTATTGCAGGAGCTTTTATCTGTCTTGCGATTAACACTGCTGCTCCTGATACTGCATCAGGCACATGTATTCCTGAAAGTTCAACGGGATTTTGTTCTTTGTGCTTGTGATTCCCCCAGAGATTTAATTCCTTCTCTGCACGATCTACTATGTGCCTCATCGTTGCGACCGCCTGAACAGGATAATTCCCTGAAGCTGTCTCTCCTGAAAGCATAACCGCATCTGTTCCGTCAAGAACAGCATTAGCTACATCACTTGCCTCTGCTCTTGTGGGTCTTGGGTTGCGAATCATCGAATCGAGCATCTGAGTTGCAACAATAACTACCTTCCCACGAACACGACACATCTCAATGATTTTCTTCTGCACTAACGGAACATCTTCAGTCGGAATCTCAACGCCTAAATCACCTCGCGCTACCATTACTCCGTCAACGACATCAACAATATCTTCAATGTTATCTACTGCCTGCTTCGTCTCAATCTTCGCGAGTATCTTCATTCCGCTTCCGTAACTTTGAACGAGCCTTCTCACTTCGAGAATATCATGACGTGTCTTCACGAATGAAACTGCGAGATATTCCATTCCGTGCTGAATTCCCCACGCTATATCCTGCTTGTCTTTGTCTGAAAGTGCGGGCATCGTTATATCTGCACCTGGAAGATTAATGCCCTTCGTGTTTCTCAATGGGCCGCCTACGATTACTTTGCAGGTTACATCATCGCCTTCTGATTTTTCGACTTCGAGGTTCAATGCTCCGTCATCGATATAAATGTTCTGACCGGTTTTAACTTCCTGAGCGAGGAGCTTATAGTTCACCCAAATTTTTTCTGGTGTTCCCTCGAATGCTTCATCACATGATGATAGTATTATCTTTGCTCCCTGAACGAGATTTATCTCACCGTCTTTCATGAGACCTGTGCGAATCTCCGGGCCTTTTGTGTCGAGTAAAGCAGCGATAGGTTTTTTAGTTCCGCGTTCAACTCTGCGAATGAGTTTCAGTTTTTTTTCATGGCCTTCATAATCTCCGTGCGAAAAATTTAATCTCGCTACATTCATTCCTGCTTCAGCCATTGACTTTAGTGTTTCGTAATTTTCACTGGCTGGTCCGATTGTGCATACGATTTTCACGAACATGAATTGAATTAACCCCCTGTGATTAGAATGTGATGATTTGAATTATACAGTGCGAGAGAGAAAAATTTTTGCTGAGTTTGTAGAGATTATATTTGCGGATAAAATTAATGCCCAGAGATTATATTTCACATCTCTGAGCTTCGATTTCCGTCTCATCATTCGTCTATCTCGTGATAACCCGCAACTTGAATCTTTTTCTCCTTCGCTATCTCTTCAACTGCTTCCCTCTTGTCGCATGGATATTCACACGCAAGTCCGCAGCTCGATGACAATTTTCGCGGAACAGGAGCTATCCTCGCAGGTATTCCTGAACTTCTGCATACCCTCTCGAACATCAATGCCGCACTCGTAGTTTTGAAAGTGGCAAGACAACTCAATATTAAAGATAACCTTTCGATGTTAATATCTCTTTTGCCTTCTCAATGTGTCTCGATGACATCTTTATCACCGGCCCAGTACAACCCATTGCACTCTCAGCGTAAATGTTCTCTTTCCATAAAACTTTAACGGCATTGTCGATTTCAAGAACATCAATTCCATGAAGCTCATCATCAGTCGGTTCTGACGGAGGTGCTTTCACATCTTCATCTGCACTTGCTGCTTTAGGTGTTAATGTTTCAATCTCTTCATCAAGTCCTGCCTTCCTCGCTGATTTGATTTCTTCCGCAACCTTCTCCGTTAATCCTCCTGCTATTACTCTCGCAGTGAATGACAATGCATTTGCGATTACTGGTGCACCTGATGCCCTCGACACAATAGACACGACATTATTCCATTCTTCACCGCATGAAGGCCCATATCCCCAGCCGGTTGCTTCATAGTTTCCTCCTGTCGTGAATGACGAGAACATTTTCACGAGTACATTTCCAGTCAGCGTGTCAGTAACGCAAACATCAACTGCTCCTGTCAGAATGTCATTGCCCCTCAGAACACTTCCTCCGTCAGCACGTGTTGAAGTTCCGAATGTAATATCATAGCCTTTATCCTTCATTCGCGTTAATGCCCTTAATACTGGCTGTGCTGTATCAACATTCAGAATTCCAACTGTAGGATTCATATTGCCGAGTGATTTCGCAACTGCTATTCCGTAAATTGCATTTCGTAACATGGCCTCGCCTCTTACGGTTGAAGATGTTCCTGTTGTCGATGCGATTATCATTGCCTTTCCTCTTGCAGGGGTTAATACTCTTCCGATTGTAGTTACACCCAAAGGAAACGGGAAATGCATTGCGACTGCTCCTGCAACTGTTCCATTCTTCACGCACTCTTCAAGTTTTAAAGGTATATCGCATTCTTCGCATTCAATGTATTCGAGATCTTCATAGCCTTTTACCTTTGGGCCAATCATTACGGGAATGACATTGTTCGCATTCTGAATCGCGAGCCTTGCACCCTTTGCAATTTCTTCAGCACCGTGTTCACTTCCAGAGGCCATAAGTCCGACACGAATTTTTTTCCCGCCTGTCTTCGCAGTCTCGATTATCTCAGTGAGAGCTTCGCCGATTAATTTCTTCACAGCGTCTGACATTTCAGTTAAGCCTCCCAGCAACCTCACTCAGTGTTTCGAGAATCATTGCTTTTATGTCTTCTTTACTCAGTGTTGATTCTGTCTTCACTGGTTCAGGAGCTTCAATCAGGAATGATGCACCGTCTGCGAGGTTCGTTAAGCGTGCGAGGAATAAACTTCCCTTACCGATAATCATTGCACGTTTGATTTTCCCCTCGTTAATCATCTCACATGCATGTCCTATGAATGGAACTCCTGCGGGAATATGTCCCTGTGTGTGAGCGAAACCTATTGTTCCATGTTTCTTTATGAAGTCCATCATTGCGGGTTTCTCGATTGCCTTCTTCATTACTGCAAGTGCCGCTATCATCTTTATGTTCGCAAGAGGAACATTGCCTGCTCCAGCGGGTTCTGTTATCTCGTGGTTCTGAAGTTCAGGTGCATATCTGTCTACGTCCGTGAAAGTTAGTCCTGCTGACTGTAAAGGTTCAAACGTTAATGCACTTGTTACTGCCTGCGGTGCTCCTCCTGCGCCTACTGTATGCTTGCCGAGAACATCAAGACGCATTACAGGCATAGTGCCGTCATCAGGGACAAGAAGAACTGCGAAACTTCCAACACAATCCTCAAGTGCTAAGAGATTTTTCTTCACGTGATCTCTTGAGTTCATGTAGAGCTTCGGAATTGATCCTCCTGCAACTACTGCTACATTCTTTCGTGCTCCTGATGCAACTTGAGCCGCCGCGTTTATCATTGCGTTCACTGGGCCTGCACAGAAACCTCGAACATCACAGCCTGATGCATTCACACAACCTGCAACTTCTGCGATTGCCTTTGCGAAATTTCCTCCTGCCCTCTGTCCAACATCACCGGCTCCTTCCTCTGAACATTCAATCACGAAGTCTAAATCATTCGGATTCATTCCGCTGTTCTTCATGAGATGCAAGAGTGCAAGAACACCTGATGCTTTACCCGCGAGATTTTCCATGAGGACATGTGCAGTCAGACAATGATCTGTAGGATGTCCTGAACGAATACAGCCTACAACCTTTCCTTCATTATAGAGATACAAGCCTGCACGTTCTTTCACTTCCGTCTCAATCTCTGAAAGCTCATGCATATTCTTCGGACGCAAAACTCTCTTTACGATTGCTTCAGTGATTACTGGGTCTTCTGCTAACTTCTTGCTGACGTTCTCCGCAAAACTTTTTTCGAGCCATACGAGTTCAAATTCATCACATGCTGAGATGAGGCCAAGAAATTCATCTTCAGGCATTAACTCTCCGAATTTCCCGTAGCGTTTTGATTTATCATCTGGCAACGGATTATTCACCCAGCCTGACGGTAACGCTTCGAACTCTTCGTATGATATGCCGCCGATGTAAGTTTGATTCGGTGCATAATGAAGAGCATGGTCGTAACTCTGAATATGTTTCGGAAGAGCATCAAGATATTCCTGTTCTTTTCCCGAATGATATGCTTCGTATGGTGTGCCTCCGTAATGACTTCCTGTTTCTGGAGCGTGATTGAGACAATACGAATAACTTTTGATTCCTACTTTTGACATTTTCGTTTTCTCCTAAAAAAATACCCGCAGGCTTTTGAGTTTCCTACGGGAATGTTTATGTTCGATGTTTATTCTATAACGTTCTTGCTGTACTGTTCGCGCATACCTTTTACTGCTTCGGCTAACGCGTCAGGTTCAAGCACCATTTCCATCATGCTGATTTGTTCTTCCCAAGCTGCTGGGTCGCACTCTGCTCTGATTATCGGATCAAAAATGTGATATACAGGGAGTTCCAACGAAACTCCTGCGAGTGGGCCTGCATAGGTCGGATCACCTGCTGTTACTGTCTCAGCATAAATCTCTGCACCTTCAGGGTCAGAGCTGCCAAGAATAACAACGCAATCCGTTCCGTATTTCTCTCCAGCGTCTTTAACTCGCTGCTGATTCTGCAAGTCCATCGCTCCTGCCGCCGTTCATACAAAGCATTCGGTTGCTGAGAAGATTATCTCTGCACCGCTGTCCTTCAAACATGCTTCCATTGCAGGGCCTGGAACACCATCACGTTCACCGAGAAGAAGCAATTTCTTTCCTGCAAGTTTCCCCATGTCCGACACCTTCCCTTCTTTGAGATTAAATTTTATTGTTTCGTTTCACGCACAAAGTTCATCAACTTTGGCTGTGATTTCCTCAATCGTAAGATCATTTCCGCCTAGTCTCGCAACTTCATTGCCGTCCTTGAAGAATAAGAACGTAGGCTGAGCCATTACTGCCGGACGAACCATCATAGCAACTCTTCTGTTCTTTGATGTATCGACTGAGCAGAATTTGAACTTTCCTTCGTACTTTGGATTCTCTGCAAGCTCATGGTATTTAGGCATGAGTGCCATACATGGCCCGCACTTTGGCCCCCAGAAATCGAGAACTGCAGGTACAGGACTGTTTTTGAATTCCGCCTCGAAATTTTCTTTTGTGATTTCTACAACTGCCATTTGTATCTTCACCACTCTCTTTGAACTTTGAAGATTTTTCATGATAATTCTACACCATAATGTAAAAGCTATAGCGTGATAATATAAGCAAAAAAAATTTTCGGGAGCGTGTTTTCAGATGTCGGATGTAAAGCAGAGGCTCATTGATATTCCGGGAATGGACATCATATTAAACTACGAATGGGTTCAAACATGGCTTGAGAAACTTGGACGTATAAGAGTGAAACGCATAATCAATAAGGAACTTGCAGACATACGGAAGAAAATTATTGAGAGCGAAGAGAATCGATTCATTGATGAAGAGTTCAAAGATTCTTGCATGTCATCTTTTGCTTTTGCCTCACGTCCGAGCTTAACTCACGTGATTAATGCTTCAGGAGTCGTAATTCATACCAATCTCGGAAGATCTCTCATCGCTGATGAAGCAGTGAAGGCCATGTGTGAATCAGCAAGTCATTATTCCAATCTCGAATACGATCTGAAAGCAGGCACAAGAGGACAGAGGAATTCACACGTTGAAGACTTATTATGTACGCTTACAGGAGCAGAGGCATCATTAGTCGTGAATAACAATGCAGGTGCAGTTCTGTTAGCATTGAGTGCACTTGCAAAAGATTCGGAGGTCATTGTTTCGAGGGGTGAGCTTGTAGAGATAGGCGGGTCATTCAGAATACCTGACATAATGAATCTCTCAGGGGCATTCCTGAAGGAAGTCGGAACAACAAACAGAACTCATCTTTACGACTACGAACGTGCAATCACGGAAAAGACATCAATGCTTCTCAAAGTTCACCCTTCAAATTTCAGGATAGAAGGTTTCACGACATCACCCGAACGTAAAGAACTCTCGAAACTTGCACATGATAATCACGTAATCTTCATGGAGGATGCAGGAAGCGGATTGCTTGTTGAGAATGACATCTTGAATCTTCCGTCAGATGAGACGAACATAAAAACATGTGCCAGTTATGCGGACATAGTTACGTTCTCAGGAGATAAATTGCTCGGAGGCCCACAGATAGGCGGCATTGCAGGACGTAAGGCACTCATCGACAGAATCAAAAAATATCCAATGGCAAGAGCGTTACGTGTCGATAAGGTTACACTTGCAGGTTTTGAATCTACACTCAGACTTTATGCGCAGGGCATGTATGATGAAATTCCAACGTTACGAATGCTCAGACTTTCACCAGAAGATTTGAAGACGCGAGCTGAGAAATTAGCAGAGGAATTATCACGGAGAATTAATGCATTGATTCGAGTGATTGAAGTTGAAGATGCAGCAGGAGGAGGTTCATGTCCTGAAATAAAACTTAAAGGCTGGGGAGTGTCATTGAAACATAAATCTGAAGGTGCAGGCCATGTTCAGAAATTTCTTCGAGGTCTTGATGTCCCAGTTCTATGCGGTGCACGTGATGATGAAATTGTGATTCACGTCAGAACGATTCTTGATGATGAATATGAAACTCTGATTTCAGCTATTGAAGGTGCAATGAATGCGTGAAATATCTTTAGTGTTAGGCACAGCAGGTCATATAGATCACGGAAAGACTGCGTTAATTAATGCACTCACGGGAATAAACTGCGACAGACTGATTGAGGAAAAGAGGCGCGGAATAACAATCGAATTAGGATTTGCTCCTCTCACACTCGATGACGGAAGAGTAGTGAGTGTAATTGATGTACCAGGTCATGAGAAATTCATTCGTCAAATGGTTGCTGGTGCTTCTGGAATTGATGCCGCACTGCTCGTTATTGCCGCAGATGAATCAGTTATGCCGCAGACACGTGAACATCTCGCCATAATGGAACTTCTTGGAGTTCATGAAGGACTGATTGCGATAACGAAGATTGACCGCATAAAAGATGAAGAAGGTATGCTTGAACTTGTCATTGAGGACGTAAAAGAATTCGTGAAGGGTACGTTTCTTGAAGGCAAATCGATAGTGCCTGTGTCATCAGTAACAGGTGAGAACCTTGATACATTGAAGACTGAAATTACAGCATTGATTGACCGAGTTCAAACCCGACCAGTAAGCGGAGCATTCTTCCTGCCAGTTGACCGAGCATTTGTGATTTCGGGATTCGGAACAGTCGTAACAGGTACAGCGTATCATGGAACAGCTCATCCTTCAGACAGAATCGAAGTACTGCCTTCAGGTCGTGAAGGTCGAATCAGAACGCTTCAGGTTCACAGCAAGAATGTCGAGAGTGCGTTTGCAGGTCAGAGAGTGGCCGCTAACCTCGCAGGAATTGATATAGATGAAATTACTCGCGGAGATGTTGTGTGTCATAAGGGAATATTCAGAGCAACGAGATGCTTTGAGGCAATCATAAAACTAATGCCTGAAGTGAGAGAACCGTTAAAGCACTGGCAGAGGGTACATGTCTGCATTGGAACATCTGAAGTCTTAGCGCGGGTTTCGTTATTGCAGTCGAAACAGATTGAACCAGGTGAAGAAGTTCCTGCACAGTTAGTTCTTGAAGAGCCGGTTGTGTGCACTTACGGACAGAGATTTATTCTGAGGTTCTACAGTCCTCTAATCACAATCGGAGGAGGAGAGATAATCTTTCCGTATTCATATAAGCCAAGAGGAACATCATCACGCACAAAGATTCTCGAACGCATATTGAAACTCAAAGACGCAGGAAGAGATTCGGAAGCAAGATTTGAGTATCTGATTGATGAGGCAGGAAGCATAAGCAAGAGTGAAGCATTGCAGTTGATTCAGGACACACAAGAGAACGCTGAAAGTCTCGCAGGTAAATTGATTGCTCGGGGAAAAATTGTGTCTCTCGATAATGCTTACGTCTCAAGAAGATACTGTGATGAAATGCTTCATGAATTAGTGAAGTCAGTTAAAGATTACCAGAAACATTTTTCATCTGAATCAGGAATGCCAATCGAAAACGCTAATGTATCACGTTCACTTTTGAACATGGCCGTGAATGAAGGGTTGCTTATGCTTGACGGAAACAAAGTACACACTCCTGAATTCATTCCAGAGAATGATGAAACGTTTAATCAAAACAAGAACGCACTGAAGAATATATGCATGTCTCATAAGTGGCAGTTAATCACGTTGAACGAACTCAAAGATGAGGCCGGACTTCCAGAAAGGGAATTTACGAAAGTGATTCAGGCAATGAGGAATTCAGGTGAACTTGCAATAATATCTGAAGGATTCATTTTGATAAGAGAACTTGAAGATGAGATGAAAAATATTCTTCATTCAATAGGAAGTCAAGTAACACTGGCGCAGGTTCGTGATGCAACAGGCAGTACGAGGAAATTCATTCTTCCGATACTGGAATACTTTGACGCAAAGAAATATACCAGAAGAACAGGTGATTATCGTGTCGTGCTGTGATGTTCAGACAGAGAAGAAGAGGCTGACGGAATTATCTCACACCAGCGGGTGAGCAGCGAAGATAGGTCCGGCGGACTTACAGGAAGTGTTATCGGGAATACCTCAGATTTACGGTGAAAGAGTTTTAGCTTCATGGAACGGCAACGAAGACGCAGCGATATTTGAACTTGATGATAAGCGTTATGGAATTCTCACCATAGATTTCATTACGCCAGTAGTTGATGATGCATTCACGTGGGGACAGATAGCGGCGACAAATTCAATCAGTGATGTCTTTGCGATGGGAGGAAGGCCGTTAGTTGCGTTGAATGTCGTGTGCTTTCCAACGAAATATCTTGAACTTGATGTTCTGAAACGTATTCTTGAAGGAGGATTTGAACGCGTAAGAAGTTCAGGTGCGTTTTTGGTTGGAGGTCATAGCGTACAGGATGATGAACCTAAATACGGTCTTGTAGTTTACGGTGAAGCGGAGAAGTCCAAACTTTGGAGGACATCAGGAGCACTTGAAGGAGACAAACTGATTCTCACGAAGCCAATCGGAACAGGAATAGCGATAACGGCAATCAAAGCAGGAATGATTGAAGATGATAGAACACGAATTCAGGCAGAAGAGAGCATGAAGAAATTGAACATGATAGAACTCAATGATGAACTTCATGCACACGTTCACGCTGCAACTGATGTAACGGGTTTCGGTCTTGCGGGTCATCTACGCGACATGCTGAATGAATCTCTTGACTGTCATCTTAACATTAAAAGCATACCATTGATTGACGGAGTGAAGGAACTTGCAGACATGGGATTAATTCCCGAAGGAGCATACAGGAATCAATCTGCATATGAGAAGTATGTTGATGTGAATCAAAATGAATTCGAACAGTCAGATTTAGATATGCTGTATGACGCTCAGACTTCAGGAGGATTATTGCTTGCAGTGAGTTCAGAGAAGGCAGATGAGCTTCTGAATCACATTCGCAAAAAAAATTTTGAGTTTGCATGTATAATTGGAAAATTCCTGAATGGAACAGGAAGAATAAAAATCTCGGAGGTAATTTAACAGTGAAAAAGTTAATCGCAATATCACTCATGTTGTCTCTATTAGCGGGTCAGGCATATGCACTCAGCGATAGATTGTTTCAGGTTGCCTTGCTTCAGTCCCTCATGCAGGGAGAATATGACGGTGTAATCACTGTAGGCGAGTTGAAGGCTTACGGCGATACGGGCATAGGAACGTTTCAGTCAGTGAACGGTGAAATGATTGTGCTTGACGGTGTGGTCTACAGAGCATTATGGGACGGAAGCGTTGAAGTTGCTTCTGATGACGAGACTGTGCCGTTCTCAAACGTAACCTTCTTTGACGCTGACATACAGAAAGAAAATATCAAGGCCACATCATTTGATGACGTGAAGAAAATTCTGAATGCTATTGTTGACGAACACGGAAGAAATCAGTTCTACATGGCCAGGATTGACGGCGTAATGTCATCGATTCTTGTGCGCAGTGAGCTTGCACAGGAAAAACCCTATAAGACTCTTGACGTAGCACTGAAGACAGATCAGCGAGAATTCACATACGAAAATATTCGGGGAACTGTTGTTGCGTTATACTGCCCTGATTACATGGACGGACTTAACACTTACGGCTGGCATCTTCACTTTGTCTCTGAGGACAGGCAGAAGGGCGGACACGTTTTGAATCTTTCATTTGATAACGCAAAATTATCAATGGACATAATCAGCGAGTTCAGTATGATTGTTCCTAATCGTGAGAGCTTTAACGATAAAGGCCTATCGTTGAACATGAAAGAGGCAATACAGCAGGTAGAAGGAAATTAAACGCGAAAGGAAGATACTAACACGATGGAAAAGCATGAACTGGTTATCATCGGAGCAGGCCCGGCAGGAATGTCGGCGGCAATTTACGGAAGACGTTCGGGTCTTGATGTCCTTGTGCTTGAACGAGGAGCAACAGGCGGTCAGATAAACATTACGGACGAAATCGAAAATTATCCAGGCATTGCTCACGCTTCAGGCTCAGAACTTGGAGATATGCTGAAGGATCATGCGCTGAAATTCAACACAGAGATTCGAATGGTAGACAGCAGTAAAGTTGAGTTACGCGGCGACAAGAAGATAGTCATCACGAAGAAGAGCGGAGAGACTAACGAGATTGAAGCCGAAGCAATAATCGTAGCAACAGGTGCACACTTCCGCAGGCTTGGCTGTGAAGGTGAAGCAGAACATATCGGTCAAGGTGTGAGCTTCTGTGCTGTATGTGACGGTGCATTCTTTGAGGACTTAGATGTTGCTGTTGTCGGAGGAGGAAACACGGCAGTCGAAGAAGGAACGTATTTAACGAAATTTGCATCGAAGGTTTACATCATTCACAGACGAGATGAATTCAGAGCAGACAGAGCGGCAATCGCACAGGCACTTTCAAACCCGAAAATTGAGCCGGTCTATAACACTGTCGTTGAGAAAATTGAAGGCGACGGTATGGTAGAAAATCTCGTCCTAAAGAATGTACGGACAGGAGAGAAATCAAATCTCAATGTCGCAGGTGTATTCATGTTCGTAGGCCAAGAACCTGATGATGAATGTGTACGAGGACTCGTTGATTCAGAAAAAGGCGGTTGGATTAAGACCAATGAGAAAATGGAAACATCTGTTGAAGGTATCTTTGCGGCAGGAGACGTGAGAAGCAAATATCTGCGTCAGGTAATCACAGCGGCATCTGACGGTGCAGTTGCGGCAATGGCGGCAAGTTCATACATCAATGAACAGTTACATCTTCGTTCGACGCTTCTTGATCCTGATGAAGTCAAAGCGTTCTTTTATTCGAGCATTGATGAATCACAGGTGAAACTCTCAAATGCTGTTGAGAATGCTGCGAAGTCCAAAGGCATAAACGTTCCTGTGATTGACGGTTACCGCAATGCAAGAATGACCGATAAACTTGGCCTAACGGATAAACTTCCTGCGATTGCGGTGATAAAGAAGGGAACAGTTGAGAAGGTTACGACAGTGAAAAGCGAATCGGAAATCGAAAACGCTTTGGCATAAAAATTTTTTTGATGCAGGAGTTGCCGCAAGAAAACAGAAACATGATGATGTATAATTGCGTTGAGGCAATAAAAACATGAAAGGCTTTCACATGAATCTAATTCTTAACGCAATTTTATTCTGACAATGACGGCTTAACAAATCCCGGTCGGGATTCAGGTTTAAGTCCTGCATGAAACACGCTCTGACACGTAAAAAGTGTCGGGGTGTTTTTTATTGTCGAAATTTTTATGCAATATCATTCAAAATATTTCACAGGAGGTTATGTTTTTATGGATGAACTGTTAAAGCAAGTTTCAGAAGCTAACGGTTTTCTCTGGGGTACAAGTTTTCTCATTCCTCTTTTATGCGGCACAGGTTTATTCTTCACATTGAGACTCGGTTTCGTTCAGATCTCGAAGTTCGGTGCGGCATGCAGAAAACTCTTCGGTGATTTCTCATTATTCGGTGAAGCTGCGGGCAAGCATGGCATGAGTTCATTTCAGGCACTTGCAACAGCAATAGCTGCACAGGTCGGCACAGGAAATCTCGCAGGAGCAATGACCGCATTAGTCTCAGGAGGACCAGGCGCAATATTCTGGATGTGGGTTGCTGCGTTCTTCGGAATGGCTACGAATTTCGCAGAAGCATGTCTCGCTCAGTTATATCGTGAACGTGATGAGACAGGCCAAATTGTCGGAGGCCCTGCGTATTACATCTCAAGAGGACTGGGCAATAATTCAATCTCGAAATTCCTCGCAGGTTTCTTCGCAGTCTCAATCATATTAGCACTTGGTTTCACTGGTAATATGGTTCAGGCTAATTCGATAAGTGATGCGTTCAACGGTGCATTCGGATGGGATGTTAAAATCGTCGGAGGAGTTCTCGCACTCATAGCCGGATTAATTTTCATAGGAGGCGTTAAGAGAATCGCATCCGTAACTGAAAAACTCGTTCCCATTATGGCCATAATGTATATCATTGTCGGTCTCGTTTTAATCATCATGAACATATCACATCTTCCTTCAGTGTTCGGTGAAATTTTCTCGTGCGCATTTGCTCCTCGTGCAGTTTGGGGAGGCATGGCAGGTGTAGCAGTTGCACAGGCAGCACGTTACGGAATAGCTCGCGGACTTTTCTCGAATGAGGCAGGTATGGGTTCTACTCCTCACGCGCATGCAGCTGCTAATGTGAATCATCCTGTTGAACAGGGCATACTCGGAATCATTGCTGTCTTCATTGATACATTTGTTGTTCTGAACATCACTGTCTTTACCGTAATGTCTTCAGGAGTACTTGAGAATAATTTTGCAGAAGGTGGAGCACAGCTTAAAGGCATATCATTAGTTCAGGCAGCATTTGCGAATCACTTCATGGGTTCATGGGGCTATCCGTTCATTGCAGTATGTCTTTTATTCTTTGCATTCTCGACTGTAATCGGCTGGTACTATTTCGGTGAGACTAATATACGTTATCTCTTTGGTGCTAAGGGACTTCTTCCGTATCAGATTCTCGTCATGATATTCATATTCACTGGAAGCATATTGAAGATTGATTTAGTCTGGGAGCTTTCTGATTTCTTCAATGGGATAATGGTAATTCCGAATTTGATTGCTATTCTGTTACTCAGCGGAAAAGTTGCAAGGTTACTCAAAGAATATAACGAAGGCATTGCTTACGATCGGCAAAAATTTTTGAAGGGTTAGATTTGATATAATTATCATTACGTCAAAGAAACCCTGAACGAAGGATACAAGAGAGAGCCTGAATTGAAAAACAGGCCGCCGAAGGTGCAAGCGTTAATCTTGAACGTGAAACTCTCAGGCAAAAGCATTGTATCTGGACAGACTTCTGAAGCCTATTGCTATACGGCAACAGATGCAGAAGACTTAAGGAGGGTTAAAGAATGTACAAGCTCATCACCAATAATCCAGAACTTCATCACGATGTCAAAAACTCAGAACTCATTGAAGGTTCTGCTCTTGATGTCCTGATTCATGTCCGAAGTCTTGTGCATTTAGGTTCTCACCTTTTAACTCATCCTCTTTGCGGTAATCTCAGACCTAATCATCAGCCCTTCAGATCAATTCTGATTGATGAAAAAAATGGTCTCGCAGATTTGGATTCACTCTCACTGATTGAAGAAGCTGTACGCATATATCAGTCATGCATGATAATCACTCCTGAAGAATTAGATTCATCAACACGAAATGATTACGCGTATATTGATTCTGAGTTAATGAGAGAGAGTTTAGGGCAGTATGGCATGATGAAAGATGCAAATATAAATGCTGCTCCATTATTGTTATTGAAGAAGGAGGTCTTAAATTGAAACTTGAATTGCACAGACTGAGCATAAAATCTCTGAAGTTTGGAGACAATACCGGCTTCAAAGACGGAACGCTCACGGTAAACAAGGCAGAACTTCTTGAAATGATTTCTGAAGATCCGCTTTTGGGTAAGAACATTGACGTTGATATTGCGATGCCCGGCGAGAAAACTCGAATCATTCCCGTTAAAGACGTAATAGAACCTCGCTGGAAAATCGAAGGAAGCGGTCAGGTATTTCCCGGAATGGTAAGCGATGTTGAAACTGTCGGTGAAGGAAAGACACTCGTGTTATCCGGCTGTGCTGTATTAACCGCAGGAAAGATAGTGCGTTTTCAGGAAGGCATTATCGATATGTCAGGGCCAGGTGCAGATTACACACCGTATTCAAAGACATGCAACGTAGTACTCGTTCTTGAACCTTCAGACCCGAACATGGACAAGCACGATTACGAAAAGGCATGCAGAATAGCAGGACTGAAAGCAGCAGCATATCTCGCGAAGTCATGTGCAGAAGCGGATTCAGAATCGGAGATTGAGACATACGAGTATGCAGACATTAAGACTGGAATGAATTCTCTTCCTGAACTCCCGAAGGTCGGTTATCTCTATATGTTGCAGACACAGGGACTTCTTCATGATACGTATCTTTACGGCGTTGATGTGAAGCGTATCCTTCCGACGATAATATCGCCTCTCGAAGTAATGGACGGAGCAATAGTATCGGGGAACTGTGTAAGTGCATGTGATAAGAACAGCACGTATTCACATCAGAATAACCCAGTTATCGCTGACATGTTGAAGAGACACGGAAAAGATTTCAATTTTGTAGCATGCATAGTAACGAATGAGAATGTTACTCTCGCTGACAAACGAAGAAGTTCAAGTTACGCAACGAAACTCGCTCATATGCTTGGCCTTGACGGAATCGTAATCACAGAAGAAGGTTTCGGAAATCCAGACGCAGATTTAATCATGAACTGCTGGAAGGCTGAGCGATATGGAATCAAGACTGCGTTACTCACAGATGAATATGCAGGTCAGGACGGAGCATCACAATCACTTGCTGATTCATGTCCAGAAGGAAACGCTTGCGTTACGGCAGGAAATGCGAATGAAGTCATTCATCTTCCAGCAATGGAAAAAGTGATCGGCTACGCAGAAGAAGCTAACGTGATTGCAGGAGGGTGGAACGGTTCACTCTCAGAAGACGGAAGCATAACGGTTGAGCTTCAGGCAATAACAGGTTCAACAAGTGAACTGGGCTATACGAAACTCGGAGCATATACGCTTTAATGTGAGGTGATAGATATGGCATTCAGAGTTGTTCATTACATCAACCAGTTCTACGCCGGCATCGGTGGAGAAGAGAAAGCTGACTACATGCCTGAAATTCGTGAAGGTGTAGTTGGTCCGGGCATGGCGTTTAAGGGAGCGTTTAAAGGAGGAGCCGAGATAGTCGCAACAGTTATATGCGGAGATTCATATTTTGCATCGAACATGGACGAAGCCACTGCGAAGATACTCGATATGATTCGTGAGTACAAGCCTGATGCATTCATTGCAGGGCCAGCGTTCAATGCGGGACGTTACGGTACAGCATGCGGTGCAATGTGTGCGGCAGTCTCGAAGGAATTCAACATACCCGTAATCAGCGGAATGTACCCTGAGAATCCAGGCGTTGAGATGTACAAGAAGTATGCGTGGATAATTGAGACCCCAGACAGTGCAGCGGGAATGAGGAAAGCTGTCCCTGCTATGGCAAAACTTGCATTGAAACTCCTCAAGGGTGAAGCAATCGGTAAACCCTCAGATGAAGGTTATATCGAACGCGGAATCAGAAAGAACATGTTCTATGAAAAACTTGCGGCTGAAAGATGCGTTGATATGTTCGTGGCCAAGCTCAAAGGTGAAGCATTCGAGACGGAATATAAAATGCCCGTGTTCGACAGAGTAGACCCTCAGCCCGCAGTGAAGGACATGAAACATGCAGTGATAGCACTCGTTACATCAGGTGGAATTTGTCCGAAGGGTAACCCGGATCATATTGAAGCGTCAAGTGCGAGCAAATTCGGTGAGTATGACATTACAGGTGTGAATGATCTGACCAGTGAGACACACTGCACTGCACACGGTGGTTATGATGCTACATATGCTGACCAGAATGCGGACAGAGTTTTACCCGTTGATGTCATGAGAGACCTTGAGCGTGAAGGTGTAATTGGGAAACTTCACAACAAGTTCTATGCGACTGTAGGAAACGGGACATCAGTTGCCAATGCAAAGAAATTCGGTGCAGAGATAGTGAAGCGTCTTGTTGCTGACGGTGTTACTGCGGTCATTCTCACCTCAACCTGAGGAACATGTACGCGTTGCGGTGCAACGATGGTGAAAGAAATTGAGCGTGAGTTACCAGTTGTTCACATGTGCACGATAGTTCCGATTTCGCAGACTGTCGGAGCAAACAGAATCATTCCTACGATTGCTATTCCTCATCCGTTAGGTGATCCCTCAAAGACACCTGAAGAAGAGAAAGCACTCAGAAGAAAACTTGTTGAACGTGCATTGAAGGCATTGCAGACAGAGATAACAGAGCAGACGGTCTTCACAGAATAGAAATAGAATCGAAGAACAGAATAAAATTTTGTTATTGCACTCCCCTGTTTTAATGTTAAATTAGGGGAGTGAATTTTTTATAAGGAGGTTTCATTTTCATGGACAAGACTTTAACGTCTAAACATGGCCCTTGTATTGCTGGAGGCCTCATCGGCTTAATCGCTGTGGCTCTCGTACACTTCGGCAATCCGGGCAATATGGGTTTCTGTGTCGCATGTTTCACCAGAGACATTGCAGGCGCATTAGGTTTTCACAGAGCAGGTATCGTTCAGTACATTCGGCCTGAGATACCCGGCTTCATTCTCGGTTCATTCATTTCATCTTTAATCTTCCGTGAATATTCCCCAAGAGGCGGTTCATCTCCAGCAGTACGATTCGGTCTCGGAATGTTCGCTATGCTCGGTGCATTAGTGTTCTTAGGCTGCCCCTGGAGAGCGTATCTTCGTGTTGCAGGCGGTGATTGGAATGCTCTTTACGGTTTAGGAGGATTAATCGTAGGAATCTTCATCGGAATAATATTCTTATGGAACGGTTTCAGTCTCGGTGCTTCAGAATCAAATCCAAAAGCTGCAGGTCTCATTATGCCGTTGATAGCGATTGCTCTTCTTGCATTACTCTTCATCGCTCCTAAGTTCGGCGATAATGCTCCTGTCTTCTTTTCATCATCAGGGCCAGGTTCAATGCACGCACCCGTTCTAATGGCATTAGGTGCAGGATTGATTGTAGGATGGCTAGCACAGAGGAGCAGGTTCTGTACTGTAGGAGCAGTTCGTGATTTCCTCATGATGGGTGATGCTTATCTCCTCAAAGGCATAATCTCATTCACACTCGTAGCCTTCGTTGCTAATTATGCACTCGGAACATTCAAGCCGGGATTTGAATCACAGCCTGTAGCACACACAAATGAACTCTGGAACTTTCTCGGAATGGTTCTCTCTGGTTTAGCGTTCACACTTGCAGGAGGTTGTCCGGGCAGACAGTTAATCATGGCAGGTGAGGGTGATTCTGACGCGGGAATATTCGTGATTGGTATGCTCACAGGTGCAGCTGTGGCTCATAACTTCTCGGCGGCATCATCAGGTGCAGGCATAGGTGCGTATGGAATTCACGTTACAATTATCGGGTTAGTTTTCTGTGCGTTCGTTGGATTATGTTTCAGGGACAGGGGGTAATCTTTCATGAGTGATGTTATTACGGTCAATGCGTCAGGTCTTTCATGTCCTCAGCCTGTCATGCTCACTAAGAAGGCACTCGCTAATCTTTCATCAGGACGTGTTGAGGTTCTCGTTGATACTGCGACATCAAGAAACAATGTATCACGTTATGCAAGTAATAAAGGCTGGAAGGTCAGCACAGAGGAACGCGATGGAGGATATAAAGTTATTCTTGAGAAGTAAGAAGTGAATTCAATATCCCTGTTGATGATTTAAGTAGTCGGCAGGGATTTTTTTTTTTTGTTCGCAATTTTGGCGGAAGCGTGTGGGAATCGAACCCACCAGAGACAGCTTAAACCGCCTCTCTTCAGGTTTGAAGCCTGAGCCTATCACCAGACAAATCTCGCTTCCATAATGTCATGAATTATAATGTATGCACCGCAAAAAATCTATGCAATAAGAGAGGTCTATTGATTCATGGCATGCTATCTGAATAATGCCGCCACTACATGGCCAAAGCCCGAATGCGTGAGTGAAGCTGTTCGTGAATTCATGCTGAACGGAGGAGCAAATTCATCAAGAGGAACATCTTCAGTCCGCGATATGGAAACAATGAATCTGATTCTGGATTGCAGGATTAAACTCGTAAATATGTTCGGAGGTTATGATGATGCAAATCCTCTTCTCGTTACGTTCACCGCAAATATCACTGAAGCATTGAATATTGTCCTTCGCGGTTATCTTCGTCCCGGAATGAGCGTGATCACATCGTCAATGGAACATAATGCTGTTATGCGTCCATTGAGAGCACTTGAAAGTTCAGGTGTGAATGTTGAAGTGATAAATGCAGATTCATACGGCCAAATGAATCCTTCAGACTTTGAAGACGCATTGATGAATCACAAATACAATCTCGCAGTAATATCTCATGCAAGCAACGTATGCGGGACTATTCAACCATTGAATGAGATTGCAGAACTATGCATGAAATACAATGTGCCTCTTGTGGTTGATACTGCACAGACAGCAGGAGTGATTGATATAAATGCATCTGAACTGAAACTTTCGGCTTTATGTTTCACTGGTCATAAGGGCTTAATGGGGCCTCAAGGTACAGGCGGAATAATATGGTCTCCTGAATTCGCATCACGTGTTCAGCCTATTATAACCGGCGGAACAGGAAGCTATTCACATCTTGAAACTCAGCCTGAAGATTTGCCCGATAAATTTGAATCAGGTACACCTAACCTTCCGGGCATTGCCGGACTTAATGCCGCACTTCAATGGCTCAATGATACAGGTATAAAGAATATAGCTGAACATGAATGCATGACAGGTGAATATATGCTTGAGAGATTACTTGAGATTGATGACGTAATTCTCTCAGGAAGGCATGACATGAATAATCGTGTATCTGTATTTGCGTTTAACGTCAAGGGAATAGATAACGGGATATTAGCTGATGAACTTTCACGTTCAGGTTTCGAGACGAGGCCGGGCTTGCATTGTGCACCTTCTGCACATAGAACACTGAATACATTTCCTCAGGGAGCATTGAGAGTTTCACCTGGATATTTCAATTCACGTGATGATGTTGATGCTTTCATTGATACATTGAAAACAATAATTTTTTCATGTATTGACTAGTGCGATAAAGTGAAGTGCTTGATAAAATATTCTTACTCATATAAATCCAGAATTAAATTCAAAAACGAAGGGCGTGAAAATTTTATGTCTTTACCGAGACTAAATAAATTCCCGCAGGATCATCTATCCGATGAACAGATAACTTCCCTCGAAGAATCTGCTAAACGTGCAAGAGTTACTGCTCTCACAATGGTATCTGCGGCTAAGAGCGGTCATCCCGGCGGAGCATTCTCATCAATGGAAATGTTCATGACAGTTTACGGAGTGGCAGACCTCACACCTGCAAACTGCAATGACAAGAAACGCGATTATGTTGTCGTATCACACGGACACACAAGCGCAGGAGTATACGCGGCATTAAGTGAATGGGGATTCATTGACCGTGATGATGTAATGAGTCATTTCAGAAATTGCGGCTCAATCTTTCAGGGTCATGTTGAACGTGAAATACCCGGCATAGATTGGGGAACAGGAAACTTAGGACAGGGTTTATCCGCAGGTGCAGGCTTCGCACTCGCACAGAGGGCAATCGGTCATAAAGGACGCGTCTATGTTCTCATGGGCGACGGAGGTCAGACCAAAGGACAATTAGCAGAGGCAAGACGTACAGCAGTCAAAGAAAATCTGACGGGACTTGTCGCTTTAATCGATTGGAATGATATTCAGCTTTCAGGAATGCGTAAGGAAATCATGCCCTGCAACATTAAAGCTCTTTGGGAAGCTGACGGTTGGGAAGCAATTGAAGTTGATGGTCATTCATTCAGTGCACTCTATGACGCATTGAAGGCAGCAGGAACTCACGGAAAGCCAACGGTCTTAATGTGCAAAACGGTAATGGGGAAATACGGCGGCATAATGGAAGGTGTTGCTACGTATCACGGAAAGCCTCCAGCAGTTGAAGACTATAATGCAATCGTTGAAGGTCTCGGTGAATCACCTGACACATTAACGAAAGCACTTGAACGAAGAAAGACACCTCCAGTCAGCAAAGGCAGAACGATTGATTATCCTCCAGCACCTTCACTCGATACAGGTACACCGTTCAACTACGAAGGCAAAAAGGTATCAGATAATCGCGGAGCATTCGGAAAGGCACTCGCTGATGTGGGCAAACTGAATTACAAAGCTGAAGGCAAAACTCCGATTTTAGTTTTCGATTGCGACCTTCATCCTTCAGTAATGACTGGTGCATTCAGTAAAAATTGCCCGGATTGGTACGTTCAGAGCGGAATTCAGGAACATAACGTTGCAACGATGTCGGGTACAGCAAGCATAGCAGGAGTAGTTTCATTATGGGCAGAGTTCGGCGTATTCGGAATCGATGAAGTCTACAATCAGCAGAGGCTCAATGACATTAACCGTGCGGGCAACAAGACAGTTCTCACTCACGTAGGACTTGATGTAGGTGAAGACGGAAAAACACATCAGTGCATAGATTATGTCGGCTTAATGCGCAATATGTTCGGCTGGAAGTTAGTCGTTCCTGTTGATCCTAATCAGACTGACAGAGCTACACGCTGGATGTTAAAGACACCTGGAGATATTTGCATGGCAGTCGGACGAAGCAAGGTTGACGGACTGAAAGAATTCGCAGGAGATTACGAGTTCAAGTACGGAGAAGCAGTGAAGTTACGTTCAGGAACAGAAGGAAGCATATTCGCACTTGGTTACATGGCACAGCTCGCAGTTCAGGCGGCAGAAACTCACAATCTCTCAGTGAATGTCTACGCTGTATCGTCTCCTCTCGCACCTGACATGAAAGCACTGAAGGAAGCGGCATCATGCGGGCCTATTCTCACGGTAGAAGACCATAACATCAATACAGGAATGGGAGCAATCATGTTGCTTGAGGCAGTGAGAAACGGAATCGCATTGCCGAAAGTGAAGACAATCGGAGTAGATCATTACGGAGCATCAGGGACATCAGACGCAGTACGTGCGGAAATGGGAATATCACCTGACGGAATAGCAGAAGAGTTTAAAAATTTGAAGAGGTGAAAAACGAAATGGAAGCGAAGGAATTAATTCAGCAGGGAAAAACAGCACTCGGAATTGAATTCGGTTCAACAAGGATTAAGGCTGTCCTCGTTGACTATGACGGCCATGTATTAGCGTTAGGGTTTCATGAATGGGCAAACAAGTTCGTAAATGGCATATGGACATATGATCTCGCTGACGTTGATGCAGGACTGCGTTCATGCTACTCATCACTGAGGAAAGAAATTGAAGCGAAATACGGCGTAACACCTACAACATTCGGTGCAATAGGCGTAAGTGCCATGATGCATGGATATATTGCCCTCGATAAGAACGACAAACAGCTTGCTCCCTTCCAGACATGGCGCAACACGAACACGACCAAAGCGGCAGATATTCTTACGGAACTTTTTGACTTCAATGTTCCTCTGAGATGGTCAGCCGCACATTTGTATCAGAGAGTTCTTGACGGTGAAGAGCATGTGAAGAATGTTGCGTCAGTATTCACACTCGCGGCATACATGCACTACAAGCTGACCGGCAAGAAAGTTATCGGTATCGGTGATGCGGCCGGAATGTTCCCGATTGATTCAGATGCACTCGATTATGATGCGGGAATGGCAGATAAATTTGATGCTCTCATGGCCAAAGCAGGATACACTCAGAAGATACGTGAAGTATTCCCGAAGGTATTAGTTGCAGGTGATGATGCAGGATTACTCACAGCAGAAGGAGCAGCACTTCTCGATGAAACAGGAACATTGAAAGCCGGAATTCCGATGTGTCCTCCCGAAGGTGATGCAGGTACAGGAATGACCGCGACGAATTCAGTTGCACCACGAACAGGAAATCTCTCAGCAGGCACAAGCATATTCGCAATGGTTGTTCTTGAACGTCAGTTGTCGAAACTTCACCGTGAGATTGATATGGTTACGACTCCTTCAGGCTTCCCTTGCGCAATGTCCCACGCGAATAACGGAACGACAGACCTTAATGCATGGGTAGAAGTGTTCAAGGAATTCTGCGGATTAATGGGAGTGAAATGCGGAACAGGAGAACTCTTCAGCAAACTCTACAATCACGCATTGAAGGGAGATGCCGATTGCGGAGGGCTGTTAGCATTCGGATATTACAGCGGAGAGAACATCACGTTCATCAATGAGGGCAGGCCGTTATTCGCACGCACAACTAACAGTAAATTCAATCTCGCAAACTTCATGCGAGTGAATCTCTATACGTCATTGGGAGCGGTCAAACTGGGAATGGATATTCTCCTCAAAGATGAAGGCGTGAAACTTGATATGCTCATGGGACACGGCGGATTATTCAAGACACCGGTAGTCATGCAGAAGTTCCTTGCGGCGGCAGTGAATTCACCCGTAAGCGTGATGTCAACAGCAAGTGAAGGCGGTGCATGGGGAATAGCATTACTTGCGGCATATCTTGCTGACGGTAAGAAGACAGGAAAACTTGAGGACTATCTGAATCAGAGAGTGTTCAAGGAATTAACCGGCGATGTCGTGCAGCCAGACCCCGAAGATGTGAAAGGCTTTGAGGAATTCATGAAGCATTACGTTGCTGGTCTCGAAATTGAGAAGTCAGCAATCGAAGCAATGAAATGGTAAGGTGAAATCATGACACATATACATGAACTTTATGAACTGGGTCAAAGTATCTGGCTCGATTATATTTCACGTGAGCTTATTGCGTCAGGCGGACTTGAACGCTGGATTACCGAAGGCGTAACGGGAGTAACAACGAACCCTTCAATCTTTGAGAATGCGATTGCGAAGACATCAGATTATGATGAAAAGATTGCATCACTCTCAAAGGCAGGAAAGACAACAGCAGAAATTTACGAAGTATTAACGCTTGAGGAAGTCGGAGCTGCGGCAGATATTTTGCGTCCTGTATACGATAAAACGAAGGCAGTAGACGGATATGTAAGTCTCGAAGTGAACCCGTTAATCGCGTCAGACCGTGAGACAACAATCAGCGAAGCAAAGAGACTGTTCGCATTATTGAATCGTCCGAACGTCATGATAAAAATTCCTGCAACTCCCGAAGGCATATCCGCTCTCACTGAATGCATAGCGTCAAACGTGAACGTGAATTCAACTCTCATCTTCTCACCCCAACAGTATGTTGATGTCGCGAAAGCATACATCGAAGGAACGAAAAGAGGAGGCAAGGCACATTCAGTAGCATCTGTATTCGTGAGCCGAGTTGATGGTGCAGTAGATAAACTTCTTGCTGAGAAGAATGAATCATCATTGCAGGGACGAATCGCAGTAGACGGAATCAAACTGATGTATGAAGAGTTCAAGAAGCTCTTTAAAGGTGCGGAACAAGTACAGCGTCCATTGTGGGCAAGTACAGGAACGAAGAACAAAGCGTATTCCGATGTGAAATACATTGAGGAGATTGCGGCGGCCAATACGGTCAATACAGTTCCACCTGCAACTCTTGAGGCATTCCTGAATCACGGAAAGGCAGCACTCACAGTTGAAGAAGGTCTCGATACAGCACGTGAAGATTTAAAGCGTGTAAAGGAACTCGGCATTGATATTAACGCGGTGTACACGAAACTTCTTGATGACGGATTGAAAGCATTCAATGCGGCATTTGAATCGCTGATGAAATCAATAGAGACGAAAGCAAAAGGAGAGGCAAAATAGTTTGAGCATACGAGATTATGAATTCTGGTTTGTGGTCGGCAGTCAGTATCTTTATGGGCCGGAAGTATTAAAGACAGTTGCGGAACGTGCACAGGAAATGACAGATAAGCTCAATGCGTCAGGTAATCTTCCATGCAAATTGGTCTATAAGGTTACGGCCAAGACCAATAAGGAGATTACTGATGTTGTGCGTGAGGCGAATTATGATACGAAATGTGCAGGCATCATCACGTGGTGTCATACGTTCAGTCCGTCAAAGATGTGGATAAACGGCCTCGAAGGATTACAGAAGGCATGGTGTCATTTAGCAACGCAGTACAACCTTGAAATCCCGAATGAAGAGATCGATATGGACTTCATGAATCTCAATCAGGCGGCACACGGAGATCGTGAACATGGATTCATTGGTGCGAGACTTCGTAAGCCCAGAAAGATTATCGCGGGTTACTGGCAGAATGAAGATGTTCAGAAACGTATCGGAAAATGGATGAGAGCAGCAGCAGGTGTTGAATTCTCAAAGACATTGAAGATAATGCGTTTCGGAGACAATATGCGTGAAGTTGCAGTAACGGAAGGCGACAAGGTAGAGGTTCAGATGAAACTCGGCTGGCAGGTTAATACTTGGCCTGTAGGTAAACTCGCTGAAGAGATTAATGCAGTGAGTGAATCAGAAGTTGACGCTCTCATGAAGGAATATGAATCACTCTATGACATTGCAACCGATAACATTGAAGCGATTCGCTATCAGGCACGTGAAGAAATTGCAATGAAGAAGATGCTTGATTCTGAAGGCTGCTGTGCATTCTCGAACACGTTCCAGGATTTGTACGGCATGAAACAGTTACCCGGACTTGCAACTCAGCACATGCTTGCATCAGGTTACGGATATGGTGCAGAAGGCGACTGGAAGGTTTCAGGCATGACTGCGATCATAAAGTTCATGACTGAGGGTCAGAAGGGCGGAACTGCATTCATGGAGGACTACACGTACAACCTCGCCGAAGGTAAAGAATACAGCTTAGGTGCACATATGCTCGAAGTATGTCCGTCAGTTGCGGCTGAAAGACCACGAATTGAAGTTCATCATCTTGGAATCGGAGACAGGGAAGACCCTGCGCGAATCGTATTTGAAGGCCATGAAGGTAAAGCAGTAGTAGTGAGCCTAATCGATATGGGAGGACGTTTACGCTTAATCTGTCAGGACATCGAATGTGTTAAACCGATTCTCCCAATGCCAAATCTCCCAGTTGCACGCGTAATGTGGAAAGCACTTCCCAATCTCACAACAGGTATCGAATGCTGGGTACTCGCAGGAGGTGCACATCATACTGTTCTTTCATATGATGTTGACGCAGAACAAATGCGTGATTGGGCGCGAATGATGGACATTGAATTTGTTCACATAGGAAAAGACACGACAGTAGAAGCACTAGAACAAGATCTATTCCTGTCAGATATAGTGTGGAAGCTGAAGTCATGCTAGAAGAATTACGAGAAGAAGTATACCGTGCGAACATGGAACTTCCCGAACGAAAGTTAGTATTATACACGTGGGGAAATGCGAGCGGTATAGACCGGGATAAAGGTCTCGTAGTGATAAAGCCGTCAGGGGTTAAGTATGAAGAACTAACTCCTGAGGCTCTTGTTATTGTTGACCTGAACAATAAAGTTGTCGAAGGAAATCTGAAGCCGTCTTCAGACACGAAGACTCATGTTGAACTTTACAAAGCATTTCCGAAAATCGGAGGGATAGTTCACACGCATAGTTCACATGCAACAGCGTGGGCACAAACAGGAAAGAGCATTCCATGTTACGGAACTACACACGCAGATTATTTTTATGGAAGCGTTCCATGCACGAGGAACTTAACGCCCGAAGAAGTGAATGAAGATTACGAAATGAACACAGGAAAAGTTATCGTAGAGACCTTCATGAATCAAAAGTTAGACCCAGTTGCAGTACCAGGAGTAATATGCCACAGTCATGGGTTGTTCACTTGGGGAAAAGATGCAAAACGGGCAGTGCATAATGCAGTTGTCTTAGAGGAAATTGCGAAGATGGCAATGTACACAGTAACGATTGATTCAAATGCGAAGGAAGCTCCGCAGTATATCTTAGATAAGCACTATCTGAGAAAGCACGGAGCTAACGCGTATTACGGTCAGCGGGAGAACCTGTAAGATATGAATGTATTGATGAGCTGTCCGGCCTTGATGATTGCATTGGGGAAGGACGGCTCATTTACTGCATTGGGGAACTGCTGACACTCAAGAGCAAAGCCGTCATAATTGTTGTAGAACGCCCCGCCTTTGCCTCTGCAATGTCCGATTGAATTCCCTGAATAGAATTGTATCGCTGGCATGTCCGTACTCACATTGAGAACTATTCCACTGTCATCACCTTTCACTATTGCGGCAGGATTTTTGTTGCCTGCAAGCTCGAAGCAGTGATCGTAACCTCCATTTGCATGAATGATTTCATCTGCATTGCTCAGAATTCCAGTTGCAATTTTATGATGCACACGGAAATCAAAAGGCGTTCCTTCAACGCTCACTGTTGGTGCGAGTGCGAGAATGTTATCGTCAGCCCTGCAATATTTATCCGCATGAATCACAAGATAATGATTCAAGATGTTTCCGTGTCCATGTCCATTGAGGTTGAAGTAGTTGTGATTCGTGATGTTCGCAGGACAGTCTTTATCGCATGAGTATTCATAGTTCATGCGTAAATCGCCGTCTTTGAATGTAATCGTAACCTTCAGCGTGAAATTTCCAGGAAAGCCCGCATCTAAGTCCGGGCTGTCGATTCCGAACGTAACAGAATCATCTTTCATCTCGCTCTCGTAAAGGCTGTGAGCAAATCCGTTAGGGCCTCCATGCAAAGTGTTAGGACCATTGTTGATGGGCAGGTGATATGTTACTCCGTTAAGTGTGAATTGTCCCTTTGCGATTCGATTCGCATACCTGCCGACTGTCGCACCGAAGCATCGAGTATCTTTCAGATATTCATTGAGGGTATCATATCCCAATGCAACATCTCGAAGATTGCCGTCCTTATCACGAACATTAAGCTCAATGATTGCACATGCATATTCAGAGATTACTGCGCTCTGTCCATGCTCATCAATGAATGTGTAGTTGAACACGTTCCTTCCGTCAGGCATTGTTCCGAACAAACTCTTATGTACTGACATGAAATAAATCCTCCTTTTACGAATTGAAATTTACATTGTTAGAGTGTAACATAAACATCACCCCAAAATCTAAAATTCATATTTTCAGGAGGTAAAAATCATGAAAAAAGTATTTCTTCTTATCACCGCTTTAGTTCTTCTTGCATTCGTTGGGAGTGCAAGTGCAGATGTCGTTATCGCTTTCTCGCAGATAGGTCAGGAGTCAGACTGGAGGACAGCAAACACTGATGACCTTCGCAAAGCAATCGAAACACATCCGGGCTGGAAGTTAGTGTATGATGATGCACAGCAGAAACAGGAGAACCAGATTAAAGCACTTCGAAACTTCATCACACAGGACGTTAATTACATTCTGTTCACCGGCGTAGTTTCAACAGGATGGGATGAAGTTCTGAAGGAAGTGAACGAGGCAGGGATTCCGTTATTGCTCATCGACAGACTTCCAGATTGCGCAGACAGAATCGATTATGTTGCGGCATTCGGCGGAGATTTCGTTGAAGAAGGCAGAAGACAAGTTGCATGGGCAGGCGAATACCTGAAGAGCATCGGCAAAGGTAATCAGGATGTGAACGTTGTCATAATGGAAGGGACAACGGGAGCAACAGCACAGACAGGACGCACTGAAGGCAACCTTAAAGCCCTCAAGGAATATCCTCACTTTAAACTGGTTGGTCAGCAGTCAGGAAACTTCACCAGAGCAGAAGGTCAGGCAGTAATGGAGAGCTGGCTGAAGTCGATTCCGAAGATTGACGTACTCATTGCACAGAATGATGATATGGCACTCGGTGCAATCGATGCAATCAAGGCAGCAGGAAAAGTTCCAGGCAAGGACATTATCATTGTAGGATGCGATTCAGTGAAGGCGGCATTTGATGCAATAGTTGCGGGCGAGATGAACTGCACAGTTGAATGCACACCTCTTTATGCTGCATTTGTTGTCCCGACAATTGAAGCTCTTGAACGCGGAGAGAAATTCGACAAGTCAGTTATACATCCAGCAGAAGACGTGTTTGACATGAACGGCGGAATTGATCTCGGAACAGTGAAGTCAATCAAGGCCGCAGATGTAATATCTGAACGCAGGTACTAATCTACGTGTTATAGAAAAACAGAGCAGGGCATGGAGGCATGAACTTAAACCTTCAGCCCTGTTTTTTTGTGTGAAAGGAGGCAAATAATATTGTCTGAACTTTTAAGTATGAAGGGAATAACGATAGAGTTTCCCGGAGTGAAGGCACTCGATAACGTTGACTTCTCATTGAATGCAGGTGAAATTCATTCATTGCTCGGTGAAAATGGTGCAGGGAAATCAACGCTCATAAAATGTCTCACGGGAGTTAATCACATGGACGAAGGGAAAATTTATCTCGAAGGTAAAGAAATTCGTCCGTCAAGCCCAATGGAAGCAATAGAGACGGGAATATCTACAGTGTTTCAGGAAGTGAATTTATGTCCGAACCTGAGCGTTGCAGAAAATATTTTCGTTGGAAGACAGCCGATGAAGCACAGGCAAATTAACTGGCGTGAAATTAACCAGCGTGCAGAAGAATTGATGTCGCGTTTTCATCTTGATATTGATGTTACGAGACCGTTATCGTATTACTCAACTGCAATTCAGCAGATGACCTCGATAGCTCGTGCAGTGGACATTCAAGCGAAAGTGTTAATCCTCGATGAACCGACAAGTTCACTTGATGAAAATGAAGTGCAGTTACTCTTCAGTGTAATGCGGGAACTCAAAGCCAACGGAATGGGAATAATATTCATCACTCACTTCTTAGACCAGATATATGCAGTCTCGGACAGAATGACAATCTTACGCAATGGTCATCTTGTAGGCACATACGGAATAAATGAACTGTCGAAGGTAGAACTCGTTACGAAAATGGTCGGCAAAGATATGGACGTGATATTCAATCTCAAACGTGCGGACGTAAAACCAGATTCACGAATCACATTGCAGGCGAATCATATCGGCGACTCATCACACATAAAGGATATATCACTTACCCTCAAAGAAGGAGAGCTGCTCGGCTTTGCTGGTCTGCTTGGAAGTGGAAGAACTGAAACAGCAGAGATGTTGTTCGGAGCAAGTCGAATCGTTCAGGGAGAAATCATTCTTGACGGAACAAAATTGAATCTCACGAAACCATTTGATGCAATCAAAGCTAAAATTGCGTTCTGTCCTGAAGACCGTAAACGTGACGGCATTATCGGAGACCTGAGCATACGTGAGAATATCATGCTTGCTGTTCAATCTCGAAAGGGATTCATGAAGCCAATGACCCGACAGGAACAAACAGACCTCGCGAATAAATACATTGCCCTTCTCGGCATAGCTACACCTGACTGTGAAAAGAAAGCAGGAGAATTATCCGGCGGAAATCAGCAGAAAGTGATTCTTGCAAGGTGGATGGCGGCTGAACCAGAGGTATTAATTCTCGATGAGCCTACACGAGGTATCGATATAGGAGCTAAAGCTGAAATTCAGAGATTGATGCTTGAGATGTGCGGTTCAGGTGTGTCTGTAATATTCATCAGCTCAGAACTCGATGAAATAATACGCTGTTCAAATCGAATCGTAATCATGAGAGACCGTGAGAAGGTTGCGGAGATTGACGGTTCATCATGCACACAGCAGGACATTCTGAAGATAATAGCAGAGGGGGCAGCATAGAATGAAAGTATCGAGATTAATGCAGTCAAAAGTAACATGGGCAGTAATAGCTGAGGCATTAATACTTATCGTATGCTTCATCATTCGTCCTGACTTCTTCAGCATAAGCTATCAGCCTTCAACAGGAATGCTCTACGGAAGTTTAATCGACATCGTGAATCGCAGTGCAGAAATCACAATCATATCTATGGGAATGACACTCGTAATTGCACTCGGAGGAACAGATTTATCCGTTGGTGCATTAGTTGCAGTTGCAGGCGCAATCTCTCTGAAGTTCCTTCGCTGGGACGTTCTCACATACAATACACCTGGTGATTATACTGTGTACCCTTATGTGCTCGTGATATTCGTGCCGCTGATTGTATGTGCGTTAATGGGATTGTTCAACGGCTTCCTTGTCGCTAAAGGAGGAATGCAGCCGATAATCGCGACATTGATTTTAATGGTATGCGGTCGAGGTGTTGCACAGATACTCACAGACGGAAAGCAATTCACAACGGGTTATTCTCCGTTCAGGGTGATAGGTCAGGGAAGTTTCATGTATCTTCCGATGCCCATAATCATAACGATAATTGTTGTCGTTGCAGTTGCATTATTCACGAGAAAGACGGCGTTCGGAGCATTCGTTGAATCTGTCGGAGTGAATCCAAGTGCAAGCAGGTTATCGGGCATTAAGGCAGATACGGTAATCCTGATTGTGTTCATGATAACTGGATTGCTTTCGGGCATTGCAGGTTTAATCTATTCAAGTCGAATCATGTCGAACGATTCAAACAATGCGGGATTAAATTTTGAAATGGACGCGATACTTGCAGTGGTAATCGGAGGGACGAACATGGCAGGCGGAAAGTTCAGCCTTGCAGGAACAGTTGTAGGTTCACTAATAATCCGAACAATCGTAACCTTCGTATATTATTTCGGAATCGTATCTGAGGCAACTATGGCATTCAAGGCACTCATTATCGCAGTCGTGATTGTATTGCAGTCAGAACCAGTACGTGAATACTTCGCGAAACGTGCAAGAAAGAAAGAAGGTGTAAGTCATGCATAACAGGCAGAGCTTATTGAATCGGATCACGAATCCCAAATACATAATGGTCTATGCAACTATAGGAATATTTCTGATAGTTTATGCATTCGGAGCATTCATGTATAGCGATAAGGGTTTCTTAACCATTAGGACATTTGCGAACCTCTTCATCGACAACGCATATTACGGAATATCTGCTGTAGGCATGACAATGGTACTCATCACAGGCGGAATAGATTTGTCCGTTGGAGCAGTAGCATCACTGACGGGAATGTTCATAGCATATGGCACAACAGTACTTGGCCTTCACCCTATGACGTGTATATTAGCTTCACTTGTTATGGGAGTAGGTTTAGGTCTCCTAATGGGCTGGGTGATTCATTATCTCAATGTTCCCGCGTTCATCACAACATTAACGGGAATGTTCTTCGCACGTGGAGTATGTTCACTAATCAGCCGAGAATCAATCGACATTCACCACCCGTTCATAGATGCATTAGCGGGCTGGAAGATATATCTGATGAAATATGCAAATGGTCAATGGGTAAGAATTCGACCGATAGCATTCATAAACTTCAATGTGATTCTGTTTGTCATAATGATAATCATCGGAACATTCATTCTTCAGCGTACACGTTTCGGACGTAACATATACGCAATCGGAGGCAACGAACAATCAGCTTCACTAATGGGACTTCCGTCAGGACGCACGAAAATTCTGGTCTATGGTTTCAACGGATTATGCTCAGTTCTCGCAGGCGTGTCTTATGCGCTGTACGTTAAAAGCGGCTGGAACTTATCGCTTCAGGGAGGAGAACTCGAAGTGATTACGTGTGCAGTCATTGGAGGAACGCTCTTAACTGGAGGCGTAGGCTCAATGATAGGGACATTATTCGGTGTGCTGTTGAAGTCAGTTATACCTGCATTGATTACGTTCAACGGAAATCTTTTATCATGGTGGGGGAAAATAGCAACCGGATTGTTATTGCTCCTGTTCATATGCATACAGAGATTCGTAGTTACATCTGCGGGTAAACGAAAATGATTCAGAACTGAGAATCAAAAAGCCCCTCCCAATAACGAGAGGGGTTAATTTTTTTGATGCTACTTAATCACAACTGGTTTCTGTGGCTGACCAGTGAATCTTATCGATGAATCATACATACCGAATGCACTTACCTGCGGAACATTGAATGTCCCTCTTGTAACTGCTCTCATCTTGAAGCCGTATGACCTTTCACCTTTGATTCTTCCGAAGAACAAATTCAATCTGTCATCGCGAATATCATTGACGATTCCGTAACTGCCTGATGAATTCTCTGCACCGTCTTCAATGCGCGGGTTCTCAAGTTCAAATCCTGCGGGTAACAGATAACTCACTGCGAGATTATTGACCGTCATTGAGGGCTTTATGGTCAGTACAACCTGAATCACTGTTCCGTGTGAAATTGTCTGCGATAAATCTACAGCGTTACCTTTTTCATCGAAGTATGAGCATTCGATGTTAATGTTTCTGCGTTCGGCTTTAGGCTGTGATTTCGTGTAGCCCGACATGCTCCATGAATAGCACCCTTGACCGCTTCCGTTCGCTTCAATCTGAATACCTGAAACTTTCGGAAGTTCACTCATCTTTATGGATACGGGCTTCTTGTTCGACTCATAACTCAGTATTGCATGGTCGCTAGTCTCAGTGTTAAGTCTCGCTGTAATTTCGCTCTTTGCTCCTGCTGATTCAACATTGTATCTTGCGAGTGCAGTCAATGCTGCGGCGTTATCCTGAGTGCTGAACCATGAACCTTTATTGCCGAGATTCACGAGACGCATTGCAAGTTCCGTAACTTCTGATGCCTGAGGCTCAACGTCTAACCACATTGATAGAAGTGTGGCAGTATTTCTCGTATCACTCTCAAGAGTTGTACCTGAATAGCCCGGATTGCCTCCGAGATTCACGTTACGTAAAGCGTCTGCTCTTCCGTCAATGAGTGCCTGTGCTCCTGCAAGATATATATTGCCTGAAGGTCTCAGACTCTTTTGATTCTCGCGGAGATATTCAATCCATCCGAGCGGTTTTTCTCCGTTGAGTGCAAGAACATAAACTGCATATGCCTTTGTCGTAAGGTCATCGCGTTCATCGTCTACGTTATCGTATGCGGGCATTGAGGCCAAGAATTGACGCATCCAATTATTTACGCCTGTAAGCATTTCTTCAGGGAAATTAATTCCTGCATTCTTCGCACTTAATAGGAAGTGTGCCGCATATACACTGCCCCAATTGTATGATGTTCCTGTACCAGGCCACGCTGAGAAGGAACCGTCATAGAGCTGCATTGATTGAATTCGTGAGATTGTTCCGTCTGTTCGTTCCTGAAGTCCTGTATCGCTGGTTACTAACGGATCAAGTTCAGCAACTGCATCGGGAAGAATCAGGAAAGGCCATGCACCTGAAATTGTCTGTTCGAGACAGTTATACGGATATGAATTCAGGAAGTTCACTGCCTTGTTGAGATTCACTGCTGGTGTGTCAGCGAGCGTGAGTGAACCGAGAACATCACCGTCAAAGTCATCAAACGGAAGCTCAAGTTTCGTTATGCCTTCCGTGAATGTCCCTGAACCTCCGACTGTTGTCATTGGCCATGCAGACCTTACGGGCATTTCTATTTCCTGAGTGAATGAACGTTCTTGATTGCCTTCGTTCCATGTCGTTACAACTCTGAGTATTGCCTTGTCTGCTCCTCCGAGTGCCGTTGCCTGAACATTGAATGATTCCTTTGCGCCCGACGGAATTCGTAATGTCGCATATGATTCATTGAGGCTTAAACCTTCTGGAATAAGAGTTACTTTCACTTCACGAGTTTCATTTGACGTGTTGAATACAGAAGTCGGAATCATGAATGAGTCGCGTGGAGCAGCAAATCTCGGAAGCCCTGTCTCAGTTACAATGTCTCTTGCAATTTCGATTGTCTGTTCTGCATTTCCGAAACTCCTTCCAGAGGCCGCAACTACAAACAGCCTTCCTCTTCCGCTGAATTCAGGAATATCAAGCTCAGTGTGAATTACGCCTTTGTCATCGGGATACATAACTCCGTCGAACAATGAGAGTATCTTGAACCTCTGAGTGTCTATGTTGCCTGCAAGGGCATCAATAGCTTCATCACCGCCTGGATGTAACTGTTCCGTTGCCTTATCCTCAACTGGGATTAACTGGTCGTAAATGTCGAACCCCTGAGAGTTGAGTTTCTTCAATCCCCAGAAATAATTCAGGAGGTCAGGTGTCTTATATTTCGTTAGGCCAAGTACACCGTCATCAACGAAAGCTATAGCAACATCTGCATTCTTTGAGATTGACTGCGAGCTTCCTCTGAGCGTAATTGTTACAGGAAGTTTTGAGGCAGGCTCAATCTTCTTCGGTGCATCAATCGCAATGTTGATATTGTAATCTGATATGTCCGTCTTGATTCTCGTTATCCCTATTGCACGATGAGAAGCCCATGCTTTTGCATCACTGTTATCGACTGGACGAATGAGCCATGCAGTTATCCATGTATTTGGTCTGAACTCCTGCGTAACTGGAATCTCAAATGTGATTTCAGATTCATTTATCTGCTGAATCTTTCTGAGTATGAGCTTTGAGTTCTCGACTGTAATCAGCATTAAGCCTTCAAACGGAGCTTTCACTTTAATTCTTGCTGTCTCACCGAGCTTGTAGAATTCTTTTTCCGTTGACATCTCTACTCGGTCAATAAGCTGTGAACCAGAACCGCGACCTTCCGATGATGATGCATAGAACCTGTACACTGCACGTGCATTATCTTCAGCATCAGAGATTCTCACCATGTATGTGCCGTAATCTTCTGGTATGAATGATACTTCACCTGTTCCATTCCTGAGCGTTAATGCCTTCTCGTCTACCTGTACAAGTTCTTCACTGCTCTGCCAGCGTTTGCGTCCGTCAATCTCTACCATGTTATAGTTCCATGTTACTTTGTAGAGTTCAGCTTTCAGTTCGCCAGGATCAGCAGGTTCTTCTTCAGGAGTAACAGCCGCAACTTTGAACGGAATGTTAGTGCGTACAGTTGTCTTGTCTGTAGCAGGTGCAATTCCGAGAAGATAAGGTGCTGAATAATACGGTCTCGTTATTGTGCTCGTTACCCACCTTCCACTGTCGTCCATGACTTCAGCTTTGAGTGTAACATCGATTGTTGTAGGAGCTTGCCAATCGTATTCGAGATTCAGATTCGCATGACCTGCACCGAAGTTATCAAGATTACCTTCTGCTATATCGCCTTCAAGATTCGAGAATCTCCTCGAAGGGTCTCCGAACATGTAACCTTTCCACCTGTCCTGTTCAGGTTTGAATGTTCCCTCACGTGCAATCCATGATGTTTTGTACTGCAATCCTGATCCGTCAACACCGAATAGCCACCTTGCATAAATATCCGCAGTGAAAGTGTCATTATGCACGAGGAACTTCTTATATGAATTCAGTTTCACTTCTATACGCGGAGGTGCGAAGTCCTCAACATGGAATCTGTATGACGCAATCGATTTATCTTCATGGCCTGGTATAGCAATCTCTGCTGTCCATGTTCCTGTTATTGCGTTCGACGGAATCTTTAGCTCTGATACTGTGCTTCCTCTTGCATTCAGCATAACGGTATCCTGTTTCACTTTTCGATTCAATGCATCGCGTATCACGAACATCACGGGGAATGCTTCAGGTGTAGTCATATCTGCATTGCGTACTATTGCTTTGAACTGTGCACTCTCACCTGTCCTGTATATATCTCGTGGTGAGAATATCATTGCATCATATCCTGAACGTAACCATTCACGGCCTGACGTATCAAAGATTTCACGGTTCAATAGATTTCGTGTGAGCTGTAGATATGTGATGTCAGCAGATGCACCTGTACCGCTTGTTATGATTGCGATTTCCGGCTGATTGTTTGAATCCCATACTGCTCCGTTCGGAAGTTCATGATAGAACACACCGCCGCTGTTAGTTTTGCCCTGAACTAAGAGCTGTTTCTTGTCCGAATAGATTTTAACTTCTGCGTCCTGAATCCCTCTTGCCGTTGTGAGAGTATTAGCCCAGATTAAAATTGCATCATCCCAAAGTCTGGCAGTTGCTCCTATATCAGAGAGATTAATCATCTGTTCCGATTCATACCATTCTTCTCTGGCGGCATCTTTTGCTGTCAGAAGGAATAATCCTCTTTCACCTTTCGCAATCTCGTCAACGGGAATGCTCCTTCTCACTTTCTCATTCAATGGAAGGTCTAACTTAATCTCGTTCGTGTAAACTCTCCTTGCTATATTCCTCTGGAAGTTATCATACTCATCATGAAGCACATACGGAATGTTATTCTCATACATTCTCCATAGGTCAAGCTGAAGTGTCTTCACGTTTCTGAGTTCAATCGGAATAAGTCCTTTGTCCATTGCAGTGAGATATACACCTGATGAAGGAAGTTCAACGAGTGATTCAAGGTCTGGCATAATGACTGCCTGCTTGTAATCTTCCTTGAGAACGAGACCACTCTTTGACGGAAAACCTTTCCTGAGTGTAATCACGAATCTGTTTCTCGGTTTGAATTCACTCGAACGCATTGTTACGATTTCTTCATTCCAGTTTGATTCGAATCGTAAATCACTCACTGAAGGCTCAATCTGAATGAAACTCTTTGCTGTCTGCGGGTCAATATCGAAGTTGAATGATGCTCTGATTTCATTCTCACCTGGATAAATGCCATGAACCATAAGCTCAGGGTCTAACACTACAGTCTGAGTAAAATCATTCTCTGTTGTAATATCACCTTCACCTGTCTTCATTCCTGCCGCAATTCTCACTGTGAAGCTCTGCCTTGATGATGACTTCTGAACAGGTACAGCTGCTCTTATCGTTCTTGAAGGAAGTGCACCGACTATCGTGTAGGGCATTTCTTTTCCTTCTGAGTTTATGATTCTCATGAAGCCCTTCAACTGTGCCGGATTAACTTTCATGTTGAACGTTAAGCTGAAGTATGCACGTTCATCTTTGCCCATTGAGGCTTTGATGTCTGTGGGAGATATTCCTTCCGTCTGAAATCTGAATACGCCCGGGCCGATTTTATTTCCGCGTCTGTCTTTCAGATTATCCTTGAGGGTTGCAGTGTATGTCGTAGCATTCCTGAGAGGCGATAACAATCTTGCGGTGAATGTTCGGTCATTCTGCCATCGTCCTTCAATCTGTAGCGGCGGATTAATTTCAAACGGGAACAATGCATTGTCCGGAGTGATTGCTTTTCCGAGCTGACTACGATTCACTACAGGGTTATTGAACACTGCCCTGAATGAAACGTTTTCGGGTACTGTTCCTGTCGGCGAAAAACTTCTGACTCCTGGAGGCATATTCGTGCGTGAAGCAGCAGATGCACATGATACAGCCATGATAAGAATCAGAAACGCGATGAAAAATTTCTGAGGCTTAAACAATTTTAATAACAGTCCTTTCACTTTAAAATTTGAATTTGTGAAACATGAAGTTATTATAGCGTGTAATAATTATTCAGGCCATTTTGTTATAATCTTAGTGTGTTATCAAAAGGGAGGCAGAAGTTCGGACATGGAAGAGAAAAAAACTGTGGCAGCTGCGAGCCGTAAATGGGAGATAGTGGTTTTTACGCTCGGAGATGAAGCCTTTGCTATAAACGTGAATAAGACGCGTGAGATTCTGCGTTGGACAGGATGCAGACCCATACCCACGAAGATACCTGCTTTCGTAGGCATAACTACACTTAGAGGAGCGACACTTCCATTAATAGATTTGAGAATATTCTTAGGGATTCAATCACCTGTACCGACGAATCAGACTAAGGTAATGGTAGCAGAATTCAACGACATAAAACTTGGCTTCCTTGTTGACGGTGTTGAACGAATACGACAGATAAACGCTGAGGATTTAGACAGTTCAAAGATGAGAGGAGTATCATTGAAGTGGGTGCTCTATATCATCAAGAGGGATAACAGAAATATTCTGCTCCTCGACTATGAAGCAATAATTCAGGAGACAGCACCAGCAGTAGCGGAACACATGTTTGATCAGGGGAAGCTGGGTGCGTATCATCGACAGGTTGGACATGTTGAAGACTTTCACATTCTTGTTGCTGATGATTCGCCATTGCTGAGGCAGCAGACATGTGATGTGTTAAAGCAGTCTGGTTTCACGAGCATATATCCGGTGAAAGACGGAGTTGAAGCGAGAAAATTATTGCTGGATCAGGGAGAGAACTTTGACTTGCTTGTATCTGATATTGAAATGCCATTGCTCGACGGTCTTAGCCTTGTTGAGACACTCAGACAGGATGAACGAACAGAGAACATGCCGGTAATATTATTTTCATCGATAATGGTGAAGGAGTTATTAGACCGTGCAGAGTCTTTGAAGATAATTCATGTACTGAAGCCTGATGTGTATAAACTCGTTGAATGCGTTGTGAAAATTTACAGGGACTGCAAGAAGGCAAGAAATCCGTTCTGATATGAATACCCCCTGCCAAAACTCCGACGGGGGGAAGAAATATCCTTATGGTTTAAGGTTGATTGTCATTGTGCTTTTTGTTCCTCTGCTCACTGTCAACATATTGCCGTCCTGATTCAGAGTTACGTTATCAGCCTTGCATACGTCATCATTATTGTATGCTGATGTGCTGACACCCATATTCCTGAATCGCTGTACATGAAACATCATCGTATCTCTGTTACGAATATTAACAAGCGTTTGTGTCTGATTGGCGATGAAACTCAATATACCCGTCATAATCTCAACGAATATGAACGAGGCCATGAGGAACTCAACAAGTGTCTCTGCTTTACGTCTTCTCACCATTCATTCACTCTCCTCTTTAGAGCTATGCATCTCGGAAAATCATTTGAATCATGAAATTCACGCACGAACATGAAATCATCACTCACAGATTCTAATGCATGAACCTGATTCATATTGCCCGTCTCGAAAATCAGATAGCCGTCATCATCAAGTACATTCAGTGAATGCTTCATGATGAGCCTGTAAAAATTCATTCCGTCTTGGCCTCCGTCTAACGCAATATGAGGTTCATAATCCCGCACTGACTTCATAAGTTCATCGATTTCACTTGAGGGTATGTACGGAGGGTTACTCAAAATGAATTTGCACTTGCGATTCACATCTTCGAGACGTGAAAGTATATTTGCTCTGTGAATCACATTATAGCGTTCGAGATTCATGCGTGAGAATTGAATTGCCTCTGTGCTCTGCTCAATCATGTATGCAAATGAATTCGGGAACTCAAGCATTATGGTTATTGCGATACAACCCGAACCTGTTCCCCAATCAGCAAAGCAAAAACTCTCATCGGGCTTTGCAAAATATTTCATGGCCTCAATGAGAGTTTCTGTGTCATGTCTCGGAATTAATACGCCTCTTCCAACATGAAAATCTCTTCCGTAGAAGTCTGCTTCACCGAGAATGTACTGCAATGGTTCACCTTCAATGCGTCTTGCAATCACACCTTCAATCTTTGCGCATTCATCATCAGAAAGTGTATCCTTCGCAAGTACTGCTGAATGAGATATGTCCAGAGCATGAGAGATTAGCCATAATGATTCCTGTCGTGCATTCTGAATGTCTTCATGTTCGAGGCGTTTAACGTAATCTCTAACCTTCAAGGTCTTGCAGCTTTTGTGTCTGTTCAGCGAGGAGCATAGCATCAATCATTTCGTATAAATCTCCGTCTAAATATGATTCGAGCTTATAGAGAGTGAGATTGATTCTGTGATCCGTAATTCTGTTCTGCGGGAAATTGTATGTGCGTACACGTTCACTTCTGTCGCCTGATCCAATCATACCGCGTCTTTCACTTGCCTGTTCTGAATTCTGTTTCTGCTGTTCGAGGTCAAAGAGTTTAGTCTTCAGATACGACATTGCACGTGCACGATTCTTTATCTGCGAGCGTTCATCCTGACACGTTACGACTATTCCCGTTGGAAGATGTGTGATTCGTACAGCTGAGTCTGTCATGTTGACATGCTGACCACCTGCACCGCTTGAACGATACGTATCAATCTTCAAATCTTCGGGACGTATCTCAACTTCAACATCATCTGCTTCAGGAAGAACTGCAACTGTAGCCGCACTCGTATGAATTCGTCCGCTTGCCTCAGTAACAGGAACTCGTTGAACTCTGTGCACCCCTGATTCATATTTCATCTTACTGTATGCACCGCGTGAATCAATCCTGAATACTATTTCCTTATAGCCTCCAATACCCGCAGTGTTCGTTGAACTGTCAATCACTTCAATCTTCCATCGCTGACGTTCACAGAACCTCACGTACATTCTGAAGAGGTCTGCCGCAAAGAGAGTAGCTTCATCTCCTCCTGTACCTGCACGAATTTCAACTACAACGCTCTTTTCATCATTGGGGTCTTGAGGAAGAAGAAGCAATGTTAAATCGTGAGTGAAACTTTCAATTTTAGGTTCAAGAGATGCAAGTTCCTCACGCGCTAATGATTCAAGTTCCGAATCTCCAGATTTGATTAGCTCTTTGGCTTCAGCGATAGATTTCAATGCGTCTTTGTATTCCTGATACTTACTCACTACGGGTTCAAGCTGTGCACGTTTCTTGCCGAGTATCTGAAGCTCTTTAGGATTTGATATTACATCAGGGTCTTCCAGTTTCTTTGATGTCTCGTTATATTCCTGCTCTATTGCCTGTAACTTTGGTTCTATGTTCATATCATTCAAGTCCTCCGTTAAGTGCTGTGTTCAATGATTCTAATGCTACTTCAGATTGCTTTATGTCGGGTTCTCTTGTCGTTAAGTATTGAAGTGTCAGAAAGGGAGCGATAATACACAGTCCGAATTTTCCTGAGTTAGATGCGAGGCGTATTATCTCGTATGATATTCCAATCACAACTGGTATCAATATTACTCTCGCGAGTACCTGAAGAATGAAACTCTCTCCTGCAATGAATGTTTTGACTGGCGAGAAGATTACTATGCTCACAATCACAGCAATCAATAGAAAAGATGTTCCGCATCTTGGATGAATCCTTGAACACGTCATTATGTTTTCAGGTGTCATATCGAGCCCATGTTCAAACGCATTTATAGTTTTGTGTTCAGCTCCGTGATACCTGAATACCTGCTTAATGTCCGGCCACAGTCCTATCACTGCAACATACCCTATGAAGATTATTGCGCGTGTTATTCCCTCGATGATATTCACGTAAAGGGGAACATCAGAAAGTCTTCCTGCAATCCACAAAGGCAATGCGATGAATAATCCTCCGACAGCGACAACTGCAATTACGATTGACAGCAATATATCCTTGAACGTCAATTCTTCCTGCGTTTCCTCAAGTGCAACCTCTGCTGAACGTGATAATGCCTTGAACCCTGTCGCTAACATTTCGCACATCACAACTACTCCTCTGATGAAAGGGAGCTTATAGGGCATTCTTGATGTGCGTGATGAGTTCGGCCAATGCTCATGAAATATATCACCTGATGGTCTGCGAACTGCTAATCCCCATAAATTTTTACCTTTCATCAGTACTCCTTCAATGACTGCCTGACCTCCGACTGGAATTTTTCTTGAATCATCTTCAGCATGAAGTCCGAAGAGGTTCATTGCAATCATCATCAGCATATTCAATCTCTTAATCAAGTAACAATTCCTCCATATCTCTATAAGGTATTCCGCATGTACGTGCTTCTTCGCATTTCCCAAATATACATGACGGCCCGGCCTTTTCAAATAACACTGGTGCTTTTTCTCTGCATAAGATTAACATTTTACGTGCGAGTTCGTGAATTTCCCATTGTGCCCGTCTGCATAATCTCAAATTGAAGAAGTGATGAAGTTCTCTTGCGTTCATGGTCATAACAAGACGTGTTGAATGTCCGTGAGGCAAAATGAATCTCGCATCTTCTTTCTTGATTCCCATTTCGATTAACTGCCTGTATGCTTCCTGCGATGTCTTCACTGCTTCATGAAACACTCTCAATGCTTCAGGATTTGATTCGATTGACGGAGGAACGATTACGGCTTCAGGGTCATAGTTCATCTTCACGTAACGTTGACTCTGCTGGCTGAAACTCGCTAATCTATGTCGCACTAACTGATGTGATGAAACTCTGCTTAATCCATCAATCCCAAAAGTGAAACTCACATGTTCAAACGTTGATGTATGTCCGCTCATGAAGAGTTCAGCAATGAGCTTACGCGATAAATTTTGTTCTTCGCCTTGAAGAAGTTCAGACGCAGTTACATCACGGTAGCATATACGTGCAGCGGCGGCAACGAGAGCATCAGGTTCAGGTGTATGTGATAATAATATTACGTTCATGTTCATAATAAAAAAGGGAGCATATTTCAGCCCCCATAAATGAGCAATGTGAATTATACTTCTGTCTTCTGGCCGTAATTGATTCCCTTGTACTTCTGCTGGAACTTTTCAAGACGGCCTGCCTCAGTGAGAACTCTGCCCTTTTTGCCTGAGTAGAACGGATGACATGCTGAGCAGACACCTACGCGGATTTCTTTCATTGTTGAACGTGTCATGAATGTATTTCCGCAGGCACATGTAACTTTGCATTCCTGATATTCAGGGTGAATGTCCTTTTTCATGCTGATAAATTCCTCCTAGTGTCGTAATCCAAGTCTCTCAATCAACGAACGGTATCTGTTGAAGTCTTTGTTCATGAGGTAACGCAGAAGTCTTCGTCTTGAACCTACCATTTTGAGAAGTCCTCTTCGTGAATGGAAATCCTTCTTGTGAGTCTTCAAATGTTCGGTGAGTTCACGAATGCGTTCTGTGAGAATTGCTACCTGAACTTCAGGAGACCCTGTGTCGTTTTCGTGAGTCTTGAACTCTGCGATTACTGCCTGTTTCTTTTCTTTCTGGATCATGAATGAATAAACCTCCTGTGATATAACTTCAGAGCCAGGAACAACGCCAATCCAGAGAGCGATATTCATAGCTTTGAGTGTAAGCGCAAGATATATTAACACCCTACGAAATTTTTTGCACTAAGTTTTGATTCACTCAGACAAACTTGTTATAGCTGCTGCTTCTTCTGGTGATATGCCTTTTTCAATGAGACGCTGCATTATCTCACGAATTGCTTCAGCTTTACCTTCTTCTCTGCCTTTTTCCTCTACAACATCAAAATAGCTCTTTACCATTTGCCTCTCTCCTTTCTTGTTCGGTGCAGTGTTTCGCACTTCTTCAAATCTCCTGTCGCCTGTCATTACCTGCATCAGCTTCAGAATTTCATCGATATGCTTTATCTCTGCCTCACTGGGTACATAATCATCACCTTTGCGGGCATGACGCAGAAAATCCACAACGATTCTAAAATCGCCCTTGAACATATCAGCTTGTTCATCAGTGAGCCACGCAAGCTCCAGAACATTAACATGAATATCATTGATGAACGGACGAAACTCTTCGGGGACATTGAGACGCTCAATCAAATTTTTTTGTGCATTCCAGCGTTTTTCTGTCCCGTAATATAACACAACCGTCATCACAAAATAAGGTTCTTTTACCTTACGTGATAACTGCCCTCTGTAATCAGCTCCTTCATATCCAAATATACGAAGTGCCATATCAGAATCAACATCGCTCTGATTCTCAAGACCTATAAGACTTATCACAGCACCTTCTGACTTCCATAGCTTGATCACATCACGTTCTTGTTCACGCAATTTATCTTCAGCCTTATACATCGACCATGTACGTGCATCTTCAAGTTCATCTGGTTCTATCCTGCGATTGATCCCAGAGATAGCAAAGAATGCATTCACCACATCAGCAAACACATCATTGAATCCTAAAAGCGTTTTCTCTGTCATGTCTTTATTCGCCAAATTGAAAACTCCTATGCAAAAATAATTTTTTCACTCTCACTGTTGCTATAATATACAAAATCTAAATTTTCACAAAGGAGATTCATTCACTCACAATGAAAATTGCAATTGGATGCGATCATGCTGGCTTCAAATTAAAGGACGCAGTTGTAAATTTCCTAAAGGGCCGGCAAATTGATATTGTTGATATGGGAGCCTATGAATACAACAAGGACGATGATTATACCGATGCTGCTTTCAAAGTTGCAGGAACAATTATAAGTGAGGAAGCTAACGCCGGTATTTTATTATGCGGAACAGGATTCGGAATCTCAATCGCCGCTAACAAAATGCCCGGCATACGTGCAGTATCATGCTGGAATGTTGAGAGTGCGACAATGGCAAAGGCTCACAATGGCATCAATGTTATTGCTATGGGCGGAAACATCGTAAAACCCGAAAATGTTCCTGAAATATTAAGTGCATGGCTTGATACAGAGTTTCAGGGAGGCAGACATACCCGAAGGCTGAACAAAATTGCGATGGCGGAGAAATCAACGCTGACTATTGCACATCAAGGCGGAGGAAGAGTTGTAATCTTCAATCATCCATTAGTACAGCACAAGGTCAGCATCATCCGTGATGTGAATACGAGCGTTAAACAGTTCCGTGAATTGCTTCAGGAGATAGCCGGTTTAATGGTCTACGAAATCACACGCAATCTTCCTCTTCATGAAGTCGAAATTCAGACACCAATCGAGAAGACAATCGGACATACAATCGAAGGAAGAAAACTCGCAATCGTTCCTGTACTGCGCGCAGGCTTAGGTATGGTTGACGGAATATTACAGCTCGTGCCTAATGCTAAAGTCGGTCATATCGGACTGTACAGAGACCCCACGACACTTGAACCCGTTGAATATTACTGCAAGCTCCCCTTTGACATTGAAGAACGAGACATCTTTGTGTTAGACCCAATGCTCGCAACAGGAGGATCATCATCAGCGGCAATTTCACTCATCAAGAAGAGAGGCGGCAAAAAAATTTCGCTCGTATGTCTCATCGGTGCACCTGAAGGAATCGACCGAATTCGCAAAGATCATCCTGAAGTTGAGATATTCATTGCGGCATTAGATTCGCATCTCAATGATCACGGATACATAGTGCCTGGTCTTGGTGATGCTGGAGACAGGTTGTTCGGAACAAAATAGCGAAGCCCATAATGCTTGACGTAAAATTTTTGATTTTCCTCATCATAGGATTCTTCTGGGGAGGCTTAACTGCTCCTGTATCGATTCGTCTTGCAGATATTTACGGCATTCTTGATATTCCTGACGCAAGAAAGATCCATAAGGGTAATATGCCTCGCGGAGGAGGACTAGGTTTATGGTTCGGGTATCTCCTAATGAGCGTGATAATGTCTCAGGAGCTTCCCGAACTGAAATTCATATCTACAGGTGCAACTATAATTTTCATCTGCGGTTATCTCGATGATATGTGCTCTCTCTCTCCGTATCTCAGGCTTGGACTTCACATGATAGCTGCGTCTATTGTCGTGATTCCTCTGAACCTCTCACCAGTCGTAAGCGTAATTGCAATCGTATGGCTTGCAGGAGTAACGAGCGCATACAATCTCATTGACGGCATGAATGGGTTATGCATATCGATATTCATTGCGTCATCAATTGCACTGTTCATGATTGGGCGTTCATATTCAGGTGTATTCATGGGAGCAATGGCACTTGGTATATTATGCTGGAACTTTCCTGCGGCACAAACGTTCTTAGGTGACGGCGGAAGTACATTGCTGGGATATTTATTCGCATCACACTTCATAACGATAGCTCTTCCTGCATTGCGTACTGTTAGATTCACTGACATGCTTCTTCTGTTTGTTCTGTTCGGAGGATTTCCTGTGATTGATACATTGACTGCTTTCACTCGAAGAATGCTGACGGGAAAATCTCCGTTTTATCCTGACAAGAAGCATTTGCATCATATATTGATGTCTCTGACAGGTTCAACGGTCATAACCGTAACGATACTCTTAATGCTCCAGATTATGACTCTTGCACTGGGAATGAGAATGTATTTCAGGCTGACATGAAGAACATAACTTGTGTTGTAGGAACTCGGCCTGAAGCAATAAAGATGTCTCCTGTGATTCTCGAATTGCGGAAGGATAAAGACTTTCATGTTACGGTGCTTTCAACTGGACAGCATACGGATATGTTGATTCAGGCATTGAATGACTTCGGAATAGTGCCTGATGTAAACCTGAACATCATGAAGAAAACGCAGACACTCGACTACATAACATCGAGCGTGTTGCAGGGTGTAGGTGAGTTCCTTGATGCTCATGAACAGGATATGATACTTGTGCACGGCGATACATCAACGACATTTGCGGCAGCACTTGCAGGTTTCTACAGGCATGTAACGGTTGGCCATGTTGAAGCAGGATTACGCAGTCATGATTTGAATCTTCCATTTCCAGAAGAAGCTAACAGACTGCTCACTGACAGAATAACTAAACTCTTCTTTGCTCCGACTAAAGGCGATGCTGATAATCTGATTCGTGAGGGCATTGATTCGAATCGCATTCACATAACCGGCAATACAGTAATTGATGCTCTGTATGCAATTCTCGAAAGTCAGAAGGGAATGAGTGAACCTGAATACATGCACAAAGCTAATGGCCGTCCTTTAATATTGATGACTGCACACAGACGCGAATCATGGGGTGAAACTCTCAGGGGAATATGTTCAGCAGTTATTGATGTGATTCATAAACGCAATGATGTCGTGTTCCTGATTCCGTTGCACAAGAATCCCGTTGTACGTGATGTGATTCATGAGTGCCTTGATGCTTATTCTGATAATGTTATATTCACTGAGCCTCTGAATTATCCTGAGTTCGTTTATGCGATGAACAGAAGCGAATTCATTCTGTCAGACAGCGGAGGAGTTCAGGAGGAAGCAAGCGCAATCAATAAGCCCGTTCTGATTATGCGTACACTATCAGAGAGACCAGATGCAATTACTCACGGAACATGTATTCTTGTAGGAACTGAACGCAATAACATTCGTGATGAATCACTTCGGATTCTGAATGACCCTGAATACATGAAATCAATAACTGCGAAGAATATAATGCCATTTGGAAACGGAACAGCAAGCATAAAGATTCATGAAGCAATAAGAAGCTATTTCGGGATATAGCAAAGGAGGAAATGTAACATAGAGAACACAATGAAGATTAACGGAGGAATTCCTCTGAAAGGCACGATTAAAACTCAGGGCGCAAAGAATGCCGCTCTCCCTGTCATGGCCGTATGCTTATTGCTTCGTGGTCAGACATTAACACTTGATAATGTTCCAGACCTCTATGACATAAACACTATGATTGCATTGATTGAAGATCTCGGAGTTAATGCAGAGATAATGCGCGATGAAAATAAATCACGGATAGCATTTCATGTACCTGAAGAAATCAAATGGGAAGTCTCCGAAAATTTAGCACGAAAAATGCGAGGTTCATCTTTGCTTCTTGGCCCTGTACTCGCAAACTGTGGACGTGTATCACTTCCTCTTCCAGGCGGCTGTTCGATTGGAGCACGACCGATTGACCTTCACCTAAAAGGGTTAAAGCAAATGGGAGCAGACATAGAGATTCAGAACGGTGTAGTACATGCAAGTGTGAAAGGCAAACTTCGAGGCAGAAGAATATATCTTGATTTTCCTTCCGTAGGCGCAACTGAAAATCTCATGATGGCAGCCTCACTTGCACAGGGAGAAACTATCATTGAGAATATCGCCCGTGAACCTGAAATCGATAATCTTGCGGCGGCTTTACGATGTATAGGTGTACCCGTTGAACTTGAAGGCACTGGAGGAGTTCGCATTCAGGGAATCGAATCCGTTCATTCAGGACATGAACGCGTAATCCCGGACAGAATTGAAGCGTGCACATACATTCTCGCAGGCGTAATGACGAACGGACATATAAAGATTGAGGATATTGTTCCGTCTCACATTGATGCAATCCTCGCTAAACTTGAAGAGGCCGGAGCAAAATTTTCAGTCAGAAGGAACGTAATCGAAATATTTCCCGCGAAAAAAAGACTTCATCCCATTTCCGTTAAGACAATGCCTTATCCAGGTTTCCCAACTGACTCACAGCCTCAAATGGGAGCAGCGTTATCGATTGCACGAGGCGTAAGCACGATTGAAGAGAGTGTTTTTCAGGCGAGATTTCTGTACGCGCAGGAATTGAATCGAATGGGAGCAGATATTCAAATATCGCGTGATGTTGCAGTCATTCGGGGTGTCGAAAGATTGAAGGGTGCAAATGTCAAAGCTACAGATTTACGTGCAGGTGCTGCGCTCATCATTGCAGGACTTTCGGCTGAAGGTGAGACTGTCGTTGAGGATATGGTTCATGTCTGGCGTGGATATGAGGCAATCGACAAAAAATTGAAATCACTCGGTGCACAGGTTGAACTCGTCTCATGATCTCTCAAGCATAAAAGTCTTCGCATTCGTAGGCCCGGCTGGAACAGGCAAAAGTCATCGGGCTACACATGTGGCACGTCAGAACGGAATCGATTTCATCATTGATGACGGTCTGGTCATATCACGAGGAAGAATCTTAGCAGGCAGAAGCGCAAAATCAGAAGTGAATCGACTGCGTGCAATCAAACGCGCTATCTTTGAATACCCTGAACACAGAGACGAAGTTATGAATTATCTTGCAGAACATCCTCCTGAAAAATTAATGATACTCGCAACTTCAGAAGGAATGATTGAAAAGATAACCGCGAGACTTTGTCTTAATCCCCCTGAAAGAATCATAAACATCACAGACGTATCTACACCCGAAGAAATTGAAGCAGCATTACGAGAACGCAGAGAGAAGAAACAACATGTAGTTCCAGTTGCAAAGGCACAGATTGAACAGAACTTTGCAGGAAAACTCGTAAGTCAGATACGTGGGTTCTTCAAGGGCAGGGATAAAGACGAATCGCGGAACACAATCGTAAAGCCGTTATTCAGTTTCAACGGAAAGGTAACGATAGGCTCAGATGCAATTCTTGAGATGACACGTAAACTTTTAGATAGTGAACATGTGAAGAGGATTCGAGAGATAGACCTTGAGACGTTCGATGACAGAATAGAACTGAGCATCGAAATAGATTTAAATCTCGTAGGAAAAAGCGCACTCTCAATAGCGAAGACATTGCAGAAGAAAATTCGTACAGGACTAAGTTACTTTACGGGAATGGAAATACGGCGTGTAAACATAAAGGTGAACGAAATATTTTTATGAATCATGATAGATATAAAATCAGCATGGGAAGAACTTCACAGAAGAATAGAATCATGCACTAAATGTGAATTATGTAATACAAGACACTGTACTGTTCCAGGTGAAGGCCCGATTGACAGCAGGGTTGTAATCATCGGTGAAGGGCCAGGCCAGGAAGAAGATGAATCCGGGAAGCCGTTTGTAGGCAAGGCAGGAAGATTATTGACGGACATATTAGAGAAAGGAGGAGGCATAGACAGAAGATCATTGTACATAACGAACATGGTGAAATGCAGACCGCCAGCTAATCGAAATCCTAAACCTGAAGAAATATCAGCGTGCAGAGATTTTCTTGAAGCGCAATTACTGTTAATTCATCCCGATATTGTTGTTACTATGGGCAATGTTCCTACACAGCCTCTGTTAAATACGAAGCAGGGCATAACATCTCTGAGGGGTCAATGGCAAGATTGGCGTGGAATAAAATTATTTCCTATGTTTCATCCGAGTTATTTACTCCGAAATGAATCAAAAGCAGTGGGAAGTCCAAGATATTTAATGTGGCAGGACGTAAAAGAACTGAAAGCAGAAATAGATAAACTGAAAAATTAAAACGAGGAGAGCTGAATTATTTTGACAGACGAAATGAAGAAACCAAAACACTTAGCAATAATTCTTGACGGTAATGGACGCTGGGCAAAAAAAAGAAACCTTCCGAGATTAATGGGACATCGTGCAGGAGTAAGGACACTCGAAAACATGGTGAGACTAGTTAAACGCGAAGGCATTCGATATTTATCAGTGTATGCATTCTCAATCGAAAACTGGAATCGTCCAGTCATGGAAGTAACTGGCCTAATGAGCTTGTTCAGATATTACATAAAGCGCAAGGTCGATGAGATTAAAGCAGAAGGGGCGAGAATACGTTTCTGCGGACGAAAGGACAAACTGCCCGAAGATTTGCTTGAACAAATGAAATGGGCAGAGGATTACACAGCAGACCAGAAGATTATGGATTTCATTCTGTGCATCAATTATGGAGGACGAGCAGAGATTCTTGATGCGGTGAACTCATTGATAGCTTCAGGTCATAAAGGCAATGTTACGGAACAGGACTTGAGAAATCATTTCTATCTTCCTGATGTGCCAGACCCAGACCTGATTATACGTACAAGCGGAGAATTGAGACTGAGCAACTTCTGGTTATGGGAAAGCGCATACAGTGAGTACTATTTCACTGATATACACTGGCCTGATTTCGACGAGGCGGAACTGAAGAAGGCACTTGATGATTATGCAGGAAGGGAGCGTCGTTATGGCGGGCTCAAGAAGTAACAGCAAGCTATTCAATCAGGAGCTAATGACACGAACAATAAGCAGTGTCTTCATTGTGATTGTGATAATTGGCGGCATAAATTACGGGAGCTTTGCGTGGACAATTGTAGCTTCAATTATTGCAATGTTATCGCTCAGTGAATACTACAGATTGATTCAGAGAATGGATACGTCAGAAGGAAAACGAAAGAACAGAATATCTCCGGGAATGGGATATATATTCTCACTTGCATTCCTTATTGCAGCAGTACGTGAGAATCCTCAGCCCATAGTACTTGCAATGATATTAGCGTTGTGTGTGTGCTCAGTATTCGTTGTTGAAGTCTTCAGGAAGCAATTGACGAAAGGAGCAGAGAGTTATGCACTCAGCAATGCAGGAAGAGTTATATCGGGTGTAATGTACGTAACAGTTCCTTGGGTCTGCATGATAATGCTTCGAGATTATTCGTTCGGTCGTCAGCTATTGATTACGTTGTTCGTATGCACATGGGGCTGTGATGTAGGAGCATACATCGGAGGGAAGTTATTCGGCTCAGTGAAATTGTGCGAGTATGTGAGTCCGGGAAAAACAGTTCAGGGATTTATTGCCGGCATAATAGGAAGTCTGATCGTAAATGCATGTGCAATATATTATTATAGTCTTCCGTCTTATCCGTTAATCTTAATCGGATTCATCTGCGGGATTGCAGGCCAGGTAGGAGACCTAGCAGAGTCGTTGATTAAGCGTGAAGCAGGACAGAAAGATTCGGGAAATATTATTCCTGGTCATGGAGGAATGCTCGACCGTTTCGACAGCATATTATTCAATGGATTACTCACATACTTAGTGCTGAGGGTGATATTGTAATGATAAATCTCGGTGTAATTGGCGCAACTGGCAGCGTAGGAAGCTCCGTGATGTCGGTGTGTGAAGCATGGCCTGATAAAATTCGAGTGAAGGCTCTTGCGGCTAATCACAAATCCGAAAAGCTGAAGGCACTTGCAGAAAAATTTTCGGTTCAGAAAGTTTATGCATACGAAGAGACAGGTGAACATGGCCTCGAAGAAATAGCATGTGATTCTGAAATTGAACATGTTGCATTCGTCTCATCAGGTACATCTGCAATTAAGGCTTTGTGTTCAGCATTGGAGGCAGGAAAGACAGTATCACTCGCAAATAAAGAGAGCATAGTTGCAGCAGGTAAATGGGTGATGCCTCTCGTGAAACATTCTGAACAGTTGCGTCCTGTAGATAGTGAACATAATGCAATCTGGCAATGTCTGCACGGCGAAGATAAAACGTTCGTGAGGAAAATATATCTCACAGCTTCAGGAGGGCCATTCAGAAACTTCACGTATGATGAGCTTAAACGTGTTACTCCAGAGATGGCGTTGAAGCATCCAGTGTGGAACATGGGAGCAAAGATTACGATTGACAGTGCGACACTAATGAACAAGGGAATAGAACTGATTGAAGCGATGTATCTTTTCGGATTAGATTCATTACAGGTTGACGCATTAATATCACCTGGATCATTCGTTCATGGACTTGTTGAGTTTGAAGACGGGAGCGTTAAGATGTTAGCGGCTGAACCTGACATGAAACTTCCAGCGGCATCATGTTTGTTCTGGCCTGAAAGATTTTTCCCGTGTGAATCGTTTAAGAGACCTGCATACGATGTTCATGATGTGAGGTTTGAATTGCCCGACACGAATCGCTTCCCTTCATTGAGGATTGCACGTGAAGTTATGCGTATGAAGGGTGCGTATCCTGCTGTGCTTGTTGGTGCAGATGAGGCAGCTGTTGATTCATTCCTGAAGGGTAAGATTGCGTTCACGGATATTCCTTCGGTTATTGAGGAGACATTGAGCGCATATAAAGGCGATGAGCTTCATGGGATTGATGATGCGATTGAATGCATTGATGAATCGAGACGAGAAGCAAAGAGAATTTCAGAACGATTCATGAGATGAAAGAATCCCTCTCAGCATTAAATGTGTTGGGAGGGATTTTGATTCTTTATTCTATTTTGCGAGCATTTGGTTCAATCTTTCCGCCTCTGTTACATATTCCTTCATGCCTGATGCTTTGGCTCGCATTAACAGCAAATCAATCTTACTCTTCGCATTCAATACTGACGGATGAGCGCTTCCTGCCTTCTTGTTAATCAGCTTTACACTTTCTCCAGCCATATCTGCAAGAAGACTCATCAACTGTGCATTCACATCTTTATCTGAATCCATTCCGATTGAAAGTATCTGAGGCACAAAACCTAACGTTGCTGATGTAAACCAGCTCGCATTAAATCCCTTGCTGCTCGTGTAACCCTTCATTGAAGGCGAATTAATCTTGTTGGTCAGATATGCTATTACCAGATTTCTTGACGGATCAATTATTACGAGCGTTCCTGTCCAGCCCTGATGACCAATCGCATATGAAGGTGATTGCGTGCCGAAATGCCATACTCGCTGGTCTTCTGCTTCACGATACCAGCCTATTCCCCAGTTCGCAGACGTATCATTCTGAGGTGATGTGAATGTGTCGATTACGTTCCGTGAGAAGAATTTGTGATTTCCATAACCGCCATTCAACATTAAAGATGCAAGTTTAGCTATGTCTTCGGCATTCGAGAAGAGACCTGCATGGCCAGATATTCCGCCCATTGAATGAAACGCTTTCTCATCATGAACTTCACCCTGAAGCGTATACTTCCGAATTCCGCTGAATGTCAATTGTCCTCCGCGAGTGTTGCCGTTCAACTCCGTAGCAGCAATATCATCACGCGAAAATTTATTCTTCAATGGATTATACGTTATGTGATTCAGGTTCATGGGCTTCCAGAAATTTTCACGCATGTATTCATCAAGACGCTGACCCGTTACCTTCTCAATGACAAAGCATAAGAGCATGTAATCTACATCAGAATACACAATCCTAGTTCTTGGCCTGTACATTAACGGTGTCCTGCATATTGCATCAAGTGTCTTCGCTCTCGTCAATTCACTTCCGTCATTCCCTGCATACAATGGATTTGAGGCTTTATCATCATGCTTTAGTGCTGAGAGGTCATAATTCTTATCGTGATAATGCACAACTGGAGGGAAACCTGCTTTATGACATAAGACATCACGAACTGTAATTGATGATTTCCATTCTCGCATAGTAGCTGGATTAATCTTGCCGAGATATTTATAGCTGATATTGAGCATTTCCTTTGCGAATTCATCCCCAAGAATATCAACAACTCTCGTATCAATGTCTAGCTTCTCATCCGTAACCAGTTTCTGAATTGCGTAGTTCACTCCGAACATCTTGCTCACTGATGCTAAATCATAGAGAGTATTCGTGTCTGCATTTCTGCCTTTGGTTATGTGTGTACCGTTCTGATTGTAGCTGTTCACTTTCCCCCATGCATTTGAGTACACTAATCTTCCGTTTCGGATTATAGCGAGCTGTGCACTCGTGAAACCATTAGCTATGTCTGCATTGATGATGTCGGAGATTAATGAAATCGTTTCTGGTCTTATGCCTGAATCTTTGAGAGTACCTTCGAGGATAACGGGATAAGGGATGAACAAGCTAACTGCTTCTTTCTGGTTGTATGGTTCAATGTTCGAGACCTGAATCGTATTTATGCCGTCAATTGCATACTCTGAAATATCAACCGCGCATGTTCCTCCGGCTTTCATTGATGATGTGTTGATTCGAGTTCCGTTGATGAACATATTGAAGTGTTTGGTCTTGTCTGAAACTTTCAGATAGACTTTGCCCTGACCATGCCAAAAGTGAAAACTAATCATACTGTTCAATGCGAGAGTATCATCAACTTTTTCGCGCCAGTCCGGGAAGTTTACGGTCTTCTGCCAGTCTGCTAATGGGAGTGAATTAATCTGCGTGATTCTCTGAGCTGAGAATGAAGGTGTGCATAATGCGAGGAGGATTAGAAGAATTATTGCTGAACGTCTTAATGATGACATAAAAATATCATTGCTCCTGTAAAATTATTTTTGGGGATTATATCACCCCTTCAGCAAAATCTTCGCATGTTCCCTCGCCTCTGACATATCGGGTGAACCCGATAACATTCTCGCAATCTCCTTCACCCTTTCTTCTCCGTCTATCTCCTTCATGAATGATTCACCTTCGCATCTCTGAATCAGTATATGCGAATCTCCCAATGCCGCAATAGATGCCTCATGTGTAACCAGAATCACCTGACACTTTCGCGATAACTTCTTCAATTGCATTCCTGACAGAACCGCCGCCTTCCCTCCTAATCCTGCTTCAACCTCATCAAACACTATCGTGGGAGGAAGCCATTCATCGGGAAGCGACAACTGCAATGCAAGAAGTAATCTGCTTAGTTCTCCTCCTGATGCTATCTTCTCAACACGTCCTACACGTGAGCCGTCCTGCAAATAGAATTCTGCCTCATCTGCTCCGTTTACACCCAACTTCTGCAATCCTTCAAGTCTTATCCCGAATGTTATTCCCTCCATCGCAAGCTCATTCAAAATCTCATTCACTCTATGCGTCAATCTCTCTGAGGCTTCCGTCCTCTCACGACGAATTTCCATTGCAATCGTGTTAGCCTTCTTGCGTTCATCAAGTGAACGTGCTGATAACTCTTCAAGCTCTGAATAACTCCTCTCTAACCATTCAAGGCTCTCGTATATTTCATCGCAATAATTCATCAGTTCATTCTCATCGGGAATATTGCATATGCGTTTCAGCTTCCTCAATGCTCCAAGCCTGACCTCCGTATCCTCTCTGAGCTTTTCATCATCCTCTGAGGGAATCATGTTCTTATTCCTCACTGAATCTATCAGCGTCTCTATTGCTGTTTCACACTCACGAATCGAATCGTCATTCATGAACGCATAAAGTTCATCGAAACATGAACGCACATTCTCAAGCAGGCCATGTTCAGATAGTCCGCCCGTCAACGAATCAAGGCTGTTCTTCGCACGTTCACGCATTGAAATCTTATGTGTCAGGTCTGATAGTTGATTCTCAAGACGCATTTCGAGTCCTGGTTCGGGCTTTGCAGTCTTCAGGAGTGAAAATATCTCTCTCGCATTCGCATACTTCTTCTCTATCTCTGAACGTCTCTTCTTCAATGCCCGCAGTTCACGTGAACTTATTCTTGCCTTCTCGTATATCTCATGAAACGAATCAAATACTTCCGTCCTGATTCTCATGGGCAGACACGCATCAAGCATTGCAAGCTGACGGTCAGGTTCAAGGAGTTCAATCTGTGCAAACTGGCTCTGAATTCTCACGAGTGAATTCACGATTGCTGCACATTCATTCAAACCTGCGTTCAGTCCGTCAATTTTTGCTCTCGAACGTCCAGTGTTCAGAATCTCGCGCATTATCGTCCTCTCACTGAATTTCGCCTCTACTGTCCCGCGTTCCTCTCCTGCACGTATGAACTTCAAGCCTCCTCTGCTGCCCGTGAGCAATTCAAGTGCACGTACAACACTCGACTTGCCTGCACCACTCTCACCTGTTATTACGTTGAGGCCATGCGTAAATTTCAGTTCAGCTTCACGAATACCTCCGATATTTTTGATCTTCAAGCTCTCAATCAATTTTGAAGCCCTTCAGCAATCCCCAGCCAAGTTTCTCGCGAACTATATCGAGAAAATGCTTGCCTGGTAAATTCACCGTTCGTATCTTCTTCGTTCTCGATAATTTAATCTCTATCCTGTCATTCGGAAACACTTCGTATGCAAGCTGACCGTCCTGCGTTAAAATCAAATCTCGTGATACTCCTCTGGGAATTAATGTCATCGTGTCATCATCAGATGCCATTAGCGGACGTGAATACAATGTATGTGCGCATAACGGAGCAAGTAACATCGCATTCATGTGAGGCGGGATTATCGGGCCTCCTGCGGATAAAGCATATGCAGTTGAACCCGTCGGTGTTGAAACTATAACTCCGTCAGCAGGCAGTACACAGAAAAATTTATCGTTGAACTGAATCTCTACCTGCAATAATCTCGCTATCGCATTGCTGGATAGAACTATATCGTTGAGTGCATACATCTTGTGCGAAGTTGATTCATCATGCAGAAGTGTGCAGTTCAATACGCGGCGTTCAAGGACTTCAAAGTTATCATTCAGTATGTTATCCAAATCATGCTCTGCGTCTTCAGGTCTGCTTGATGCAAGGAAGCCAAGATGACCGAGATTTATCCCGTGAAGTATTATGTCCGTCCCCATGACGTAACGTGCTGCACGTAAGAATGTTCCGTCCCCGCCGACTACTATTGCGAGTTTTACTGTATGAAGCCATTGCTCATTATCAAAGCCTGCGGTTGTGAGTGCACTTGCTTCCTGATGAGGCAGCATGAACGGACAGTTATTATCATTTCCCCACTGCAATAACCTTCTGGCCATGTTGACAGCTTCAGGTTTGCGGAGGTTCACTATCATTCCCAAATTTTTCATTCTGTGATTGATTGCTCCTGTGCTTCGTATTATATCTCAAACTCTTTGTACAACATGCTCGCCTGAATTCCTTTGTTGTTCTGATACTTCCCGTTCACATAACGCTCGTAGGGTTTCGTTATCGTGTGATAGTATATCTGTGCGATCTGAACTCCTGCGTAAATTCTCACAGGCTGAACGCAGAATAATTCAAGTGTCCAGTAACCCGCAAAACCAACATCACCGAATCCTGCCGTAACATGAATACATATTCCTAGTCTGCCGATTGAAGAGCGACCTTCGAGCATGGGGATATAACCTTCAGTTTTAGTGTATTCGTTAGTGCGGCCAAGATATAATTTTCCAGGCATGAGCATGAATCCTTCTGAGGGAATAATAATTTTTTCTGTTGGATTATCTTTACGCATGTCGAGTGATTCATGAGTGTAGACTAGAAGTTCATTGTGCAAAGATAAGTTATAGCTATTAGGATTAAGTCTTTGTTCATCAAACGGTTCTATTATGATTTCATGGCCGATATGATTTTTTATCTCAAGCCCAGAAAGAATCATTTTAGTATCTCTCCTTTAATTAAGAAAAAATGCACTGATATAATATACGAAATTTTTGATTTAGAACATGAAAGGCTAAACTTAAATCTTCCCATGAAAAATTATATTAGTATCAAGGAAGTTAAACAGCTTCCTCAAAATTCAGAGTTCAAAGTTATGGGCATAGTCTCTCGCTTTAACAGACGAAAAGACAGAAACAATAATCCATTCTGGGAATTAACTCTCTCTGATACTACTGGAGACCTCGACGGTAAAGTCTGGCCTCTTTCAATCTGGTGGAACACTCAGGGCGGAGAAAAATTTCCAATTGACCCCGATAACTGCGGTTTAAAGTTTGAAGGTTCATCTGTAGCTGTATACGGCCTCATAGGAGAATTCAGAGAGCAGCTGCAATACAGTTTTGACAGCGTATATTACCTCGATCAGAAAGAATTCCCCCCTCAGACTTTCACTCGATGTTCTCCTATTTCTTATGAGTTCCTCGAAGCATCTTTCAGGAATCATATTGCATCGATTAAGTATAAGCCACTTCAGGACTTCGTTAATGCTCTCTTCTTCAAACATGGAATCTGGGAAAAATTTCATGTTTGGCCCGCTGCTGTCTCAATTCATCACGCATACACGCACGGACTTCTTGAACATTCAGTTTCAGTTGCAGATGGTGCAGTTGGATTATCAAAGCATTATTCCAGCTTCGGAATTCCCGTTAATATGGATCTCGTTATCGCTGGTTCTCTCCTTCATGATATAGGCAAGACTGAAGCGTATTCAATGTTCCCTTCGTCATCATTCCGCATTGCTGGTAATGTTATCGAACATATTTCGCTCGGATACTACATGTTCATGCATTGCGCTGAACTTGAGAAACTTGAAGACGATATTACAATGGCACTGGCACATATAATCCTCAGTCATCACGGAAAAAGAGAATACGGCTCTCCCGTTCTGCCTGCAATACCTGAAGCTATGATCGTTAGTACATCTGATGATATTGATTTCAAGTTAAACTACTGGAAACTTCAGACCGATTCGCTTGCTCCTAATTCGGAAGTTACAGATTATCTTTCGATGATGGATCGCAAATTATGGAAGGGAATTGATCCCAGATGAGTTATACCCTCAAACTCACGCAGGATCATGATGACCGAAGATTAGACAGAACATTACGATCACTCTGGAAGAATGTAACTCTCGGTGAAATCATGAAAGCTATCAGGAAGGGTGAAGTCCGTGTGAATTCAAAGAGAGTTCGTGAACCTGGCACTCATATTCACACTGGTGATGAGCTTGCTGTTCCCTGGACACTGAATGACGAATCGAATCGCGTGAAGAAATTTCATGCTTCATGGGGGAAAATTAAAGTCATATATCACGGAAGCAATGTTATGATTCTCAACAAGCCTTCAGGAATTCTCGTTCAGCCTGACGAACCCAACGGTGATAGCGTAATCTCTCGCGTATGGGCAATGACAGGTTCAACAACTCCTGCCGCAGTTCACAGATTAGACCGCAATACTACAGGTGTACTTGCAGTTGCTCTTCATGGTGATGCATTGCGTGCACTCGAAGAATTGTTCAAGAACAGGCGTGTGAAAAAATTCTACCTGGCCATTGTCGTCGGAAAAGCTGAAGATGTTCTGATAGATGCTCCCTTACTGAAGGACAGTGAGAATAATCTCGTGAGTGTTTCTGATGAAGGTCAGACTGCTATCACTAAGTGTACTTGCATTGATACGGACGGAGATTTTTCACTCGTTATGCTTGAACTCCTCACAGGCAGAACTCATCAGGCACGCGTTCACATGGCACATATACATCATCCGATATTAGGAGACAGGAAATACGGAGACTTTCAAGCTAACAGAAAGATGAAGAACATAACACGTCCGTTATTGCATTCATACGAACTTGATTTTTATGATGATCTCCATGAATCTCTGAATGAAATTGCAGGGAAGAAATTCTGTGCAGAACTTCCAGATGATATGAGAGAGTTCATTAACGCGAGGGGGTTTAAAGTTACATGATTAAAATGAAGACCTTTATTATGAAAATAGCTTTTGCACTTGTGATTGCTTTTGCCTTCTATTATGCCGCTGATTACTTCTCTGTTCGTAACTGGAACAATAACGAGTCTCTGATAGTGCGTGTGATTGAAGCCGGGCGTGAAAGCATAATCCCTCCTGAAAATGAACAGGAAGAAACTTACGAAATGCTTGAACGTCAGACAGTATTGCAGGTTCTTTCGGGAAATAAGCAGGATGAAGTTCTGAATGTCAAAACAGTCAGGCTATCAGGTGCAGGCGTTACTATTATTCCAGGCAGAAGATATTTGCTAGTGTGGGATATGTTCAGTGATGGAAGGGTTCAGTATTCAATTGCAGATGCATTCCGTGTACCTTCACTTGCGGGGATAATCATGGGAATATGCACGCTGTTCATAGCATTAACTGGAAGACGCGGATTTCTTGCACTAATCGGACTTGCAGCATCAATTGCTGTTCTGGTCTTCACTATGATTCCATTAATCTCTCAGGGGTGGCAGCCTGTACCCTTAGCACTTGCATCTGTATTCATCATCTCAACCGTAACGATTTTATGTGTCGTTCCTTATGCGCGTTATCGTCTTATTGCTCTTCTTGGCAGTATGGGAGGTGCATTATGCGGATTTGCTTCAGGTGCATTAATGGTTTACATCTGGCAGTTAATCGGTCTCTCTGGTGAAGGTGCTGCATTACTCGCCTCAACTCTTCCAGGTCTGAACATGAGAGGTCTTCTTCTTGCAAGTGTTCTAATCGGTTCAATCGGTGCTGTCCTCGATGTCGGAATATCTATTACGGCTTCAATGTCTGAACTCGTTGACTATGATAATAACATTCCTTTAGACAGATTACTTCTTGCTGGTCTCAATGTCGGTAGTGAGGTTCTAGGCAGTATGATTAACACTCTTATACTTGCATACATGGGAAGTTCTTTACCTATGGCTGTATTAATCTGCACTGCTGGTGTTGAAATTTCAGGTGTAATGAATGATCCGTATATTGCTCAGGAAATCGTTCAGAGTTTAGCAGGTACATTAGGCTTGCTGTTCACGATACCAGTAACGGCATTCTTCTTTGTGCTTGAAGAATCATTGAGGAGACGCAATGATTAGAACCGTCATTGATATTGGCAGCAATTCAATCAAGATGAGGATTGCAAAAGTCAGAAAGGGTCATGTTATCGTTCTTCGTGATGAGACAGAAGTTGTCAGACTTGGACGCGGAATGTCATCAACAGGAATGCTCAGAGATGAAAGCATGAGAATATCATGTGATGCAGTCGCCAGAATGTCGGAAAGAGCCAGAAAGTTCACTGATGATATTTTCGTCGTTGGTACAATGGCTCTTCGTACTGCATTGAACTCTGATACCTTCATCAAAATGGTAAAGGATAAATGCGGTATTGATATTCATGTCTTCTCAGGTGATGAAGAAGCAAGGTATTCATGGCTTGGAGCAGTTGAGGGATTCAATCTTGAAGGTGAAGCTGTGATGTTCGATTCAGGAGGAGGAAGCACAGAGTTCGTATCAGGTTTCAAAGGACAGATGAAAGAATCAGTGAGCGTTCCGATTGGTGCTGTTAATCTCTCGGAGCGTTTTTTTTTAGTTCAGGATAAACCTATTAAAGGCTCATCATATAATCATGCGATAGAATACGTAACGAAACTTTTCAGAGAGAATGACATTGAGAGATTCAGAGTAAGCCCGTGTGAATTCATTGGAGTAGGCGGAGGAGTAGTAACGATGTCGGGTGTGAAACATGCATGTGAAAACTTCATGCCCTCGACACTTCACGGAAGCATATTAACTCAGCGTGATATAGTCAGACAGATTCAGATGTATTCATTGCTTACACTGAAGGAACGTCAGAATATCATCGGTCTCCCTGCATCAAGAGCGGATGTAATTCTAGGAAGTTCATGCATAATCTTATCAGCAATGAGAATACTGAACGCTGAAACATTAATGGTAAGCATAAACGGATTAAGACACGGCTTGTTACTCCGTGATATATAATGTGAAAAATTACAGATGAATTTGATTTTTCCAAAGAGGTGATGATTTAAATATGCTGCTTGAACTTATGTCAAATGGAACCCTGGCTGAACTTCCTCCTGAGAATGCTCCCAGCGGCATAAAATTACCCGATGAACCTTCAGTGATGCTTCTTCTTCCGCACAATAAATATCTTCTGGGTACATCAGGAGGTAAATGGATATATGCAGATAGTTCAGATAAAAGAGATTCACAGAATGTATCACTGTATGACGATGAAGTATTATCACTAATAAACGAAGGAACGAAACCCACGATATTGCCGGGAAAAACTGTAACTGCACTACGCAAAGAACTCTTAATGCTCTCAGAGCCTCCCGGAAATTATTATGCAACTGTCTCAATGCTCAGGACATTCATGCGGTTTCATCCTGTATTCAGTCAGAATGATTCAGGACTTCCTGACGAGAAAATTTTCACTGAGGCCATGAAGAATGATGAGATACTCTGCAAAGCATACTGGACATTGAGATTTGCATTATCGCGCAGTGAGATGGAGACTGTCGGAAGATTAAAGGCATGGCTGAGAGCAGGCCCTGAAAATTTCAGAAGACATGATACTGCATCGCGTTTATGGTTCTCGATAATGGATATGCCTGATGTATCAGCACAAGCTGAACTCGAAACACTTTCATTCTCAAGTCTTGAATTAAAACGAATGTCAATGCAGAATGTCTCGCCTCTCTTAGTATATAACCCTAAATCAGGGTGGCTAATTCTTGGCCGTTTCGGAAGAGACAGAAATACAATGTTCTTTGTATGGGTATATCTGAATCACGAAATGTATTCTGAACTTCGAGAACATAAACGAATGAGTGTACATGACATAATATATTCGGTCTGGGGAGAATACGAGACACAACAGGCAATGATTGAACGCATGAAATACAAAGGAGGATGCTATGAACATAATGTTTTCAGGAGTGAGCAAAATCTTTGAGCCGGATATTGCTGCACTCGTTGATATTAATCTGAACATAGAACAGGGAGAATTCGTTTACATTATAGGTCAGACAGGTTCAGGTAAATCTACACTTCTGCGTTTAATTACACGTGAATTATTGCCTTCAAGAGGAACTGTAGCTGTCGGTGATTTTGATTTACGTCGAATGAGAAGCTCTGATGTCCCGTATTACAGGCGTGATGTTGGTCTCGTTGCACAGGATTTCAGACTGATTCAAACTCTCACTGTCTATGAGAATATTGCGTTTGCTATGGAGGCCATGTCAGTCCCGAAGAGAATCGTAGCTGAACGCACGAAGGATGTAATCAATCAGGTCGGACTATGGAGAAGACGAAGCATGAGACCCGCACAGTTATCAGGAGGAGAACAGCAGAGAGTTGCAATCGCGAGGGCACTTGCAAATTCACCGTCATTATTCATTGCAGATGAACCAACAGGTAATCTTGACTTTCACACTGCCGCTGACGTAATGAAGATTCTTTTTGCGATTAATTCAGCAGGTGTTACTGTCGTGATGTCTACACACAATCAGGCTATCGTGAATGCATCGCGTCAGAGGGTGATTGAACTTGAAGGCGGAAGATTAGTGCGTGATGAGAGAGGAGGCACATATACAGGCTGATGACGACATTAAAATATATTTTACGCGATACATGGAGGCTCATAGTACATCACTGGGTGTTAGGTCTGCTTACACTCATAACAGCAGGCGTTATGTTATGGATACTGGGAGTAACGACATTATTCTCATTGAACCTTGAGAATTTGCTTACACGTCTTGAAAGTGAGCTTGCAGTTCAGGCATATTTAGTGAAAGATAACACGCTGAATATCGATTCAATTTCCGAACGTATTCAATCACTCGAATACGTATATACTATGCGTGCATGGTCTCCTTCAGAAAGTCTCGCAAAGTTACAGAAAAAAATGGGATCTCAATCACAAGCACTCGATATGATAGGAGATAATCCAATCCCATGGAACTTTGAGATTCACGTTCGCAATGCAGGAGACGTTGAGCCGTTAGTTGAGGCATTAAAGGCCATGCCCGAAGTGGAAGATGTAGTGTATGCAGGAATGGTAGTGAGAAGAATTTCGGCATTGTCGCGAATATCATCAAGGGTAGCGTTAGTGATGTTCCTGCTCGCCGTAATCATAACTGCACTGGTCGTATATAACACGATACACATTTCATTGTACTCAAGGCGTGAGGAGATTGGAATAATGTATCTTGTCGGAGCAACACGTTCATATATTGCGACACCGTTTGTACTTGAGGGAACGCTTCTTGCGCTTATCGGTGCAATTCTTGCGGCAGGAGGAATAGTAGCGGCATATTTTCCTGGAATAACATTCATTCAGCAGAACTTGCCTCTTCTGATTTCAAGCCTGATTGTTGAAAGGGGAATCATCTGGAGGTTCTGTGCATTGCTTGCGGGATTCGGTGCGACACTTGGGTGGGTATGCAGTTATCTTGTGGTTGCGAGATTCATCAACTCAATAACGAGGCCGGAATGACATGAAGGGTGCGAAATTTTTTCCCATTCTGCTTCTTATTTTCACATCCTTAATCATTCTTCCCAGCAGCGTTAATTCTGCCTCAAAGGCTAAGCCGAATATAGACGCACAAATATCAGCAGAGGAGAAAAAACGTTCTGAACTGACGAGACAGATCAGGGAATATAAGGATCAGATAAACAGAATGGGTAAACAGGTTGAAGGATTGCTGACGAAAGTAAATACGCTTCAGCAGGAAGAAGGTTTTGCACGTCAGGAGCTAACAGTGCTTGAGCTTCAGAACCAAAAGATTCAGGAGAACATAAGCGAACTTGATGCGGTGATGAAAAGAGAACAGGTGAAGATTGATGAATTATCTGAGCAGGTGAAAGGCAGACTTCTTGACATGTATAAGTACGGATCATCAGCGGAGATGAAGACACTCTTTGCCTCAAGGAGCGTACTTGAAGCCGTAGACACAGCATATCTTCTGAAGATGGTGAATGAAAGAGATGAAGCAATACTTTCACAGCTTTACGAGAGTGTTCAGAACATGGACTTATCCCGTCGGACTATGAATGATCATCAGGAACGCCTGAAAGAACAGACGATTTCAGTTCAGAATCAAAGAGACAAGTACAAACAGAGCATTAAAGATACGAACTCATTCATAAATTCGATTCAGCGAAGGAAGGCATTAGCGGAGAAGGCAGCACTGGAAGCAGAAGAAGCGCAGAAAGCAGCAGGTCAGATGATAGCGGCATTGCAGAGAAGGAAACAGGCACAGCAATCGTATTTGCCTGTTGGGAAGGGTTCAATGTTCAACTGGCCTGTTCGGGGAAAAATTTCGAGCGGTTACGGTTACAGAATACATCCCATACTCAAGCGCAAGATTCTTCACGCTGGAATAGACATTGCTGCTCCGAACGGCACAGCTATTAAGGCACCTGCTGGAGGAGAAGTGATCTATGACGGCTGGCTTAGGGGTTACGGACGCGTTGTAGTTCTGGATCACGGACGAGGATATTCAACGTTGTATGCGCATCTTTCTGCAAGCCTCGTGAAAGAAGGCCAGGTAGTGAATGCTGGAGCAACAATAGCGAGAGTAGGCAAGACAGGAAACACTACAGGCTATCATTTACACTTTGAGGTTCGTGTTTTCGGAACACCAGAGAACCCGATACGTTTTCTGAAGAAATAGCAAGGGAGGAAATAATTTTCACGATGAAAAGGTTACTAGCCGCATTGATGATTATGTGCTTCGTGATTCCTGCGTACAGTGCGAATATAGACAATCAGATAAAAGCGCAGCAGAAGAGTCAAAGCGACATGAAGAAGAAGATTCAGCAGTACAATGCAATAGCGAAAGAGAAATCAAGACAGTCAAGAAATTTATTGAGCCAGCTATCGAGATTGAAACAGAATGCAAATGAATCACAGGCTGCAATGAATACGCTTGAGGAAGAGAACACGAGACTTCAGAATTCGGTCAGTGAACTCAACAAGAAGATAGCCAGCGTGAAAGCATCGATTACGGTAATAACTGCAACACTAAGGAACAGATTGATTGATATGTACAAGTTCACTCCGGAGGATAACAGTTTGAGTTTGATTCTGAATTCGCAAGGCCCTCATGAGGCAGTAAACACGGCGTATATGCTGAGACGATTCGCAATGCAGGATGAGGCAATGATTAGGGAACTTGCACGGAAGGAGCATGAACTGATTGAAGCACGCAATAAGCTCGAAGAGAATAAAAAGAAGATTGCGAAACAGACAGACGAACTCAAAAGGAAACGTCAAGAATTTGATTCGACTATAAAGAAGACGGATTCACTTTTGAGGAATGTCCAGAATGAACAGAAGAAAGCTGAAGCCGCCGCAAAGGAATTAGAGAATGCACAGAGGGCAGTGGGGAATAAAATCAATGCTCTAATGAGACAGAAGAAGAATGCACAGGCTAAGCAAACTCCAAAGGCATCATCAACAGCGAAAGTCTCAAATGCATCATCGAAAACAAATACAACATCAGCACCATCGAAAGCACCAGCGGCAGGAACAGTGAAAACTCTTTCATGGCCTCTCAACGGAACAGTAACGATGCAGTACGGCTCACGAGTTCACCCGACGTTCAAGACGAAGATATTCAACTCAGGAATAGACATCAAAGCGGCATCAGGTACACCCGTTAAGGCGGCAGGGCCTGGTGAAGTTTTATATCAGGGCTGGCTGAGGGGCTTCGGTCAGGTTGTAATTATAGATCATGGAGGAGACCTTTCAACGGTGTATGCACATTTGGGAGGGACATCAGTACGAGAGGGTGCAGTTGTGAAAACGGGAACAGTGATAGGGAGAGTAGGGAATACGGGAACGGATTCTGGATACGGATTACATTTCGAGGTAAGGAAGAACGGAAACGCCCAGAACCCTATGAACTATCTGCGGAGATAAAATTTTCATGAATGCTGTATAATTTTTGCTATTTTAAGAAGGCAGGTGTACTTCATATTGAATAAACCCAAAAATAAATTTTATATCTTAATATTTATAATACTTGCATCATTTGGATTCCTCAGAACATACCAGGCTCCGGCAGCGGATTTTTCCGAATCAGATTTTAACCGAATATCACCGTTCAATGTTCGTTCATTATGGCTTCTTCGTCAGATACGCTACATAATTGAGAGCTATCAGGTAGATGCGGAGACCAAACCTGCAACTGAAGATGATTTGCTTCACGGAGCAGCGAAAGGAATGGTTGAGGCATGGAAAGATCCATACACGAGATTCGTATCGCCCTCACAGCTCAAGGATGAGGAAATTGAACTTGAGGGGAAGTACGGCGGATTAGGAATGTATATAGGAGATCGGGACGGACAGATATTAGTGATAAGTCCGATGGAAGATTCACCGGCAGAGAAGGCGGGACTGAAACCGAAAGATCACATAGTGAAAGTAGACGATGATGTAGTAATGGGCTGGACATCAGACAGAGTTGTACAGAAGCTCAGAGGAGAACCAGATACGAACGTAGTCATATGGGTACGTCGAGAAGGTGAAGATGAACTTTTGAGTTTTGACATTACGCGCGAAATCATACAGCTTAAAAGTGTACGTTATGAAATGCTCTCTGATGATATAGGCTATGTGAGGTTGTCGCAGTTCAAGCATAACACAGACGATGATACGAGGAATGCAGTGCGAGATTTAATGCGTCAGGGAATGCGCGGTTTAATTCTTGACCTTCGTAACAATGGAGGCGGACTTCTTGATGTAAGTGTGAAAATCGCAAGCCTCTTCCTGAAGAATGGCCTTGTAGTTGAGACCAAAGGCAGAGCAGAAAGAGCCAATGAGAAATATTACGTTGATAAGTCGCAGTACCTAACGAACATGCCAATGACCGTGCTAATCAATGGAGGCAGTGCAAGTGCAAGTGAGATTGTAGCAGGAGCATTGAATGACAGAGGACGTGCCAAGCTGATAGGAGAGAAGAGTTTCGGAAAGGGAAGCGTACAGACATTATTCCCATTGACTGACGGAAGCGGAGTGTATGTTACGATTGCGAGATACTATACACCTTCTGGGAAAGTGATAGATCATGTTGGATTATCGCCTGACATTGAAGTTAAAGGAGAACCCAACAGGGACAAGCTGAAAGATGAACAATTACAGCGAGCGATAACAGAAGTGAAGAAGTTATTACGACCTGTAGCAGGCAAACGATAAAAAAATTTCATTTAAGGAGAGATTTAAATTTTGAGTAACAAAAACGTAGACCTTCTCGTAGGAGCACAATGGGGCGATGAAGGCAAAGGAAAAGTAGTAGACATTCTCGGTTCAGACGTTGATGTATTCGTCCGCTATCAGGGCGGAGCAAATGCAGGTCATACGGTCGTGGCAGATGGTCAGAAGGTAGTATTTCATCTTCTGCCTTCGGGAATGCTTTATCCCGGAAAGTTATGCGTCTTGGGCAACGGACTTGTGATTGACCCTGAAGAATTCCTGAAGGAAACATCAGAGCTTTTCGCAAAGGGACAGGACAGAGCACGTTTAGCAGTAAGTCCTCATGCACATGTTGTTATGCCGTATCATCGGATGCTCGACAAGCTGCAGGAAGAAGCACGAGGTAAAGGACGCAAGATAGGAACGACAGGACGCGGAATAGGGCCATGCTACGTGGATAAGTATTCGCGTTCTGGGTTGAGGGTTGAAGATTTAATTGATGCTGATGTTCTTCGTGAGAGACTGACATACATACTCGAAGAGAAAAATCAGCTGTTCACGAAACTCTACAATCAGAAGCCTCTTGCATTCGATGAGGTCTATGAACCAGCACGTAAATGGGGAGAGGAATTAGCACCTTATGTTGACGACACGAGAGCGTTATTGAGGAAGGCGGTAGATGAAGGTCAGCATGTATTGCTTGAGGGAGCACAGGCAGCATTACTCGATATAGATCACGGGACATATCCGTATGTAACGAGTTCATCAACATCAGCATCAGGAGCATTCACGGGTACAGGACTTTCACCGCATGATTTGACGCGCGTTATTTCCGTTGTGAAGGCATACACTACTAGAGTTGGAGAAGGCCCGTTCCCGACAGAAGATTTCGGAGAAGACGGCGAGAAACTTCGTGCGAATGGCTATGAGTTCGGAGCAACAACAGGAAGGCCAAGACGATGCGGCTGGCTTGATATGGTAGCTTTGAGGTATGCAACGGAACTCAATGGTGCGGACGTGATTGCATTGACGAAGCTCGATGTCTTAACGGGTATGGGAGGAATAAAAGTATGCGTTGCCTATGAGAAAGACGGCGCGAAGATTACATCATGGCCTACAGACACAGGAACACTAAGCGAAGTGAAACCTGTCTACGATATTCTTCCAGGATGGGACGATGACATCACGAACTGCAAGACCTTCGATGACCTTCCAGAGAATGCGAAATCATACGTGAAATACATTGAGGATACGCTTCATACACCAGTTGCGTTAATCGGAGTTGGAGCAGACCGAAACCAGACGATAAACAGAGGAATGTAATTTAAACAGTGTACCTTCCTGAAATTGATTTCTTGACGTTCAACGACTTGCCGGGAATATTGAGACTTAACGCGTCAGTATCATGGGCATGGCCTGAAGACGTAATCAAATCGGATTTGAATGAAGAATCCGAGAATGAGACAACTTACATAGGGGCCTTCGCAACGACAACGGAGGCTCCTCTGTTAGGCTATGCAGTACTTGGCCGTGAGAATCGAAGAGGTGTATTGATGTCATTAATCGTTGACAGGAAATTTCAGAGGAATGGAATCGGAACGCAGTTATTATTAGCAGTCAGTGATTGCGCGATGTATCTCAATCTCAAAAGGTTAGTGCTTCGAGTACGCAAATCAAATTCTCCGGCAATTGCTCTTTATACTCACATGTCATTCATAACGGAGAGAGTTCGGCGAGGATATTATTCCAACGGAGAAGATGCGATTGTGATGAGTTCAAAACTACCATTGAGGATGAAATCATGAGAGTGTATATCCCTTTTGATGATGGTTCTTCAGTTTCATTTGACGGTGAGAGTTTCACTGTATATAAATCTCCTAAAGACATTGATGCAATCGATAGACCTGGATATGGAGAGCCAAGCAAGGCAGAGATTGCGTGGTCAAAACGCTGGGGAGAACTGGTACGTGCGCTTGAAGGAGCATACAGGAAGCAGGAAAAGTTGAAGAGGGATTCGCGTTCAAAGAAGATATACAGGCCATAACACTAACAGATAAGGAGGAAGAAAGTAAATGAGTTCGCTGAAATATGTTTTGAAGGTAGCAAGTGAATCTGTCAGCTTCGTATATAAATGCAGAGATTACACGCAGAATAACTTTATCAGGAGGATTCTGAAACTCATAGCATTACCTTACGGACTGATAAAATATTTTCACACAGAAGAATCAAAATCGAAGCGCGAAGGTCTTGCACTGGTTCTCATTGCTAAGAATGAAGCTCCATATCTCGAAGAATGGATCAACTTTCACTTTAAGCAGGGAGTATCACACTTCTTCATATACGATAATGACAGCACAGATAATACGTATGAAATCCTGAAGCCGTTTGTTGATTCGGGGGCAGTAACATATAGAAAGATAAAAGGTTCATGCAGACAATATGACGCTTACAATATGACAACATATATGGGTTAGTCTGAGCGATTCAGAGTGTGTGGTCTGGTAAGACGTCAGGAACTACGATATAAACTCAACAAAATAAATCTTTCTTATAGATT
>CAJOMU010000003.1 GCA_905235735.1 uncultured Synergistales bacterium
CCCAGGTTGTGTATAATTACTGAATAAATCGAATCTCGGGAAACCTAAGAACTTTGCTTTTATGTCAAAAACATGAAGAAATCTTATGATGTTATCGAGCATAGCCTCATGATATTCTGAATGGGCAAATATCAATGAGCAGTTCACCATGAACTTTAGACCTAAGAGCTTGAAACTCCATACAGCTATTGGATAGTAATATGCATGAAAACAAATCCTTGCATACTTCTTCACTTCATCACTGCGATAACATGGAGGAAGATGAATATCATAAGGTCTCGGAATAAATACGTAATCGGGTTCAAGACTTCGCAGATCAAACCATGTCTTTGAATAATAATCGTATGCACTTATCGTGTCTTTGTCGAACTCATAACACATATCATATGCACGGTTCACATCATACTCTTCGTGATTCACATCATAATTCTCATGCATTATCTTCTCTGGTATCGCAAGAATATACGCATCAACATCATTGTCTCTCTTAGCGGCAAGATAGATAGATTTCATCGAGTTCCATACACTTACAGCCTGACACATGAAGACAATACATAATTTTTTTCCTGGCTTCTTGTGTGAAGGAACAGATTCATGATGAGAAAAACTGTTGCGAATCTCATTAACGCTTTTTCTGAAATTATGACTGAGGAGATAATTTATCTTCACTTCCTTATCATACGGAACGTAGAACCATAAAAATTTTTTCACTGCACTTTTGATTTTGCCGAATAACGACAAGTTAAACACCTCCTAAAAAATTATTATAGAGCCAGCACGTTATAAAATTCAAATGCTGACTCCTTTTATTTCATTCATTTACTGCATCACCCTGCGACTTGTATCCGCACTTCGTACAGAATAAACTTGATCCCCTTATGAATAAATCCTCTCCGCATTCAGGACACTTCTCTCCTGCTGGACGATTCCATGCAACATAATCGCATTCAGGGTATCTAGAACATCCGTAAAATGTCCTTCCCTTTTTGCTCTTACGCTTCACTATGTCTCCCTCTCCGCACTTCGGACACTTCACGCCTATTGTGCTTAATATCGGACGTGTGTACTTGCATTCAGGGTAATTTGAACACGCAATGAATTCTCCGAATCTGCCGCGCTTCTTCACTAAATCATTTCCGCATTCTGGACATGATTCACCAATCGGTTCAGGGCCGGGCAATGCTACTTTCGGGGCTTCCTGTGCCTCATCAAGTGTATTCGAGAACTCATTCCAGAATTCACTCACTACATCCAGCCATTTCCTTTGGGCATCTTCTACTTCATCAAGTTCCTTTTCCATTTGTGCAGTGAAACCTGCATCAACAATCGAGGATAAATCCTTACGGTTGAAATACTGTGCGAGGAATTCATCTACTACCATTCCAAGTGATGTCGGATAAAATCTCTTCTCTTCATTTTTCTCAATGTATCCCCGCGAGTCTAACGTTCCTGCTATCGTTGCATACGTTGAAGGTCTTCCTACACCATTCTCTTCAAGCGTGCGAATCAATCCTGCCTCCGAATATCTTGCTGGCGGTTTCGTTGCTTTCTTCTCACTCTGAACATCAGAAAGCGATAACACTTCTCCTTCGTTTATCTTAGAGACAACTGAACCTTTCATATCGAGAGGCCATAACTTGCTCCATCCATCAAAAACTAATGTCTCGCCTTCCTGTTTAAGGTCAACACGTCCTGCGTTTACCTTCAGTGTTGACTTGGCCGTTACCGCATCACTCATCTGTCCCGCTGTGAATCGATTCCATATCAGCGAATACAGTTTATGCTGTTCAGGCGTTAATGCATCTCTCAATCTTTCAGGGGTTAATGTTATATCTGTCGGTCGAATTGCTTCATGTGCATCCTGAACTTTTGCCTTGCTGTTAGACCCGAAGATGTTCGGCTTATCGGGAAGGTATTCAGGAGCGTATGACGACTTTATGAACTCTCTGCACATGTTCAACGCTTCATTCGATATTCTCAGGCTGTCAGTTCTCATGTACGTTATCAGTCCTACATGGCCTAGTCCGTGAATCATGATACCCTCATACAATGCCTGTGCAATTCTCATCGTGTGTGCTGGTGCCATGCCCAGACGCTTCGAGGCTTCCTGCTGAAGTGTACTCGTCCTGAATGGTGCAGGTGCTGAGTGTGATACGTTCTTCGATTTGAATTCACGCACTACAAGTTCACTTGCTCTTATCTCCGCAATAATCTCATCTGCTTTCTCTTTCGTATTGATGAGAAGAGGAAGGTTATTCTTCATTAAGGTCTTGCCGTCAAGTTTGTATGCTCGGAGTTCATAATGTCTGTCTGAATTCTCAGCTTTAGCCGTAATTACATAATACGGATCTGGAATGAAATTCATGATTTCACGTTCGCGTTCACAGATCAGATTCAATGCTACAGACTGAACACGTCCTGCCGATAAACCGTAACGAATCTTCTTCCACAATAACGGGCTTAATGAGTAGCCTACAAGACGGTCTAATATCCTTCGTGCCTGTTGTGCGTCTACTTTGTTGATGTCTATGTAGTCTGGATTTTTCACTGCGGCTTTCACTGCATTGGCTGTTATCTCATAGAATCGAACTCTGCACTTCTCATTCAGATTCACTCCGAGTATGTCGGCCAAGTGCCACGCAATAGCTTCACCTTCACGGTCAGGGTCAGACGCTAAGAGAACGTGTGATGCATTCTGTGCGAGCTTGAGTAATTCATTCTTGAGAGATGCCTTGCCTTTAACGAGTATGTATTCAGGTTCAAAATTATGTTCAATGTCTATTGCAAGTCTGCTCTTGGGTAAATCTTTCATGTGTCCCTTGCTTGAACGTACTACATAGCCTCGTCCCAGCATACTCGATAATGTTGCTGCTTTCGATGGTGATTCAACTATGACCAATATTTTCCCTTTATCGGCTGTACCTGCAATTATCTTCTTAGCTTTCGATGTCGTTTTTGATGATGATGTTTTCTTCTTCGCAGTTGTTGAGGTCTTTGCTTTTATCTTTGCAGTTGATGAGCCTGCTTTTTTTGATGCCGGAATCGTCATTACCCCCATACATAAAAATTTTTTTTGGCAACGTAAATTTATACCACATTTTAGAATATAATTAACGAAAATTTTTCAGGAAGTGAAATTTAATCGTGCGGTTTATAAGTTCGCTCATAAAATATTTCATATACCTCTTGATTATACTCGCGGCTTTAAGTGCTGCGTTATTCTGGTTCGATACAGGTTCATGGTTAGTTCTCCCTCTGGCGCAAAGAGCAGGCAATTACTTTCTTTCACCTCTTCAGCTTGAGATTCAGAACATAAACGGCTCAATGCGTAACGGATATTCACTTGATGGACTGCGAATCATTTCAGGCGACAAAGATATTTTCACTCTTGATTATGCTTCAGTAAGCCCGGATTGGAATCGTGTCCTCAATGGCATGGACGGATTGCCCTTCGTGAAGTCAGTGAATGTTCGAGGCATCAACGGAGAGATTGAGAACTTCAAGTTTCATGTGAAGGACATACATGGAACTGAGCCAGACGGTTATTATGTGAGTGATGTAAAAGCAAGTTCAGGAGACAAAGAGTTAATCTCGCTTTCACATGCATATGTTAATCCCGATTGGTCTTCCGTCTCAAAAGGTCTTGAAGGAATTCCTTTCATAAACTCAATTGATGTCGGTGCAGTAAGCGGAGGATTTGATACATTGAAATTCAAACTCGCAGGCGTGAACGGGAATAAGAACGATGGATTTTCGATTGACGGCGTAAAACTCACATCGAATGATAAGAATGTATTATCTCTCAATCACGCATCAGTTCTGCCTGACTGGGAAGCAATTACGAAGGGCAATGACGGAATACCATTTGTGAAGTCATTGAAGATAGCAGGAGTACGTTCTGACTTGGACAGAATTCTTGAGGTAGTGGATTATTTCTCGTCAGACTCAGATGACGAAGACGAAGAAACTGAATCTGAAGACGAAGAACCTTTCAAGCTCACGAAGATTAATCCTCTCAACCTTGCAATTCATGATGTAATCTTCACAACACCGTATGCAAACGTATCGCTCGACAAGATTACGCTGAACGAATCAGGAAAGCTGTTACTGTACACAAAGATAATCTCGAAAGATAAAGTATTGCCCATACGAACAGAAGCAAAAGTAAACTTTGACCCTTTCGAAATCGTCTCATCAGATTTATCCGTAGGCAAGGGTAAAGGCTCATTATCTGCAAGAATTGAACCATTGAAGGCACGTTTAGACCTCACAGCATTATCGCTAGAAGAACTGATACGATTTTCACCCGAACGAATAAAAGCATCAGGACGAATAGACAGCAGAATATTCATCGACACTAAAGACGACATCATGAATGCATCAGGTATCATCTCAATGCCAAGAGCTAATATCATGGATATTCCGTTATCATTCAGGCTGCCATTCAAATGGGACGGAGGAAGGACACTCACGATTGATGATGCGAGACTGAAGACTGACGTTGCAAGCGTGAATCTCAGCAGCACAATGGACATTCAGGACATGAAATTACGGGCTAAGGGTGAGGCCAAGAACATATCACTGAATGAAATCGGCAGAATGTTTGCACCCGAAGCAGGACTTAAAGGTGAAGGAGGAAACATACGCTTTAATATCGATACGATACTTAGCGGCGACATTCTGGGACGAACGAACGCGGACATAAAAGCGGATATTCCATCGATAACAGCGGCAGGGATTAACATTATTCGCGGACTGAATGCAAATGTTAATCTCAAGCCCAAACAGACACCTAAAATATCAATGGGAGGAGAGATATTCGGAGGGAAATTATTCGCAAGAGGAGAAGCATTGCAGGATAAGAATGGCGAATTTAAACCTCAGGCAGTAATCTCAATCGTGAATCTCGATTTGAACACTCTGATTCGTGCGTTCCCTGAAGCGGCAAAAAGCATAAGCAAGCCGTCAGGAAAGATTACGTTGAACACGAAAGTAGCAAATGATTTGAGTGTTACGGGAAAAGTTACATCGGACAAGTTAAGCGCGAACGGAATCACATTAACGAAGCTGCTCGCGAATCTGAAATATGATTACCAAAGGAACATGGCCAGTCTCGAAAGTTTTTCGGCTAATCTTGGACGTGCGGCACTGAGGGCATCAGCAAGAGCAAACCTGAAAGATTCATCATTCACATTCAATGCAAATGCGGACAACTTTGACCCTAAAGCAATTCCAGAACTTAAAGACTTATCAGGCATATATAATCTCAAAGCTGATGCATCAGGACGATACACCAGACCTGAAAGCATAAAGGCAAATGTAACTCTAACTGGAAAGAACGCAGGCTATGCAGGAATGAGAATAGGCAATCTGAATGTCCCATTGAGTTTTGCAAATAACGTACTTAAAATTTCAGACGCAAGAGCATCACTTCCAGGAGGCACATTGAATCTCAAAGGCAGTGTGAATATCGCTAACGCATCAAATCCAGGTCTCGACCTCACAGCATCAACGCAGGGAATAAATCTCGCTGAACTTCTGAAAGGATTCAATCTTCAGGATAAATCCATGCCAATATCAGGAAGAGTACGAGGCTTTGCTGTCGTGAGAGGCCCAATGAATACGGCGAGTGTTAATGCAGGAGTATATGCATCAGGTGTGAAGGTCGGAAATCTCGTGAATATGCCTGAAGCAGCGATTGAAGGTGTCGGGAACATGAAGCGAGTGAACGTGAAGACATTTTCGGCGAAAATCAACGGAGCTGACATAAATGGTCGAGGAAGTCTGATAATAGATCAGAAAAACTTCATGAAGAGTGGAGTGAATATCAATGCATCAGTGAAGAATCTCGAACTCAAACCTATACTCATTGCCGCAATGGGAAATGCTCCGGCAGAAGGAACAATCAATGGCAATATCAATCTGAACGGAATAATCTCACAGCCGACACTGAATGTAAAAGTGAACTCACCGATTGAAGTTAGCGGTCGTAATATTGAAGATATAAACGTAGACCTGAAGTCGCCGTCAGAGAATCATTATGTGATAAATGCAGGAGCACGAATAGGAAAGTTTAAGCCTAAAGTAGATGTTGATGTTCAGAATAAAAACGGAATATGGGTTTATCAGGTAGACACGAAACCTTTTGATTTAGATCATGCAATTCAAACACAGATGCCGGACATGTCCGGGATGGTGAGAGGTTACGCCACGATAAACGTGAAGGGAAGTACGAAGCCGAATTCAAACATAAACATAGATGTTAAAGCGAGAAACTTAACAGTGATGGACAATATAGAGATTAAGAATATATTCATGCCGGTTATATATATGACTTCGAACAACAAGATACGAATGAAGAAGGGCAGCATAAAACTCTATGACGGAGTTGTGAACACGGACTTTGATTTAGACCTTAACAAAAGTGAATGGGAAGGCAAAGTTGATGTATCGCATTTAGACTTCGGGAAACTTGCGACACCTTTTATGCCTGAAGGAGAGTTAGTCGGGACAGTTGACGGACAGGTGAACATGAAGGGGCATTACGGCGGAATGATGGCGATGAGTTTTGCGAACGGAAAATTTTCGACATCATCGGGTTATGTTCATAAACTAGCGATGATTGAGAACATATCGCCTACGAAACGCATATCATTCGAGAAGATTAACGGTACATTCTTCTGGGACGGAACTGACTTATTCCTGAATCCCGGAACAGGTGCGCGTGCTGGTGTAGATGAACCTATGTACCGATACTTCATGATTAACGGTTCATGCGGTATACCCGGAAAGGGATTGAATCTGCTGTGCGATGGAAGATTTGACCTGAAACTTTTAGATCAGTTTCTTGGAGCGATGAAGGGAGTGTTTCAGTACATGACCGGCGGGCTTACCAGAAACGTATTGAAGGATGCTGCGAGCCGGGCAATGGGACTTCAGGGCAGAGACCTTCAGAATGTATCATTTACGCTTTCTAACTCGTGGAACAATCTTAGAATTGAGAACCTGAAAGTTACGAAGCCTATTGAAGACTTTCTGCCGATTGATGTGCTGAATGGTGATGAAGAAAAACAGAAATCAGAAGCGAAGTTCAACATAAGGTTGAAGATTCCGACAGGGCCTGGTGAGAAGAGTGGGGAAGATATATCGACGACGGAGCAATTCAAGAAGCAATTGATAGATAACCTTTTCAACTTAGGATTGTAAGACAAAAAAAATTCCCCCGCAATGAAAAACGGGGGAGTTATTTTATTCACTTTCCGGCCATATTTCGCCGTTCTCAAATATTAAACTTGAATACTTGCTGTTTTCTATGGCCTCAATGGAAGGAAGCTGATTTATTGGTTCCATATTCCTGGCAAACTTTGTTATTGCATCATCAAAACCTGAAATTTTTTCTGTAAAGTCTCTAGGCTCCATAATACTACCTCCATTCATGGTTATTGCTGTAAGATGAATCCCGAAAGCAAAATTACGAACATTCCGAATATAGCATAGAGAGAATGATAAATGCATTCAATACTACGCGCAAGTTTTTTGTGTCTTTCCTCGCGGGCTTGTTCTCCTGCCTTAGTATATGATGCATACGTCATAGCAAAACGTCTCAGAGTTATCTCATAGTTCTCTTCTTGAGGTATATTGTCATTCATCAGCTCGTATACATTGGCTCTTCCCGTCTTCGAATCGTTTAATATAGCAATCAGAAGAAAAATAGACTTTGAGAGATACCATCCAGCCATTAGAAGAAGGAATGAAGACAAGATGACAGGTACATAACCGCATACTCCTTTTGAAATGTGCCACACAAAATTTTCTTTCACGTACCCCATTACCGTATAGAGTGCAGTAAAGAGAAATGCACATACAGTTAGAAGAGTGTATGCTTTACTATCCAGCTTGCTCGAATTAGTAACAGCATATTCATATTCTAATTTTGCGGCTTCGTAATAAATCTTCCATTTTTCTCCTGATTCTGAAATATCCATAGTATTAAACGTTGAAGCGAATCTCTATCATGTCTCCGTCCTTCACGATATATTCTTTGCCTTCAAGACGAAGCACACCCTTATCACGGCAAGCAGACATAGATGCACCATTCGCAATGAAATCATCATACGCAACGACCTGCGCACGAATGAATCCCCTCGCTAAATCCGAATGAATCGCTCCCGCCGCCTCAACTGCATTAGCTCCTTCTCTGAGTGTCCATGCACGAACTTCATCACTTCCTGATGTAAAGAATGAAATCAATCCCAAAAGTTTATATGCCTCGTGAATCAATCTCTCTCTTCCAGGCTCAGTTATGGCCAAGTCCTTCATGAATTCGATTCGTTCTTCTGGGTCAAGCTGTTCAAGTTCCATTTCTGTGGCTCCGTATACACGCACGGATTTGATTCCCTTCTTCGACATTTCAGACATAAGACCTGAAAGCTCTGGTATGTTCTCGTCTGTCTGAGTGTCATCGAGATTCAGCACTACGAGTTCAGGTTTCAGTGTCAGGAATGCAAATCCTGAGAGTGATCTCTTCTGTTCATCTGAAAGTTCATATTCCCTCAATGGCTTTTCATCAAGCAGATGTGATTCAAGGTTCTTCAGGAGTTCAAGTTCAGATGATTCGGCAGGCGTTAATTTCTTCTTGGCCTTCTTCTCCTCAAGACGTGCTAACCTGTTGCTGATTACTCCTAAATCACGATAGATTAATTCCGCCTCAACGATTCGATAATCCCTCAATGGGTCTATACTGTTCTCTGGGTGAGGCACAGATGAATTCCTGAATACACGAATGACATGCAGCAACGCTTCACTCTCTGACACGAACGACAAAAATGAATTCCCAAGTCCTGCACCTTTTCCTGCATCTCGCGATAAACCGGCCAAGTCTACAAATTCAACGTCAGCGGGCTTTTCGCTTTTCGGCTTGAATATCTCAACAAGTTTATCGAACCTCTTATCGGGTACGCTCACTAACGCACGATTAGGTTCTGTCTTTCCTCCTGCATAAGGCTTAACCTCTGCTCCTGCTCTCGTTATTACATTGAAGACCGTTGATTTACCCGATAAAGGCAAACCTACTATTCCGCATTTAAGCATTTGTTCTCTCTAATTCTCCCTTATTATTACTGGCATGTTCCTATATGCATACTGCTTCAGCTCATCTATATCTTCATTGCTAAGGCGTATACATCCTTCTGTTGCATTAGTCCCTCTTGAATCAGGGTCATGCGTCCCATGAATACCGATTCCCTTCCAGCCTTTAGCATCGAGCCTCAAGAACCACGGCCCATATGCACCCTTAATCTTGCCTTTGCCGTCGCGGAAATCATGAGACCATTTCGAGGCATCTTCAATCGATACTATCTTGAAATTTCCTGTGGGCGTTCTGTTATCTCCTGTTCTCTGTTTATCGCCGGGATTCTTTCCTGTCGCAATCGAATATTCACGAACAAGTTTATTCCCTTTTAACAGCCATAGTTTATGTTCAGATTTGTTCACTAGGATTCTATACATCCCGTCATTAGGCATATTGAACGTCCGCACTCTGGGTGCTTCATGTCTCTTTATTGGTTCGGGCCTCTTTACAGGTATCATGATTCTGTCTGTTTCAGGTTTCATTTCAGACGGAAGTATTATCTCGCGTCTCATTGCCATTGTCTTCAACGGCTGAACTGGCTGAACTGTTTGCTTCTGAATCTCTGAAGGTTTCTCAGGTTCAATTGTCTTCGCTATTGCCTGCTCTGGTTTCGGAAGCGATTCATTCTTCAGTGCAGCGTATACTGTCAATGATGCTATGACTGCAAGTGTCCATAGTGTTCCACGCAATAACGGGTGCATTCTTTTCTTCACAGACCATTGACCTTGACCTTTGTCTATCCATACTGTGCGCAAAGTGAATAGGTCGCTGAGAAGTTCTTTTATCCTTTGGGTATTCATCTTTATCATTCCCCTCACTAATGAAAAGTTTTGATTCTTCTGGGAAAAATATTATCGCAGTCTCAGCAAAAATCAACAAACTAATTCGTATGTTCTATGCGTTTGGTCAAATTCTTCTCAATGTCTGACAGCTTTGCACGATCTCCGAATAACAATAACGTATCTCCGTCTTGTAAGACAGTTCCGCCTTTAGGAATCATGTACTTATCTCCGCGATTTATGAGCAGTATCGTAACTCCTTCAGGGAATCTCAGATCCTTAACCGAAAGACCAACAGCCGCCGAATCATTACTCAAATCAACTTCACGAGTCTCATCAGTTCCTGAAGCAGGCGTTATGTCGAAGTTCAGTGTCCATGTTCTGGCCTCTCGTACAACTGCATCAAGTTTCAGGAGCTTGGCCGCATATGCAAGAGTTTTGCCCTGAATCATTACTGACGTTAAGACGACGAAAAATATCACGTTGAACATGTACTTTGCCTGAGGATGTCCTTCTGTTAAAGGGTATGTCGCAAGTATAATCGGCACTGCTCCTCTGAGTCCTGTCCATGATACGAATAATTTTTCGCGGACATTGAACCTGCTGAATATTGTGCATATGAATGTAGCTACAGGTCTTGCGATGAACATTAAGAAGAACGATATGAACATTCCTGTCTTTATTACTGGCACGTTGATTATCTCTGTAGGTGTAACGAGAAGGCCAAGCACTAAGAACATGATAATCTGCATGAGCCATGCGAATCCTTCATGAAATCTCTGAAGACTATACTTGTACAGGAAATCTCCGCCTCCCATTACGATTCCGCAGATGTACACTGCAAGATAACCATTGCCGTAAACTGTTTCAGTAATTCCGAATGTAGTTAATACAATGCATATTCCCCATACAGGATATAACGCTTCATTTGAGACTTTGAGCTTCTTAATTGCATAGCACGCTAACCTTCCCATGATGAGACCCATAGCTCCGCCAGCTGCCATTTGAATCACAAACTTAATGGCCATGTCGAACAATGGGACTTCTGGACTGTTCAGCCAGTTTATTGCTGTTATCGTAAGGAAGACTGCCATTGGATCGTTGCTTCCTGATTCAAATTCAAGTAAGGGTTTCAGTGCTCCCTTTACGCCTACTTTCTGAGTTCTGAGAATTGAGAAGACTGCTGCGGCATCAGTTGAAGAGATGATAGAGCCGAGAAGGAATGCATCTTTGTATGTGAACTGAGGAAGCATAGCGAGAGGTATAGCCATTATGACGGCAGTGAAGAATACTCCGAGTGTTGAGAGTACGACACCTTGAGTTACGATTGGTTTCACGTCCTCCCATCGTGTTTGGAATCCTCCTGAGAACAATATGAATGCTAATGCTAACGTTCCTACATTATTGGCGGCTTCTGCGTCATTGAAGTATAAACCTCCAGGCCCATCTACGCCTGCGAACATTCCGATTGCGAGGAAGAGAATCAATGCAGGTACTTTAATTTTTTCTGAGAGAGTACCAGCAACGAGGCTCATGAAGAATAAGAGGCCAGCGACAAGAAAAGGATCAATAGTTCTAAGCATATGTTATAAAATCGAACTCCTTCAATAAAAATTTTTGAACGCGAACAAATTAATTCACTTGTTGAATCAAATCAAGTGTACAATTTGCAGAACTAAATCAAAAGAGCCTCCCGTAAATTTCTGGGAAGCTCCTTCGTTTTGAATCTGCGTGTATGAATCGAAGATGATTATTTTTTCCGTGAACTTATGAATGCGAGCATGGGAAACAATATTCCTGATGAAATACCGAACGACACACATCCTCCGCTTGATGAACTTATTGCTGAACTTAATGATGATGATAATAATTCAAAGTACCATGCTGCTATCAGATGTCCGTCTCTCGAACCATCACTTACGAGAGTTTCCCCTTCAGGCGAGAATGCGTATGTATCTCCTTCTCTGATTTCTCCAGTGTTGGCATCTGCGAGCATGACACCGTAATATATCATTATGTGTTCGTCATCGCTTATCATTGCACCTGCACCTACATAACTTGTTACGTCAACAGTCTTGCCATTCTGAACTGACATTGCACGAAGTCCCATGCTCCTGAACATATCGCCGTCTACAGATTTGTATCCGCTTGGGTATGTTGGGAGCTTTGAGATTGACGAGTATATTTGAGAGTATTTTTCACCGCAGTTACTAGGTGTGAGGTAAAATATTTTCCCGAATCCAACTACTGCAGTTTTTCCTGAAGGGAGATTGTTCAATTTGATGTCAAAGCTGAAGCCGGAACCTTCAACTTGATTCTTCATTCCTGAAAGGGGAACTGAGCGATTCAAATCGGGGCTTGTGTAGTCGGATGCATTCACGAAATTTCCGCGCTCAAGCTCCGCATCTACTGATGATACTGCGCCTTTGGGAGTGAGAAGAAAATTTACATCACCGAGATTATCTCCTGAGATGATAGAGCTGTTTGCATCTGTCGAATAGAACGTGAAGCTCGCAGATATGTCTGTATAATCTGTCGTCTCGAATACTGCCGTATAGCTTCCAGGCATCACAGTTCCGTTGAGCGTCAGTACACCGTCTGCATATGTATAGTCTGTTATGTTCGTTCTGTTACGTCCGCTTCCCATGTACACGGATTTGATTGCGTATACTGCCGGTGCATTAGTAAATATCATCTTTAACTTCGGACTTTCTGCCGGTGCTATAAATCCTCCGTCAGGTTCTTCTGCCTTTACTGTTGCTGCTGTCTGTCGTTTCACGAAAATATTGCAGTTAATTACGACATCAGGAATATTCTTCAGCATGAATGTTATCTTGCTTATTGTCTTTCCTTCGAGTGAAGCTGTGTAATCATAATCTCTGACTACTCCGAATCCGTGCGGTTCAACATATTTGTCGTTCACGCAGAATGCTATCGTGTTTGCATCGCTCCAAAGGTTGCAGTCGTGTCTCATTCCGTAAACCTTGCCATCGGAAGTTTCAATCAATGCGCCTAGATAATTTCTTGCTATCTTGTCATCACTAAGTCCGATATTAATATTCGCATTTGAAATCGTGAGCTGATAGTTTCCCCATGTTGCTGATGCTCCGCTTCCGAGTGTTAATGTTGCACCTGTTGCTGTTGTCGTTTCAGTTATCATTTTTCCGAATGAACCGTCTGCATTCACATCTTTGTACTCGCTGAATGTCTCATCTGAGAATGTGAATCTCATTCTGTTACTGAGTGATTCATAAACTGCTTCTGTCATTCGTACCGGTACTGCTTTCACTCCCGATATTGTGCTCCCGTTGTCATTTGATTCTGAGACTAAGAGAGGGAAACGAGAGATTGCGAATGTAGTCGGTGAAGTAATTGCATCAAGACCTTCTACTTCGAGAGCCGATGAAGTCTGATTCACTTCCCCAGCATAGAACTCTGCCCATGTCATATTTGTTGTTGCATAACGATACTCTGCGGCATAAGCATATGAACATGGAAGTATGAAGGCACAAATTATAAGTGCAAAAACTTTTCTGAAAATGCCCAAGAAAATCAATCCTTCCTTGAAAATATATTTTATAAAAAAGTTTTACTGATAAAACCTAGCTAATTATATCACGTTGTTAAAGTTGCAATCACAAAATTTTTCGTGATAGTATTCGCACGAAGGAGATGAAAATCATGAACGTATATGTAGATGATATTACAGCAGAAAGGGCAAAGGAACTTCTTGATGAGTTCGGGTTTGATATTCAGACGGCAGTTAATGTTTTTCTCAGGCAAGTTATACGTGAGAAGGAAATTCCATTTAGCATAGGCATGACTTATGATGAACGAAAACGTCTTCAGGAAATTGAAGAGAAAGCAGAATACGATGAATACTTCAGCGGAGTAAATCTTGAACACATAATGCAGAGTGTACAGCAGGCCAAAGAAGGAAAAGTTATCGTTCACGATTTAATAGAGGTGGAAGACTAGCTATGAATATTTCATGGACAGAAGATGCCTGGCAGGAATATGTAGACTGGCAGACGCAAGACAAAGCTATTCTGAAGAAAATAAACAGTCTTGTGAAGGACATAATACGGAATGGCAATTACGGAATAGGTAAGCCAGAACCATTGAAGGAAAATCTTTCGGGAATGTGGAGCAGACGTATAACCGAAGAACACAGGCTCATATACAGACTGGAAGACAATGAATTAATGATATATTCATGTGCCAGACACTATGAAGACGTGAAAGATTGACAGAATAAATTTTCACGGTTATCATTTCTCGCAATATGAATTCACATGCAAATAAGGAGGGTGTAAACATCATGACGAAGTTCATTTTTGAATCAGCAAAAATATTTATGCCCTATAAGATGTCATCACTGAAGATAAAGCGTAATTTAACCTTGCCTCAGTGAATGACGGAGATACATTTAGATTTGCGTATCATAAAACCGCTCATTCATGGGGCGGTTTTTTTGTGAGTTTTCGTTTTCATATTACATATTTCAGAAGGAGAGATTGTTTTCATGATAACAAAACCAATCTTCAAGGGAGTAGCTACAGCATTAATCACACCGACAAATGATAACGGAGTAGATTATGATTCATTCGGAAGAGTAATCGACTGGCAGTGTGAAGAAGGAATCAATGCGCTCGTGATTGCAGGTACGACAGGTGAAGGTTCAACCCTCGATGATGCAGAACACAAAGCAGTCGTGAAATTTGCAGTCGAACGCATAAACGGAAGATGCCCAGTGATAGCCGCAACAGGTTCAAACGATACGAGATATGCAATTCAGCTCACGAAGTACTGCTGTGATGTAGGCGCAGATGCACTGCTTTGCGTTACCCCGTACTACAACAAGACCACGCAGAACGGACTCATCAAAATGTATTCGACGATTGCAGACGCATCAACAAAACCGTTAATCCTCTATAACGTTCCATCAAGGACAGGCATAAACATTGAGCCTGAAACATATGCGGCACTTGCAGATCATCCAATGATAGCCGGAATAAAAGAAGCGAACTCGAACATAAGCAAGATAGTGAAGACAGCACAGTTAGTGAATGGAAAGCTCACGATATATTCAGGCAATGATGACCAGATAACTCCGATTCTCTCAATTGGAGGTTTGGGCGTAATCTCCGTGCTCTCGAATGTCGCTCCAAAAATCACAATGGAAATTTGCGATAAATTCTTCGCAGGTGATGTGAAAGGTTCTGCGGAATTGCAGTGCAAGATGCTTCCGTTAATCAATGCGCTCTTCAGTGAAGTGAATCCGATTCCAGTGAAGGCGGCAATGTCTGCAATGGGATGGTGCGAGAATCATGTACGTCTTCCTCTTGTGCCAATGGAAGAATCACACTGGAAGGTTCTGAAAGCATTAATGCAGGAACAGGGGTTAATCTAATTATGAAGATAATCATCAATGGTGCAGGCGGCAAAATGGGGCATATGCTCGCTGACATGGCCAGAGAAGAAGGTGAAGTTATCGCGGCTGGTGTTGACGTTGTAGGAGATTATATGAGGCTTGAAGATTTCAACGGTGAAGCTGACTGCGTAATAGACTTCTCGAATCACAAAGCAGCTCCCGAACTCGTAAGCTATTGCGTGAAACGTAACCTTCCCGTTTTAATCGCATCAACAGGACACACTACCGAAGAACTCAAACTCATTCATGATGCCGCAGAAAAAATTCCTGTCTTCATGTCTCCGAATATGTCTGTAGGAGTTGCATTGCTCGCTGACTTGGCCGAACGCATAACACGAATCTTCGGTGATTGCGATATTGAAATGATTGAAGCTCATCATAACCAGAAGCTCGATGTCCCAAGTGGAACAGCATTAATGTTAGCGAATCGAATTCAGGAAGCAAGACCTGATATGAAACAGAATGTAGGCAGGCATGAAAACGGAAAGAGACCAGCTAACGAGATTGGAATTCATTCATTGAGATACGGAACTGAAGTAGGAACTCACGAGATTATATTCTCGAATGGACTTGAGACCATAACACTGAAACATGACGCGAAGAACAGAGCATTATTCGCAAAGGGTGCATTATCGGCGGCAAGGTGGCTCGTGAAACAGTCAAAAGGATTCTATAACATGAGGGATTTAATATCATGATGAATGCACAAGAGATAATAAGTTTCATATCAAACTCAAAGAAGGTTACGCCTGTAAAAATATTTCTCAAGGAACGTGAAGAAATTGATTTTTCAGGAACTAATGCGAGGGTATTCGGTGCAGGCGACAAAATAATTTTCGGGGACTGGTCGGAACTTCAGCCAGTAATCACAATGAATAGCGATAAAGTTCTTGATATTGTGATTGAGAACTCTGCAAGGAACTCAGCAATTCCACTCCTCGACCTCAAAGATATTCATGCAAGAATCGAACCGGGCGCAATAATCCGCGATAACGTTTCAATCGGAGAGAATGCAGTCATAATGATGGGAGCAGTAATCAACATCGGAGCAGTAATAGGCGAAGGCACTATGATAGACATGAATGCTGTACTCGGTGGACGTGCTACTGTCGGTAAGAACTGCCACGTAGGAGCAGGTGCTGTACTTGCAGGCGTAATTGAACCCGCGAGCGCAAAACCCGTAATCGTTGACGATAATGTTCTGATTGGTGCAAATGCCGTAGTGATTGAGGGAGTTCATATCGGAGAAGGTGCAGTAGTAGCCGCAGGAGCAATCGTGATTGATGATGTTGAACCCGGCAAAGTTGTAGCAGGTTGTCCCGCGAGAGTCATCAAGGATAAAGATGCAAATACGACATTGAAGACTGCACTTGAACAGTCATTGAGGAAGATATAAACATGGCCGTAAACTTTCTGAATGAAGCAAAAGCACTCAAAGATAAACTCATTGAGATTCGCAAGAGCTTTCATAGAATACCTGAAATAGGCAATCATGAATTCAAAACTTCGGAGTTAATTGCGAAGTATCTTGATGAAGCGTGCATAAAGTATCATCGTGTTCTCGATACTGGAATAATCGCACGCATTGACGGAAAGAATGCAGGCAGGAATTCAGCGGTACGTTCGGACATTGACGCATTGCCTGTAACGGAGAATACAGGCTGTGATTTCGCGAGCAATAATCCCGGAATGATGCATGCATGCGGTCATGATGTTCATATTACAGGTGCATTAGGCGCGGCAATGATGCTGAAGGCACATGAAGATGAACTGTGCGGTTCAGTTACGTTTCTCTTCCAGCCCAACGAAGAAGGCGATGGAGGTGCACAGAGAATGATTGACGCGGGATGTCTTGAAGGAATTGATGCAGTCTTCGGATGTCATGTTGACCCTGCATTACCGGCAGGCCATGTTGGAATACGTTACGGGAATTTCTATGCGGCCTCAGCGACATTCAATGTCATAATTCACGGTAAGAGTGCTCACGGTGCACAGCGAGACAAGGGAATAGATTCGATTGAAGTATCTGCACATATAATTCCTGAGATACTGAAGATTTCAGGAGGCGTTGTGAGTGTCGGTATGATTCATGCAGGTACAGCAAACAACATTCTTGCGGGTACAGCTGAATTCTGCGGCATAATTCGCACTTTCGGAGTGAATGAGCGTTCGAGAATGTGCAATGAACTCAGAGACATATGCGAGAGAATATCACGTGAATTCAAAGCAACATGTGAATGTCTCATCATAGATTCATGTCCCGGTATCGTGAATGATAATGACGCAATCACCTCAATGGTCGAATCATCAGCCCGTAACACTCTGGGCAGTGAGAATGTTCACATCATCGATAAGCCTCTGTTCATCAGTGAGGATTTCGGATGCTTCATCATGGCCAAGACCGGATGCTTCTATCACATCGGTGCAGGGTGTGAATATCCATTGCACAGCGATAAATTCCTACCTGAACCTGACGCAATCGTAACAGCTTCGGCTCTTCATGCTGCGGCTGTAATGCAATACAACAAGAAAGAAGACTGATATAACTTGAATCGAATCATAACCGCGAAATTCGGCGGAACATCATTAGCGGACGCATCGCAAATCAGAAAGGCAGCCGCAATCATCAAATCTAATCCTGAACGAAGATATGTAGTTGCCTCTGCACCTGGTAAAAGATTTTCTGACGACATGAAGATTACCGATATGCTTTACACATGCCACAAGGAGAGCATAGAAGGCAAAGATTTTTCGGAGACGCTGAAGAAGATTACAGAACGTTATGCTGGAATTATTCGTGAACTCGGAATTGATTTTGATATTGATTCAGAGATGAATGCAATCGCTGAGAACTTGAAGAACGGAACATCGGCAGATTACCCCGCAAGCAGAGGAGAATACATAAATTCAAAGATAATCGCAAAATTCTTAGGCTGGGAATTCGTTGATGCGTCAGAGATAATTTTCTTCACGGATAACGGAACACTCAATGAGGCTAAGACGTTCAGCACAGCAGAAGAGAGACTGCTTGCACTTGAGTATGCGGTAATACCTGGCTTCTATGGTTCACTACCTGACGGAAGCATTAAGACATTCTCACGCGGAGGTTCAGATGTAACCGGCTCAATCATTGCACGTTCAGTGAATGCAGATTTATATGAAAACTGGACAGATGTATCCGGCATGTTATCAGCAGACCCTCGAATCGTAAAATCCCCTAAGACAATTGAGAACATAACGTACACCGAGTTACGAGAGTTGAGCTACATGGGTGCAAGTGTTCTTCATGAGGACGCAGTCTTCCCTGTACGAAAAGCAGGAATACCTATCAACATACGAAACACGAATTCACCTGATGACAACGGAACAATGATAGCTGCCTCACTACCGAAGGACATTAAGCGAAGGGCAGTAACAGGTATTGCAGGCAGAAAGGGATTCACATCAATACGTGTTGAGAAGTCCATGATGAACGGTGAGACAGGTTTCGGTGCAAAGTTACTCTACATATTCGCGGATAACGGTGTTCCATTTGAACATTGTCCGACTGGCATTGATACTATATCAGTCATCGTGAACACGGCCATGTTTGAATCGAAACGAGAAATAATTTTGCGGTTAATCAAGAACGATTTGAACCCTGATTACATTACGATTGAGAAGAATTTATCCGCAATTGCAGTTGTCGGTGAGGGAATGGTAAGCACAAAGGGAACAGCGGCAAAATTATTCAGGGCATTAGCAGACGCAGGAGTGAATGTGCGAATGATAGATCAGGGTTCAGATGAATTGAATATCATCGTCGGAGTTGATGATGATGATTACGAGAAATCTATTTGCGCCTTATATGACGCTATGATAAAAGAATGAATGAACGCCTTCCTGAATTTTTCAGGAGGGTATTTTTAAGGAGAGATAAATATGAAATTCACAAAGATGCAGGGATGCGGAAATGATTATGTCTACGTAAACTGCTTTGAAGAGAAAGTAGATTCACCTGAAGAACTTTCAATCAGGATTTCAGATCGTCATTTTGGGATTGGTGCTGACGGATTGATTTTGATTCTTCCGTGTGAGAATGCAGATGCCTTCATGCAGTTATACAACGCAGACGGTTCATCGGATACAATGTGCGGAAACGGTATTCGCTGTGTGGCCAAGTACGTATACGATCACGGACTTGTTCCGTCAGACAGAAGAACGCTGAAGATAGATACTCCTGTAGGAATGCATGAACTCGAACTCACATTAGGCAATGACGGCAAGGTATCATCAGTATGTGTTGATATGGGAATTGGAAGTGTGAACAGTGATATGCCTGAAGACATTCATGTTCACGATATGGATTTGAAGTTCATCGGGATAAACGTGGGGAATGACCATGCAGTATATTTCACCGATGAGAATCCGATTCTGAAAGGCATACATACATGGCCTGATTCAAAGTTTGCATCAGAAGGAGATTACTTCGAGAGGCACAAGAGATTTCCGAACAGAATCAACAGCGAGTTCATTGAAATCATATCACGCAGAGAGATTAACATGCGGGTATATGAGAGAGGCTCAGGAGAAACATTTGCATGTGGAACAGGCTCAACTGCGAGTGTATTTGCAGGTGTAACATCAGGAAGGCTCGATAGGAATCATGATGTAACAGTTCATTTGCGCGGAGGAGACCTGAAGATTCGAGTTGATGATGATAACAGATGCTTCATGACAGGCCCGGCAGTTGAGGTGTTCAACGGAGAATACAAAGCATAGAGTGAAACAATAAGACCTCCCCGTGTGGAAGGGAGGCCTATAACAAAAAAGTGTGAAAAATTGTTCTGTGTGAAAAAGCTGATTGCGTTTACAGATAAACACCGCGAAGTTCAACGATGTCTGAAACTCTCTTTATTGCCGCTATATATGCTGCTCGTCTCATGGTAACCTTCTTATCATTTGAATACTGCCATACTTTCAGGAAGTTATTCGTCATGAGTTCAACGAGCCTCTTGTTGTATGTATCCTCTGACCATGTCCAGCCCTGAAGGTTCTGTGCCCATTCAAAGTATGAACCTACAACGCCGCCTGCATTCGCTAAGAAATCAGGAACAACGATAACACCTGCATCATCAAGAATAGGTTCAGCTTCGGTTGTGGTTGGGCTGTTTGCACCTTCAACGATGTACTTTGCTTTAATCTTCGGTGCAGTGTCCTTGTTGATCGTTCCCTGAAGTGCGCATGGGCATAAGAAATCGCAATCTACGAAGAGAACATCATCAAGTCCGAGTTTCTCGCATCCTTCTTTCTCGAAGCCTTCGAGCTTTCTTCCTCTCTTGCCGGGATTCGTGTTCATGTACTCGAATGCCTTTGCTACATTGATTCCTTTCGGATTGTAATATGTGCCTGTCGTGTCGCTTATTGCCACGATTGTAACTCCTGCATCATTGAGTATCTTTGCCGTATAGCTTCCAACGTTGCCGAATCCCTGAACTGCCGCTTTCATCTTTGAAGGGTCAAGACCTTTCTGCCTCATAAGTTCAAAAGCACATGCCGCTAATCCTCTTCCTGTTGCCTCAGTTCTTCCAGGTGCACCCCAGTAATCTATGGGCTTACCTGTGAGCATTGCGGGTTCAAAGTGTCCGAGCATCTTGCATATCGTATCCATTATCCAGACCATTTCCTGACCTCCAGTGTACATATCAGGAGCAGGTACGTCTGACCATCTGCCAATAATGGGAGCGATTCGAGCACCGTATGTTCTGGACATCTTCTCTTTCTCTTTTCGGGACATTGCTGTTGGGTCGCAGCATATACCGCCTTTGCCTCCGCCATAAGGAATACCTGCAAGAGAACACTTCCAAGTCATGAGCATAGCAAGTCCTTCGCACTCCTGACCAGTTACGTCCATTGCGTAACGAATACCGCCCTTTGACGGCCCTAATGCTGTTGAATGCTGTACACGGTGGCCATGAAACACTTTCACTGTTCCGTCGTCCATTTCAACAGGAACGGAAACATCAACTCTGCGTTCCGGGTAACTTAGGATTGAAATTAATCCTTCACTCAGGTGCATGTCGTCAGCAGCTGCATAGAAATCTAACAGTGCTGTATCAAGTATCAGGTTATTGGATCGTCTTCTCCCGGTTTCGTCTGTCATAAAATAACACCCTCAAAATATTTAGTAAATTCGTAATATTTCAACGAGCGCAAATTTTACATGCATATTCTTTTTTTGTCAAATCACGCTTATAATCCTATTAACATTTTCACAGGAGAGTGAATTATTTTTCATGAACAATGACATTCTGGACAACGCAAACGCTCTCGATGTTCTTAAAAATGATATTGAATGTAAGACAGGCTTTCGTTTCATTGAAATCGGAGAAGGAAGAGCAGTAAGTGAGCTTGAACTTCAGGAATATCATTTTAATCCTTATGGCATACCCTACGGAGGAGTCCTCTTCACTATGGCTGATGATACTTCAGGCGTTGCGTTTCTGAGTGCTGGAGGTAATGGTGTAACTATTAACGGTCATGTTGATTATCTTAGAGGCGCAAGAGATGCGGAGAAGTTGATATGCACAGCCAAAGTTCGCAAAGCGGGGAAAAAAATATTTTTCATTGATGCTGATATTGTGAACGAGAAGGAAGAAGACCTATGCAGATTCAAATTTGTGTTCTTCAACATGGCAGACAATCATAAATTATAGACCGCGATAAAAAAATTGACCTCCCCGATTTGATTCAGGGAGGCCATTTTCAATTTAACCTTTTAACCTTTGAACTTGTTCTCCGTTCCGTGAAACAGTTTCACAATGTTTTCTCTGTGGCTGAATATCACTAATACCGCCAATCCCACCGCAAGCAGGATAAATACGTTCGGTGCTCCTAACATCGCAAGACATATTGAACTCGCTGATAATGAAAGCATTGATGCAAGCGAGACATAACGTGTCGTTCCCCTGATGATGTACCAGATTGCTCCACATACAAGCACTACAGCAAATGATTCATACGGCCAGATGAAGAATATCGTTCCGTATGATGTCGCTACTCCCTTTCCTCCTTTGAACTTCAGCCACACAGGAAATATATGACCAAGTACTACAGCAAAGCCTGCAAGAGCCATTATCGTCTCCTGCGATTCAACTGGAGCAATATGCGCCGCAAGCAATAACGCAAATGCACCCTTCAGCATGTCTACTATCGCAGTGAACCATGACCATACAGGACCCATTGCACGCCCTACGTTCGTTGCTCCGATTGCACCTGAACCTATCTTCCTGATGTCCAGATAATCCCGCTTGCCGTTCACATCCTTGTGGAATAATTTCGTTACTACATAGCCCGTCGGAAATGACCCGATGAGATATGAGACTATTGCCCATAAAATCATTGAACGCATTACATAATTTCCCCCCGAAATTTCTTTCTAATCTGTGCCGCTTATACGGTCTGAACCTTTCTTTATGTTGAGTTTCACTAAGTCCTTATCCTTGAGATATTCCCACCTGAAATTTAATACTAACAGGAACAGTGCAGAGAACGGATCCATTCTCCATTTTGGATTGTTCCTGAACGTATCATGAAGTGTCCTAAGCTGACGCATACCCTTGTTATCTGTCTCCATGTCCGAAAGAAACTTCTTCACTTCCGAAAGTGTATCTATCCCTGCCGCCCTGAGTATATTGCAGAAGTATTCAAAGCTCTCACGCAGATAATCAGAATCAGGCGTGAACGCTGGAAATCCTGCCTCAAGCACAGCGGCATTCCAACGGCCAAGTAGTGATGAATCATCCCTGAAGAGATTATAGAGTTCCTCATTCGTAAATAATTTTTCGGCATCAAGTGATTCAGGTCTCTTAGGGCCGAGATTATTTGACGGAGGAATCAATAACGCCTCATCTTTTATCTCGTTGCGCAACGATAAGAACCCCTGATCCGCCTTCTCCAACAGTGCCGCAAGCAGCACAAGTTCACGCGTAAGTTTCTTTTCTGATAACGTTCCGACTGTCTGATTCACTTTCGGGAATATCGTTGCCCATGCCTCCTGAAGCATCGTGCGAAGTTCAAGCCGGAAACTTAAATCTTTATACTTTGCCCATTCCCGAAGACCTGAACGCGATTCTGATAGTGATAGTATGTATACAACTGCGGGATAGCCGAAACGATACGGGTCTTCAAGTCCGCTAGACGGAACTGAACGAGTCGAATCAATATCGAACTCAGTCCTTATGACTTCCTCAATGCGCAATACATCTTCAGGGAATCGCAGTAGTACCCTTATTGTTACAAGGTCAATGCCGGATAAATCTTTTTCTTCAAGAGCTGAGAGAAGGCGCAATAATTCAGCAGGAGGTTCAGCCCAGCCTTCAATGGCATAGAATTCAACTCCTTCAAGCTCAACGAGATCCTGAATCAAATTCCTGATTCTTGTTGCATATTCCTCATAGAGCTTCAGACTTTCTACATATTTTATTCCTAGTTCATCAATTCTGCGCTTATCCATGCGAAAATTTTATCACAACGATTTAATTTCACTGCATATTTCATCAACAGCATATACGTCTTTGGGTATCATAAGAGGCATTACTGGTTCACAATATGAATCATCAATGCACGGTACACCTGACTGTTTCGCGAATTCACTTACCTTAACGTCATAGGGCATCATCGACAATGGAACTCTGAATATCCTCGATAGAACTCCGAAGTGCAATCTCATTCCCAATGCAGACGATGCACCCTGCCATAAACTTTGAGCATCATTGAAACTCTTCACCCTCACAATATCTTTCTGATTTATTATCATCTTCAGAGGTTCTATATCTTCATCTGAAAGTGCCGCTCCCTTTATGTTATCGTTCAGGTAAGGCGTAATGATTCTAATATAGTCATTCAGTTTTGAACATGGCCTCAGGTTCACCAGCATATACCCGTTATCATCATGCGAATATGAATCGGGCTTCAGTGTCATCACAATATCACTGCCCAACGTTACGCTCCTACACTTCGAGGTTACAGCTACATTATATGAAAGTTCATCGCGCACATGAATCCTTGAGCATGAGTTCAGTGCATTACGTGTGAGAATCAATGACAGCTTAGAGTTCAGAGGGCCGAATGACTGGCCAAGTGCATAAACCTTACAGCCTAGAAATTTTGCCAGTCTCACGATTCCCCAGTACCACACGCATGATTTCACGCTTGTCGAATCCTGAAATAATCCTCCTCCGCCCAGCACTAACGAATCACTGTTCCTGAACGCATGAATGACCTCACGAACCTTCCAGCGATTGACCGTATCAACATGAAAACTCTCTGATGTCTCCGAAGGGCTATTCGACAGCACAACAATTTTATCGCGTGATATTCCGTTTCTACTTAGAATCTCAATGCATGACTGAAGCAGTAACTCATCACCGAGATTCCCGAAACCATAATAGCCGAGCAATGCGGCCTTGTATCTTTTCATTATGATATTAACGGGCGAATGAGTTTCAGCAGAGGCACAATCACGAACTTAATCATGATAACGACAATAAGACCGACAAGCAGACCAGTCCATAAGCCATTGAACTCGCGCAATAAAATCATAGTCAGAGGAGTATGGAAATGACAGAATGAATTGATGACTGACGAGAAACCCAATACAGCACCTATCCTGAATATCTCTCTATATCTTGCAAAGTAATTATTGCTCACCAGATATGCAAGCACTAATATGCACGGATACCCTAAGAAGACTTCTCTCGTTCTTGGCCTGGCTATAAGCATTTTCTCAAGTGAATCACGAATGCTCATCTCAAACCCTGAAACGTTCGCTACATTGTCGCTCCTGTACACTATGAATGCTACTCCGCCTAAAAGAACTCCGTATAGAATCAATTCACCCCATAACGGAGGACGTGAGAGAAACTCAATCAGAGATTCAGGATGTATACGCCTCTTCAAGTCATGCAGTAAGACAAGCACAGGAGGCAGTACGAGAGTGAGTTTAACTCCTGAGAACGTCCGAAGTCTCATCATGTATGACGTAACACTGAAGAATGATGCCAGTGCAAGACCTCCGAGAACTGCGAACACGAATGCAGGAAGTATATTGCGTTTCCTTCCCGAATCCATAGCCAGCAATGACGCTTCAACCGCAATTAACGGTGCTGTGAATGCTCCTGTAATCCTCGCCGCAAAAGGAACTTTCAGAATAATGAATGCCATAACGATATTCACAATCACGAGAGCATATACGCTCTTCATGTTCATGTTCAATCCCATGCGTGAAAGATAACGGAACAATGCGAAGATGAATACCGCAGAGAGTGCCCATGCCGCAAATATATTCTGGTTCAGATTATAGTCAGCAAAGAGTGTTTCAGGCCATGAAAGATTGAAGCCGTGATCTTTGAGTTCATTCGCAAGCAGTCTGACTTCTTCAGCGTAATCATTGAACTTGAAGTTTGCTGTGTTAGCAGGTGCACTCCTTAACAGAAGCAATCTAACCGAACGTTCAAGTGCTGCACGTATCATTCTGTCCCTTAATGCTCTTCGTGAAATCCTTCGTGAAGTCATCTCCTCATTCGTTACGCTGTGAAGTGCGAGTAAATTCGGTGAGACTAAAGCGTTCAATTGAGGTTCGCCTAACTGACGCGAGAATTCGACAACCGCAAGAGGGATATGAAGTTCATTCGCGGTATTGGCCATCATGCTGACATCGGGATAACCTGAGACGTATTCGCCTGCTGGAGTGAAGACACTTATCGGGTACAGTGCATTCACTTCTCTCATCATCACTGATGCCTGCTCTGACAGATGACCAGGTGATGATGCCGGCCTGTAGTATATCTTGAGACCTGCGCGTTTTGCCGCCTCTAATCCGTCAATATCTGGAAGCATTCCAGAGTTCTTTAGAACATTTGCGGGCAGTGTTAGCAGAAGAGGGCCGTTAGCTTTGTCGTCTGAAACTGCGAATCTAATTCTCAGCCAGCGATTCAGAATATCCTTGTGCGTGCTCGTAGGGAGTATTGATACTATTGTTCCTTCTGTACCTCTTTCAGGATCATGTACCTTCTTCATTTCAGCCTGACCTATACCGTGATCTACGTTATCGCCGGTAAGTTCGCTAACCATCATTCCGGTTATGCCGTTGCGAATCAGAATAGCGATTGCATCATCAATGCTAAGTCCTGAACTCTTAGACAGTGCAGATATTTCGCGGTAATCGGATATGATTGCGATGTTATTGTTCCTGCTCTCCATCATGAATCTCGGAAGCAGGCCGTAACATGAACATGCGAGTATGCAGATAAAGAGTGCAGGATAAAAAACTTTGCGCAAAATTATCTCTCCTTTTTTAAATATGAAAAAATTTCATTGGAATTTTAGCACTGTCTGCGTTTCATTATGCATGTCTGGACGTTCAACCAGCAATTCATACAGCAATGACGCTTTGAATTCTGCATCAGCGAAGAATTTTCCACGTCTTGTTTTTGCTTCTGACAGTCTCGTTATGACTGATATGCGTGAATCTCCAGAACGTTCCTTCAGAATCATTCTGCCCTTCTGACTGAACGCAAGAACTCTCGCATAAGGAACGCCTTCACGAACCGCACCGACAACCTCCCATTTATCGAGGCCAAGTAGAATATACACGAGCCTTCTTCTTATGTGTGAACGTGTATATCTCGCACAAACGCATCTTCCTATGAAGTCATCAAGACCATGTGAATCTCTCCAGTGTTTCAGGAACAAACCTTCAATTCCCTCATCAATTCCGTAAATGCGCTTCAGGTCATCGCGTCTGTTCCTGATGAATATACTTTGCAGGATAGGCCAGAGTTTTGATTCATCAGCGAGCCTTCCGTTATGCATTGCATTGAGCAGAATATTCCTTGAGAATTCCGGCATCATATCGAGATGAGCATCGATGTCCTCACGAATCAATTTACTTCTAAAACCTCCAGTACGTTTTACTGGAAGTATCTTCAAATTATAATTATGTCTCCTAATCTCCAGAGTGTAAGACAGTGCGAGCATGTTATTAGGCTTAGATATGAACGCATAAGCACCGTGCATAATGTATTCTAGTGCGAGAGCATTAGCCTTTGAGAATGAAGCTCCCTTTTTCATTTCATAGTGAAGGGCATCATCATAATCTTCATATCTGAGGATCAATTCATCAGCGAGACCTTCAAGAGGAAAATTAGAATCCTCCATACCGAAAGTGATTCCGTCAGCTAATCCAGAACGTGCAATCAGATCTACAGCACCTCTTGCGAAATCCTGACCAGCGGAACATGCGAACAAGAACGGAAGTTCAATCACGAGATCTGCACCAGAATGTACGGCCATGTCAGCGCGAATGAATTTATCGATTAATGCTGGGCTTCCTCTCTGAGTGAAATTTGATGAGAGAATAACAATGCAATAATCAGCGATAGATTTTATGAGTTCATGATGACCTTTATGTAACGGATTGAATTCCGCGATAACAGCTGTAACGATATTCATCATCTCCCTTTTGAAATATAATACACGTGAAGAAGGGAATGATGACATGCCAGAAGGACAATTTGAGATAGACATTAAGAAGTACAAGCGGACAGTTACACTTATGGACGATGACTTCATGAGCCTATGTCTTAACGAATGCATACCATGTACGCAGGTAATGATAAACATCATACTTGGGCGCAGTGATATTCATGTTAAGAAAGTTGAGACGCAGAGATTCTTTCAGGGGTTTGAGAGGTCATTGAAGGTTGATGTATTTGCTGAAGATGAATCTGGGAAGCTCTACAACATTGAAGTTCAGAACTCAGACGAAGGGACAGACCCAAGACGAGCGAGATTTCACGGTGCAGTAATTGATGCACATAGTCTGAAGAAGGGACAGAAGTTTAAAGAGCTTCCAGAGACGTACATTATTTTCATAACGCGCAATGATGTTTTCGGTTTTGGAGATATGCTTTACAGAATCGAACGTCACATTGAGGGAAGGAATGAACGATTTGATGACGGACAGCATATAATATATGTGAACACTTCGGCAGCTGAGGACGGTAGCAGCTTATGGAAATTAATTCACGACATGAAATGTGATGATCCAAATGAAATGTTCATACCTGAGATAGCAGAGCGTACAAGTTTTTTCATAGAGACGCAGAAAGGAGAAATGAATATGAATGCGTATCTTGCGGAAGTAGTGGAAGCACGAGAAAAAGCCGCAGAGCTAAGGCGGGCACGTAACATTGTCTTGAGCCTTCTTGAAGTTGGAAAGATGACCCTTGAAGAAATTGCGCGTTGTTCGGGTTTGGCTATTGCGGAAGTAAGGAGACTTGCAAGTGGACGAGAGTGATGGACTTGGCTAACTCAATCTGTACTTTGAGGCGCAGAAAGGAGGCATGAATATGAATGCGTATCTTGCAGAAGTAGTGAAGGCACGAGAAGAAATTGCAGAGCAGAAAGCCAGACGAGAATTAAAACTCACTGTCGCATCAAAACTTCTTGAGACAGGAAAAATGACTATTGATGAGATAGCCAGTGTAACAGAGCTTGAGCTTACAGAAGTTACGAATCTTGCACACATTTTTAAAGGGGATACGGAAAAGGTAAACCCGTATCTTATTGAAGTAATAGAGGCACGAGAAAAATTCGCAGAGCAGAGAGGAGCACATAAGGCACAACTCTCAATTGCATCGAGACTTCTTGAGACAGAAAAAATGACTATTTATGAGATAGCCAGCTTAACAAATCTTGAGCTTGCAGAACTATGAATCTATTAGCATCGAACTCATAACCCATAGAAGGCATCTCACATGGAAAAATTAAGTATTGCGTTTTATGGGTTTTTACGTGTATAATTCCCCACATAACGGCGTACCCATTTCCTGTAAAGCTGTTCCAGTTCTGCTTATCTTCTGCCAGTTTCACAATCTGCATCCTGGTACGTCATGAGAACAGCATTAATCGCACGGAATGTAAGGGATGTAATATCAAACAAAGGAGGTGCTCTGAAGTGAGTAACGCTGCGGTTCATGGAAATATAATTCTGCGTTTGCGGTCTGCTCTCTTAAAGGGAAGGGAACAGACTGTGTCCGGCAACTCTGAGTGGTCTACTTGGAGTGTGGCCGCACGTTATCAATGGGAAGGATAGCGGTAGAGACTTAGATTTTAGTCCGTGAGAAATTTTTGCGGACGCGCGTTTGTGGTTGTTCATGCGATTAAATTCGTGTGAACGTGGTTAAAATTTGGAAGGAGGAAAATGGTTTTGAGTAAAAATTTACGTGTATTTTTTCTTTCCGTCTTGGTTGTGATATTCGCTGTATCATCAGCCTTTGCTCTTGATGAACTTAAATGGGGAAAAGCAGCAGATGGTAATGAAGGCAACACTGATGATGTATTGTATTCACAGAATAAAACACTCACATTCAAGAAGAGCGGTTATCTTGTTCTCCCCAATCAGTTTAGCAACGGTACACAGATTGAGTTGGACAAAATAATTCTGGAAAGTAAGGCTACTGAAGTTGTGCTGAGACTTCCTGATCCTTACACTAACATTGCTGGTGAGGGTATGCATGGAAACTGGAACATATCATTTGATCCAGCTGTAAAACAGAAATTCACAATTGTGAAGCACGGCGGTGTAAATGCTGCTATCATCCTGGAGGGTGATTTTAGTGAAGATGTGGGGAAAAACTATTGGGAGGTTCCGGCGGGTTCAACGCTCGACATCAACGCACCCGTAAGAGCAACTAATAATAATAACCCCTTCTCATTACGTGCAAAAGTATTTGGCACTCTTATATTCGATACAGATTCGAATATATACGGAGAAGGTTCTCTTGTTCCGAGAGGTTTTCACACAGATGGAACTAATGTAACGCAGAGAAGCAGCTTCGACATTGAAAACGGCGGAAGGCTTACCGTCAAGGTTCATACTGCACTTCAGAGAGATCTTGATGTTCATGTGAAAGATAAAGGAACGCTCGAGATTGCTATGGCTGGTGAACATCCACTTGAGGGTGCTGTGCTTATGATTGACGGTGCTATCGAGGTCAACCAGAACTTAGAGATCACGGACGGTACAATTAAGACAGGCCAAGTAGGAGTATCATCATCAGCAGATAAGACCCTCACGAAGACTGGAAATGCTACACTTACAATAGGTTCAGGCATTTTTAATGATATTGGTGATAACCTTGCGCTTCGAAGTCCAGATCTATCGATAAAGAGAATTAATGTCAAAGCTGGAACACTTTATCTCAAGGGTACAGCTGATTATACACAGAACGTAAAGAAACCGAATACGTTTGCATCAATGCATAAAGCCGACGTAACGTTCGCAGTTGACAGCGGTGCTACTCTCATGCTTGCTACGAGATCAGTTGAGCAGAATGACGCAGACAGCAAAGTGAAATTCGATATTGCTGGTAATCTTATTCTCGCTAACCACTCAGTGTATGCTCTTGACTTGCTTCAGAACGATGGACTCTACAAGGAAATTTATCCTTACGAGGAGTACTACAGGAAGGATAATGCCATGAGAATCGATGTCGGTGATGCATCTAGCAGCGATAAGGTTAGCAACAATCTAGCGGGAGTTCTGCTTGATGTTAAGGCGACCGGATCAGTTACCATTAATGAGGGCTTCCAGGCATTCAATAAGGTAACAGGTGCAGGCACAATCACCATCAACAACACATCCGGTGATGATATGGGCGGAATCATTTTTGTCGGTGGCGTAAAAGCTACTGATGTACCTGAAGTGAATTTCAACGACTTCGCTGGAACAATCAATGGAACGAATGCCAACGTAGGACTTTGGAGCAGTCATTTCACTGAAGGCTTGTTCAGGAATGCCAAGATTACGGCTGATAACCTGCTTCTTTACGGCTATGGACTGAACAACACCGTACTCGATATCAGAGAGAGCAACGAGGCTAAGATTCAGGATGGGTTCAATCATATCTACCTCAGAAGCGACAGACCTGGTGCAGACAATACCAATAATGACATCAAAAGCACGATGCTCACAATCGGTAAAATCAGCTTCACAGGCATTGAGCGCAATACTGACAAGCTACAGGAAGATTCACCTCAATACGAAATCAAGAGCCTCAAAGTTGACTCAACTCACGTAGAGGAGCGTGCAGGTATCGTTGATACGGACGGCGGTTGGAGAATCGTTGATCTCAAGAAGGTACAGCTTTACGCTAACAGAGATACGGACTTCAATGGAAAATTCAGTCCACTTACTAATGACGGAGTAGGCATGTATGCTATCAGGCTTGGAGTAGGCTATGATGCTGCAAGTAATGATAAGCCTATGTCAATAATCTACTGGAATGCTGACGGTTTAGTATCAAGCGATGGCGAAGCGGCAGACGTGAACAACATCTTCAGCGTCAAGGTACTTGAGAAGGCGAACGTCATAGTATACGGCAAGGGTACGGATAACTACTCATTTGGAAAGAACAACAGTATACTCGTGAAGCAGGACGGTAAACTTGAGTTCCCATCAGGCGCGGCGGTTAACGGAAACCTCATGCTCGAAGGAAGCTCAACTTCTAGTGCGGATATCGGATCATGGTATGAAGATGCTGCCGCACCTAATAAAGAGGCTTATCCCAGAGAGGAATACTTCGCACCTTACCTTCCTATCGATTATAATGGTGATGGTAGTTATGATAGGCTCTCTGAGTATTGGTGGAGCAATGACAAAGTAGGCTGTTTCACAGTTCTGACGACAAGACTGACCAAAAAGAGCCGCAGAGACAATGCAGGCGGGGAATATGCTATAACAGTTGACGGAACGCTTGACCTCTCAAGTGATAAGGTAGCAAACCCCAACGATCCAACGGTCGTATATCCCGGCAGAGTTATGGTGAGAGTCAAACCCGATCTTGATATTCTTGATGCATCTGATCAGACAGTCGGAGAACTGACTAATGGCGGTCAGCGTTTCAAGATTGTAGGTAAAGAGGGCGGCAAAGTAACCAATGACTTTATCCCTGTGTACAACGCAATCTACGGATTCAGAATTCCGAGAGAGAAGGCAAATACGGAAACTACAGGAGGAGTAATCTTTGAGCTTCGCCGCAATGTTGGACAGCTTCTACTCAAGAATTGGGAATTCACAGAGGACGGTTACGGTGATGAGTTCGGCGCACCCAATGGTCATAACTTCAAGATTCATATATATTATGATCAGATAGGCAAGTATGTGGATGAAGATCTCGTTCTCGTTACGTATTTCGGTGATTATCAAGATGGCGTAGAGCGCCCATATGGATTCCAGGAAAACGTTATCGATGAAGGTAAAGTATGGTACGCTGAAGGCGATACACTTGATCGTGATGAAGCAAATCGTCCTGGCAGAGCTTACGTAAGCAACGATATACAGTTCACAGCCAGTTTCACAACAAAATCTGATGACAAAATTGACAGAAATGGTGATATTCATACTGGTTGCATTGAGCTGATCGGAACGTCATATCAGGAAATCGTAAAGCTTCCGAAGATAGCTCTCGCAATGACTAGTAATGAGGCTAAGGAGAAGTTAAGGAATAGTGAACCTGTAGCACCGGCTCTTTACTCGCAGTACATAGTGCCTTCATACAAGCAGTACACATTTGCGCGTGAGGGTATTGTTGTTCCTACTACAGAGAAAGAAGAGAGCAACGTTACGCCTTCGTATAGCGGTTCCAGTAACATTATTGCTGGTAAAGGCAATGCAGAGTTCATTATTCCTGGAATGTGGAAGTCATCATACACTCCTGTTAATGCGGCACCTGTTTTTGTCGATGGTGGTTATGTATGGAACTACCGTGCATCACCGACAGATGTATATTACATTAAGGACAGCAACGGCCATGTTGTAGGTATCACCGACCTCAAGGTCAGAGTGTATACCGGATATGCGATTGAGGAAAACTATGAGGATTATGATGCAGATAAATTTGAAATCAGCGCGTCAGATAATCCTGCTGGTATGCTTATATCAGTTCCTGCAGAACTTTTAGGGACAGCAAAGAATTTCACTCAGATTAGGCAGATTTCCTTGATCGGCACAAAGGTTAACGGCGGCGGCCTCCTTACTACATCGCCTCTTACGTACACACTGTATGCAAACATTGACTCGGAAGGTGAAAAGCGTGAAGAGCTTAACTTGAAATACACAGAGGGTGAGGCACTTAAAGGGGAGCAGAGGATAACCGACATTAATCCGTCCGATCTTGGGGTTACTAATGTGGATGACATTCATCTTGTAGCGTATAACCTTCCTAACGAAATTAGTCTTGATGTCGCGAACGGAGGAATCATCGCTTACACAGCAACTGGTGCTCCTAAGGCTGGTACTTACAGCATTCTTGCTTACGCCGGCGATAATTTAGCGTCGAACACGAAATACAAGCTGTACACGTTCACTGTTGAAGTTGTGCCTGCAGTAAAACTAGCAGTTAATGTATCAAATCTTACAGTAGAAGCTGGCAAGACTGGAACAATTACGATAACGGTTTCTGGCGGAGCTTCTGATGATTTGCGTACATTTACGATTACTCCAATCGGAACAGCACCTACTGAGATTTTCGATAAGGTATCAGGCATCAGCATTTTCGGCAACGGTTCTGTTACGATAACGGTTACAGCTGGCCAGAGACCTGCGGCATACAACTACGTGGTAAGCGGCGGCGGACTTCAAAAGGAGTTTACGGTTACAGTTACCGCGATTCCTGAGCCGTCCGTAACGATTGACAATCCTGCAGAAGGATATGATAATCAGTTTGAGGATGCTCCTGCTGATGGATACACATATCATGCAGTGTTCAGCGCAACAGCAGAGAATTTCGGCGATAATACTCCAGAGGTTGAATTCACGTTTCTACCCAGCAATGCGGCAAGTCAGCTCTATGCATTCAATTCAACGGATATCGATGAAGAGGGCAATGCGCGCAAGTTGCTTGTAGTTGAGGGTATTGCAAAACGTGCGGGTGATACTGAGCAGACATTCAGAGTAACTGCAAAGGCTGGAAGCTATGATGCAGAGCCTGTTGAATCTGCATTCACGGTTGATGCGGATCCTTATGCAGAAGAAGTAACGTATCCCAATACTACGGGAATCACGTTCATGGGAGACAGCAATAGCAATGCAGTTACGACTGGTTACAGAGCAATGCTTCCGACGCGCACAACAGCAACTGAGGATGACGTAGTTCTTCCTTTATGGCTGAAGCCTGTATTTGCTACTGATGATGACAGTGTAGTAATCGGAGTCGAGTTTGTAGGTGCACCAATCGGCGATCTTGCGAATGGTGCAAAGGCAACAGTCCGAATCTATGCAGAATACGAACCTGATGAAGATGAAGAGCTGGACGAAGATGATGACGGCTACAGATATTACGGCTGGGATGTTGTGTATGCGGCGAAACCTAAAGACCTTGAACTGACAGTCAATAATTTCACAGTAGCAGTTAATGCGACTGCTACGACTACAGCGACTACGGCAAATGCAATGGGTGCGGTAACGTACAGTTTAAGCGGCGATGTACCTAGCTGGGTAACGATTAATGGATCAACTGGTCTCATAACTGCAACGAATCCAACAGTAGCAGGGCCGTATCCGATTACGGTTATAGCGAGAGATTCACGCGGTGTATCAGGTCAGGCGACAAAAACGATTACGATTACGGTAACTGGTTCGACACCTACAGCGTTCGCTATCACAGCTAATCCGACAACTGTAACATTCGACAGCCCAACAGCGGCGGCTAAGACAGTAGCACTCAACTCCAATTTTGTCGGTGCAACAGTAACGTACACTGCATCGGTTGATAAAGCAGGACTTTCGGCAACAGTAAGCGGAAGCACACTGACACTCAAACCGTCAGCGGCAGGAACTTACACTGTTACGGTTACGGGTACTAACGGAACGAACACTGCAACAGCTACGGTCAACGTTACGGTTAGAAGTGCTACTGCTGTGGGTTCAAGCGGCGGCGGCGGATGCGATGCAGGATTTGGAGCACTCGCATTAGTACTTGCGGCACCGTTATTCCTTCGCAGAAGACGTTCGTAAACGACGGATCGAAGTGTAAAAACCTTCAGAGCAGTCAACTAAATTGACTTAGGCAGAAGAAAAAGCAAAATCCTCGTAGGTATAAAGCCTGCGGGGATTTTTTTATGAGGTAATGAGGTGATATTGATGAATTTTCCTGTCAGTGAACATATGCTTGAAGAGAATTATGACGAGATTATGCCGCTCATCGATGAATTATCCTGGCAAAGTCGTAATCGAATATGGGATACATGTCCTGAATTCGTGAAGTCCGCAGGAACTTGGGAATGCCTGAAGAAGATTCATGTTTTGATGTTCGAGGGACTGTTTGAGTTTTCGGGAATGCTTCGCACAAAGAATATCTCAAAGAGAGGATGCAGATTCGCAAATGCATTGTTCCTTGAGAAAATTATTCCCGTAATTGAAGATATGCCGCAGAAGAATTTTCATGACATCATAGAGAAATATATCGAGATGAATATTGCTCACCCATTCAGAGAAGGTAACGGAAGAGTTATGCGCTTGTGGCTTGATGCTATTCTTGAACGTGAACTTGATACTCGAATCAACTGGTCGAATATCTCTCGCAATGATTACCTTTCAGCAATGCAGAGAAGTCCGGTTAACTCTCTTGAACTTGAAGTGCTCCTCACACATAACATGCTTGCTCCTCATGAACTTAGCGATGAAGTTAAATTCATGGCCTCGCTGAATGCATCATACGGTTACGAAAAATTTTCATGATGTGGTATAGTGAATCAAAAATTTTCACGAAGGGTATTATTTCATGATTGCAATCGTAAATTACGGCGTGGGAAATCTATTCTCACTCGAATCTTCTTTCAATGCTATAGGTCAGAATGTCATCGTTACTTCAGATCCTAATGACCTTAAACACTCAGACAGAATAATTCTGCCCGGCGTAGGTGCGTTTGAAGACGCAGCACGTAAACTCTTCGCGTCAGGATTAGCTGAACCTCTCATTGATGAAGCTCGCAAAGGCAAGCCAGTTTTAGGTATATGTCTTGGAATGCAATTACTGTTCACGAAAAGCTATGAGTTCGGAGTTCATGACGGATTAAATCTCATTCCAGGAGACGTTAGACCTATTAGTGATATTATTCCTGCTGACTTCAAGATTCCTCAGATAGGATGGAATTCACTTCACTTAACGAAGCCTTCAGGGCTATTCGCAAATTCTCATGAAGGAGATTACGTTTACTTCGTGCATTCGTATTCTGCGTTCTGCGATTCAGGTTACATCACTGCAATTACAGATTATGGTGCTGGTCTCACTGCGGCGGTTCAGTTCGGGAACGTCTACGGTGCACAGTTTCACCCTGAGAAAAGCGGCAATGTAGGCTTGAATATGCTTCGTGCGTTCTGTGAGGTGTAACATGATTATTCTTCCGGCAATCGATTTGTTTCACGGTCAGGCAGTCAGACTTCTTCGGGGAGATTACGACAACATGACCGTTTATGACACTGAACCTGTGAACACTGCGATGAAGTTCAAAGCGTCTGGTGCAGAATGGATTCATATTGTCGATCTCGAAGGTGCGAAGTCAGGTGATACTCCCAACATCAAAACTGTAACTGAGATAAAACGTTCATGTAATCTCAAGTGTGAGGTTGGCGGAGGAATTCGGGACATGAAGACCATTGAACGTTACATTGAATCTGGAATAGACCGCGTGATTCTCGGAACTGCGGCAGTAACTCATGAAGGTTTCGTTAGGGAAGCAGTTAATGCCTTCGGAAGTGAACACGTTGCTGTAGGCGTTGACATTAAGAATGGGAACGTTGCGATTAAAGGCTGGATTGAAAGTTCAGATGTAAATGCGTTCGAGTTCTGTAGACGAATGGAGAATGACGGCGTTGATGTTATCATATGCACGGATATTTCACGGGACGGAGCAATGAAAGGCACTAACAGAGAACTCTATGATGCAATGAGCAGACAGTTTAACATGAAGATAATCGCGTCTGGAGGAGTAAGCTCACTTGATGACGTGAAAGCACTCGCAGGAATGAATCTTTATGGTGCGATTATAGGCAAGGCATATTACACAGGAGCAATAGACTTGAAACAGGCAATAGAGGCGGCGAAATCATGATAACGAAACGAATAATCCCATGCTTGGACGTTCGTAACGGGCGAGTGGTCAAAGGCGTAAACTTTCAGGGATTGAATGACGTGAATTCCCCCGTTGAACTCGCGAAATACTACAGCGATAACGGTGCTGATGAATTAGTCTTCTATGACATAACTGCATCGTCTGACGGTCGCAAGATTTTCACTGACATTCTTCGTGAGACTGCAAGAAACGTATTCATTCCCCTCACTGTTGGAGGCGGCATATCTGGTGTGTCTGACTTCGAGAGAGTGCTGTCATGCGGTGCGGACAAGGTGAGCGTGAATACAGGAGCAATCATGAACCCGAATCTCATTCCTGAAGCGGCAAAATTATACGGCTCTCAATGTGTCGTAATATCGGCTGACGTTAAGCGAGTTGATGGTCAGTTTCACGTCTTCGCGAGGGGAGGACGCGATGATACAGGCATTGAGGCTATCGGCTGGATTCGCAGATGTGTTGATGCAGGTGCAGGTGAGGTTGTTCTGAATTCAATTGACACTGACGGAGTGAAACAGGGATTTGATTTAGAGATGCTCAAGGCAGTATGTGATGTAGTGAGCGTTCCTGTCATTGCGTCAGGAGGTGCAGGTTCAATTGATGATTTCATCAGCCTCTTTAAGACTGTTCCGGGAGTTGATGCAGGACTTGCCGCGTCAATCTTTCACTTCGGAGAGGTTGCAATCATGGACTTGAAACACAGAATGTATGATGAAAATATACCAGTGAGGTTATAAGTATGGTTGATATTAATGAACTGAAATTTGATTCTAACGGGCTAATTCCCGCAATTGTCGTTGATGATGATTCTGGTGATGTTCTCACTCTCGCTTACATGAACCGTGAGAGCCTGAATATATCACTTGAAAAGAAACTGACGTGTTTCTGGAGTCGTTCACGTCAGGAATTATGGCTGAAGGGTGAAACCAGCGGGAACTATCAGCACATAAAGGAAATAGTTGCGGATTGCGACCGTGATGCATTGCTCGTGTATGTTAAGAAGGACGGCCCTGCTTGCCATTTGGGTAATGCTTCATGCTTCGTTGATGACCTCATGATACGCGAGAAGGAAGCGCACGAGAAGTTCACAGTCTGCGGGTTAATGGAACTGATTAAAGGCAGGAAGACAGAGAAAGTTGAAGGTTCATATACTACATATCTGTTTGAGAAGGGATTAGATAAGATACTCAAGAAGATTGGTGAAGAAAGCTCTGAAGTCATAATTGCGTCAAAGAACAGCAAACAGGAAGCAGTATACGAGATTTCAGACCTGATTTATCATCTGCTCGTGCTCATGGCCGAAATGGGAATTGAGATTAAAGACATCATAAAGGAATTAGCATCACGTCATGTGATAGACAAGAAAGTTAAGCAGGAGAAAATGACTTCATGATACTTTCAGACTTTCATGTTCATACATGCTATTGCGACGGCAAAGATTCACCCGAAGATGTTGTGATTGAAGCAATATCGCGAGGAATGAAGAAACTCGGTTTTTCCGGGCATTCTTACACATGGTTTGATGAAGAGCCGTGCATGTCCAAAGACGGAACGGAAGAATACAAGCGTGAAATCTGGAAGCTGAAGCGTAAATATGAAGCACAGATTGAGATTCTCTGCGGAACTGAACAGGATTATTATTCGGATATGCCGGTTGATGATTATGACTTCGTTATCGGCTCAGTTCATTACGTGAAATGCGGCAATGAATACATTCACGTTGACCATAAGCCCGAAATGCTGACTGACGCGATAGATAAATACTTCGCAGGTGATACTTATGCACTGGCAGAAGCATATTATGATTCGGTTTCTGATGTCGTGAACAGAACACATGCAGACATAATAGGACACTTTGATTTACTCACGAAGTTCAATGAACAGGTACGAATCTTCGATGAGGATAATGAACGCTATGTTACCGCGTCAAATAATGCACTGGATATGTTACTGAAGACAGGAAAGCCATTCGAGATTAACACGGGAGCAGTCTCACGAGGATACAGAACCTCACCGTACCCGTCTGAACGCATTCTGAAGTATATTGCAGAACATAACGGGACTGTCATTATGTCGAGCGATTCACACGACAAGAACAATCTCATGTATGCATTTAATGAGTGTGAAGAACTTGCGCGTAAACTTGGCCTGAAGGTTGTTGAGCTATGATATATTTCATAGGTGCAGGGCCTGGAGCAAAAGACCTAATCACCGTGAGAGGAGCTAATATTCTGCGAATGGCAGGAATTATCGTGTATGCAGGTTCTCTCGTAAACCCTGAACTTGTTGCTGAATATGCAAGTCCGAAATGTGAATTGCATGACAGCTCACGATTGACGCTTGAGGAGATACTTGCGATTCTGCTTAGAGGCCATGAAGAGAATATTATTACTGTCAGACTGCATTCAGGAGACCCTTCGCTGTATGGTGCAGTGCGTGAACAGATGAATTATCTGCGGGAACGAAACATTCCATTTGAGGTTGTGCCGGGAGTAAGTTCACTCTTTGCCGCATCTGCTGCATTGAAGACAGAGTACATGATTCCCGGAATCACTCAGACGCTCGTGATTTCACGCATTGAAGGACGTACTCATGTTCCGAATGATAATGCATCAGTTGCACTCTTTCTGTCAGCTGGAATGATTGAGCGTGCATGTTCGGAATTGATTGAACGGGGATATTCACCAGACACTCCTGCGGCTGTGGTGTATCGTGCATCATGGCCTGATGAGAGGATCATTCGCGGAACTCTGGCAACTCTTCCGAAACTCTCAGACGGAATCACTAAGAGTGCATTGATTCTTGTGGGTGAATTCCTGAACGATGACATAAACGCATACTCGAAGTTATACGACAAAAATTTTTCGCATGAATACAGAAATCATAACAGCAGCATTCACGAATAAGGGAATAGATTTAGCGTTGAGACTTGGTTATAGAGTGTTTGTACCTGAGAGGTTATATCGTGAGGGTACAGAGGCAATAACTGAACCGTTAAGCGTGTGGGCAGGAAGATATTTTCATTCGGTTATAGCGTTCGTGTTCATTGGTGCATGCGGAATTGCTGTGCGTTCTGTTGCTCCTCATCTCAAATCTAAGCTCACTGACCCTGCCGTTATTGTCATTGATGAAGCCGGAAAATTCGTTGTGCCGGTTCTATCTGGTCATATCGGAGGAGCGAATGAACTTGCGCGTATGATTGCTGATACGATTCATGCTCAGGCAGTCATAACGACAGCTACGGACGTGAATAATATTCCTGCGGTTGATGAATGGGCAGTGAAGAATGATTGCGTTATCGAGAATCCAGAGAACATAAAACGCGTTTCAGGTTCAATGCTTGAAGGACATTCTGTAGGCGTTGCTGTTACATCTGAGAATGTACCTGCTCCGTTCCCTGTAACATTATGGCTGAGGCCAAGAGAGTTGGTGTTGGGTGTTGGGTGTCATAATGGAATTCATGCGGATGAATTTGAACATTCAGCAATTGATTTTCTTGCTGGTGCAGGTGTGAGCGTTCTATCACTGAAAGCACTTGCATCAATAGATAGACGAGCTAATGAACCTGCATTGATTTCGTTTGCGGAGAAACATAACATACCTTTTATTACGTTCAGTGCAGATGAGCTTAATGCGCTTACAGGGAAATTTTCGGGGTCTGATATTGTAAGGCGTTCAGTTGGGACTGATTGCGTGTGTGAACGTTCATGTATGCTTGCGGCTGGAGAAAGAGCAGTGCTGTTACGGAGTAAATGCGTGTATGGTAATATGACATTTGCGTTATCGAGGTGCGGCAGAAACAAAATGTACGCAGGAGGGAAATGTATACATGGCGGAATTAGATACGATAAATAAAAGTTACATGGAGAAACCTATTTTTATCAGACGTTCCTCACTCAGGCATTTGAAATTTAATGTCTCCATTTTTGAAGAAGATGACGGCTCTTTTACAGGCACACTTGAAGAACTCGATTTGATAGAAAATGCACATTCAAAAGAAGATTGCATTGTTTCTTTGCTGAAGGCCATGAAGGAATATGCTCAGGATTTTTATAACGAATATAGCTTGTGGTCATCAGCACCTAACAGAAAAAATCATATACCTTATGTGCTGAAGATTCTTTCTGGGTCTGACAGTGAGCTTATGAGGGATATAGTATGCCAAAATGGAAAGAGCTAAAACGTTTCTGTGATAATGACGGCTGGGAATGCTATAAAGTTACAGATCATTATTTTTATCGTAAAATTCTTTCCAATGGCGAAATTTTGTTTACTAAAGTTTCAATGGGAAGCGGAGAAATTCATAAACATATGTGGCAGCAAATTAGAAGCAGACAGCTTAAAGTAACTCAGGAATATTTCAACAGCAAAATATGATGATAATACAACCAAATGAAATTGAACTCGAAAGCATGAGAATAATTCACGAGGCTATAGGCGAGTATAATGGCCCTTCTGAAAACCTGCCTGTCATTATGCGCGTCATTCATGCATCTGCTGACTTCGATTTTCTTCACACTCTCACGTTCTCACATAATGTAGTCAGTCTCGCTCGTAATGCCCTCCGCAATCACACTCCCATAATCACAGATACGAATATGCTCATGTCCGGCATCACCAAACGTTACGGAGTGAAGATCATATGCTCAATGTCAGACGAAGACGTAAAGACCGAAGCGCAATCTCGAAATATTACGCGTGCAATCGTGAACATAGAACATGCAGTGAATAAATATCCCAATGCAATATACGCAATCGGAAATTCACCAACAGCTTTAATCCGTCTCTGCGAATTGATTCGTGAAGGTAAAGCAAATCCTTCACTCGTTATCGGTGTACCTGTAGGGTTCGTGAATGTCATTGAGGCTAAAGAAATGTTATCGGAACTCAAAGACATTCCAAGAATCATAGCTACGGGCAATAAGGGAGGAAGTACAATCGCTTGTGCAATCGTGAACGCTCTCCTCTACGGACTGGAATAACTACAGGCACATGTGCAGCAGGTGCAGCTAAAGCATACGCATTGTATCTCCGTTATGGTTCATGTCCCGATTACGTCAGCATAAAGAATCTTGAAGGCCATGTATTTACGCTTCACGTATTCAAAGAGGGAGATTCATTCGGAGTGATTAAGGATTCAGGCGATGATGTTTCTGACATAACAAATGGGGTAAAAGTTCTCGTTCATCTTGAAGTCCTTCAAGGCAATCATGAAATTATATTTGAAGCTGGCAATGGTGTTGGTACTGTTACGCTTCCAGGTCTCAAAGTCGGAATCAATGAGCCTGCAATAAATCCTGTTCCTAGAAAAATGATTGAGCTTGCCATTCGTGAAGTGATACCTGAGAAATCATTTCGCGTTATCATTTCCATTCCGAATGGTGAAGAACTCGCAAAGAAAACTTTTAATCCAAGATTAGGCATAATCGGAGGGTTATCGATATTAGGCACAACAGGCATAGTTAAACCCATGAATGAATCTGCATTGCTTGAATCTCTAAGTCTCGAACTCAATATGATTCGTTCACTCGGATTCACTGAAGTATATATCACGTTCGCAGGTACAGGAGAAAAATTTCTGCGTCAGAGATTGAGAATCAAATCACGAAATGTAATTCAGTCTGGAAACTATATAGGCCATGTTCTTGATGAAGCAGCACGATTAGAATTCACTCACGCAGTCATCTTCGGTCATCCAGGAAAGTTACTGAAGGTTGCATCCGGGAACTTCAACACTCACAACAGAATAGCAGACGGAAGACTTGAAGCACTCTGCACACAGCTCGCAATCATTGGGGTATCACGAAGCATGATTGAACGCGTATATCACAGCAACACTACGAATGAGGCAATGAGCATTGTTGATTCAGAAGGCTATAATGAGGTCTGGAATGTATTGGCAGAAATCGTATCGCGTAAATGCAGAGAGAGGACATGTAACAGCATGAAAGTTGATTCATATTTTGCTGACAATGACGGCAATATTCTGGGGTATTATGTCGATGAATGAGATAGTTGTTGCTGGTGCAGGCATTGGAGATTTTACGCATGAAGTTCAAAGTGCACTGAATGAAGCTGATGTTGTGCTTGCAAGTTCACGGTTCAGAGATTTAATTCCTCAAGGTAAACGCATAATTGACCTGAAAGATTTTGATTCGTCGTTCAGTCAGCTTGAACATGAACACGGTAACAAATTAATCCTTCTGTCTGGGGATTCGTGTCTGTTCAGTTTACTTCCGATGATAAAGAAACGTTTCATGAATATTCGTGTTCTGCCGGGCATAAGTTCTTTGCAGGTATTATGCGCCCGTGCATGTGAAATATGGAATGATGCAGTTATCTTGTCTGGACATGGCCGGACGTTAAGAGCAGGTACATTCCTGAATATAGTTGAACGTAACCATCTCGTTATCCTCTTCTGCGACCGTAATATATCGCCTCAATGGGCATGTGAAAATCTCAATCGCATTCACGGAGATATTGAAGTCTTCATAGGGTGCAATCTTGGCCTCAATGATGAGCAGGTGTTTCACGGTAAACCAGAAGAGTTTATGTGTCAGAATTTCCCTGAGCTGTCGATAATCCTCGTGAAGAATCATAACGTCTATGTGCCGGTAAATTTTCATCTCCGCGATTCCGAATTCATACGCGAGAATAGTATCGTGATGACGAATGAATGTGTACGTTCGGTTGTTCTGTCGCGTCTTAATCTCAATCATGATTCTGTCTTGTGGGACATAGGAGCAGGTTCGGGAAGCATAAGCATATCGGCAGGCCATGAAGAGATATACGCTGAGATTCACGCAATAGAGTACAGGCATGAAGCCGCAGATTTAATCTCACGCAACGCATCGCATTTTCACACTCATAATGTAATCATTCATGAAGCACGTGCACTTGATGTTCTTCATACATTGCCTCAGCCTACACATATATTCATTGGAGGCTCTGAAGGTGAGCTTGACGGTATATTAGAATATATATCACAAATGAAAAGCTCAGTTCAAATTATGATTGCATGCGTAACACTTGAGACTTTCAGCAGGGCATATGAAGTTCTAAGAGACTGGGAAAATTTCGAGGCAGTACAGATTTCGGTGAACACATCAAAGCATCTCAACCCTTCAATGACTCTCATAAATGCAAGAACTCCAGTAATGATTCTCAGCGCGAATCATAATGTATAATAGCGCATTGAAAAAATTTTTTGACGGAGGAAGTTTCATCATGAAGAAAATTTTAGCAGTTATTCTCACGCTGGCATTAAGTGCAGGCGTATGTTTTGCTGAAGGCTTGAACATCTCGAAGGCAGAAGAGTTCGTGAACTACAAGATAGGAACTCAGAGAGGAACAATAGCAGAGGGGATCGCAAGAAAGATGCTCGGCGATAAAGCAGGTGCACAGCTCACGACTTACGAGAAGGCAACCGATGTAATTCAGGCATTGAAGGTCGGAAAGATTCAGGGTGCAATTATGGACGAGGCTCCAGCGACACAGTTCAAGAGGAATGACCCTGATGTGCTTACGATTCTTCCTGAGCCTTTGACTACAGAACAGTATGCAATCGGATTCAAGCAGGGCAACAAGGAATTGCTTGAACAGGTCAACAAGGCACTCGCAGAGATTAAAGCGGACGGTTCACTTGAGAAAATCATGCTGAAGTACAAAGAAGACCCGACTGCGGCCAAGCCAGAAGATATTGATTTGCATGTTGGTGCTTCAGGCGGAAAGTTATATCTCGGAACTGAATCAGGTTTCCCTCCTTATGACATTAAGGTTGGAGACGGCTACACAGGAATCGATATTGAGATGTGTGCGCTCATTGCAGGGAAGTTGAACAGGGAACTTGTTATTATTGCATACCCATTTGATTCACTGTTCATGGCTGTGAACTCAGGGAAGGTTGATATGATCTGCGCAGGAATTACGGTTAATGAGGAGAGAAAGTTATTCACGGACTTCTCAGAGCCGTATGAAAATGCAGCACAGGTAGCAGTGATACTGACGAAGGATTACGCGAAATAATTAATCATTCACGAAGCTCATTTGAATCCCTCTGTTAAAATTCAGGGGGATTTTGTTATGTTGTTACAAGGAGGAAATAAATTTATGCCACAGGAAAAAAGTAATGTTGATGAGATATTAGACTTCTGCGTAAACTTAGGCCGTAAAATGATAATCAGCGGCGCAAATCTCGAACGTGTTCATCTTGCAATAGAATTCATCTGCAAAGCCTATAATCTGAAAGACCTTAGCATCTACATGCTGAGTACTCATATATCACTCGGCGCATACGATTCAGAAGGGAGGTATGCATCACGTCAGGCATCAATACCTGCAGCAGGAATTCATCTCGACAGACTCCGAAGCCTGAATCAATTATCGTATAAAGTTGCAGAAATAACCCCTCCGACGAAATTGCTTGCAGGAATGTTAGAGAAAGCATATCAGGTTAGAGACTACAATGATATAGTGATTCTTTTCGGAAAAATTTTTGCTGTGATATGTCTGTGCTTTATGTTCGGAGGTTCATTCAGTGATTTAATTCCTGTTGCGTTCGTCGTTGCATTGATTCATTTCATGACAAAGATACTCGAAAAGACCGGCTTAGATCGTCTGGTCTGCAATGCATTAATAATGTTCAGTGCAGTTTCACTCGCGATATTGTTTGTGTATTCAGGGTTCAATCACAATCTTCCCGCAGTGCTCATATGCGTATCACTTCTCATGATTCCAGGTATACCTCTCGTGAATGCCATGCGTAACCTATTATGCGGAAGTGAGATCAACGGAATACTTCAGATGTTGAAAATCTTTGTTGATACTATGGCTCTTGGAATGGGTATCTATCTTGCTATGTGGCTGTTTGCAGGCAGAAGTCTTGTCGGTGAATCTTATTCTTACGAGGCTTTGAATCCTTCAGTCATGGTTATACTCTCATTCATTGCATCAGTGAGTTTCGGTGTCGTATTCAGGATACCTCCCAGAGATTTATGGCTCGCTGGTCTCGGAGGAGTATTAGCACGAATAGCACTCCTAACGCTTACACCGTTAATGTCAGAGAGACTATCATACATGACAGCTTCGGCATTAGTTGCGGCACTTTACGCTGAATTTCTCGCAGTCAGACGAAGACAGCCGTCTACATATTTCGTTTACCCTTCGATGATTCCATTGATACCTGGTGATCTGTTCTTCTTCGCGTTAATTGGTCTGTATATCGGTGATATATCTATATTCCTATCACAAGGAATCAATTGCCTGCTATCACTTTCAGGATTGAGCATAGGATTCGTTTTGAGTTCAACTGTCTCGCATTATATCCGCAGAATAAGATACGAAATGCAGCGATAAAAAATCCCTCCCCATTTCGTGAGGAGGGTCATTCGTTCATTTATTCTTACAGCCCTACAGATACACCAGGCCCTAATGGAATCCCAACGAGATACCAGATCACTAACAGCACAGTGAATCCTACAAGATAGAACAGTGAGTAAGGCATTGCCATTGATATTACTGTTCCAATTCCAACCTCTGTATCATCATTCGGCTTGTACTGCTCAAGCAATCCAATCATGACCGGCAGATAATATGACAGAGGCGAGATTATGTTCGTGGTTGAATCTCCGATACGATATGCTACCTGCGTCAATGCAGGAGAGAAACCTACGCCCGCAAACATTGGAACGAATATAGGTGCAAGTATTAGCCATTTAGCAGACCCGCTTATCATGAAGAGATTCAGGAACGTTACGAGAATGATAAACAGAATCAATAACGGTATACCTCCGAGATTCATGCTCTTCAGGAACTCCGCACCCGTAACAGACAGAATCGTATCGAAATGGCTCATTCTGAAAAGTTCAACGAACAATGATGCAGGCAAGACCACAACCATAAATCCAGTACTGCCGACTAAACCCTTCTGCATTAACTTCGGAACATCTTCACCCTTCTTAATCACTCCCGCTCCTATTCCGTATGCAGTGCCGATCACAAAGAATAATCCGAACAGTAACGGCATAACACTGCTCAGTAATGGTGAACGAGGAAGAATATCACCGTTTGCAGGGTTACGGAACAATGAACCTTCCGGATATGTCATCCACACTATCAATGCTATATATGCAATTAAAGCTATTAATGCGCAGAACAGTCCGTGATTTTCTTCAGGGGTTACTGCATGTTTCTTCAGTTCTTCTTCATCATGGCCCATGTCATTGTCTCCGAGCATCTTCACTATATAGCGTTCTGTTACGTAAACTGTCAGGAAGGTCAATACGAATGTTCCTGCCATCATGAAGTACCAGTTGATTAACGGGTGTGTAGGTGTTCCTTCGGGGATATAAGGTACACCTTCAATAGCAGTTGTCGTTATCCCTGAGAGCAATGCATCTGTTCCAGCAATGAATAAGTTCGCCGTGAATCCTCCTGCACCTGCCGCATATCCCGCCGCAATCCCTATCCATGGATTTCGTCCCAATGCCTTAAAGACCGCTCCAGCTATTACGGGAGTGAATATGATTCCTGCATCAGAGGCAAGGTTTGCGTTTATGCCAACGATAGCTATCACTGCCGTAACAAGTACACGAGGTGCACCCAGAATCGTTTTTCTCATCAGTGCCGAAATCATTCCTGTCTGTTCGACAAGTCCAATTCCAAGCATCATTGTGAGAATTAATCCCAACGGCGCAAAATTCATGTAGGTCTTCACGAAATTAGCGAAGAATGTACGAAGTGAATCATACGAGAGCAAATTTATCACTGCAACCGTCTGTTCCGTAATCTTTCCCGACTTGCTCACCATATACGACACTTCTTTTCCCTGAAGCCAGTATGACAGCCCGAAGAGTATCAATGAGAGCACTACGAACAGCCAGAAAGGATGAGGAAATTTGTTGCCTATAACCTCAATGGCATAAATGAATTTCTCAAAGAATGAACGCTTTTGCAATTTATCATTCATGAGATTATCTCCTCCTTTTAAGAATATTCATACAATTATAATTTACATCTCATGAGTTCAGATAGTCAATTACACTTCCAGTGAAGAAATTGATTCCGTAAATGAAACATGATTCATCAGGACAGAACTTTTTGTTATGCAACATGGCAGTATCCTTCACACTTTGATTCAATGGTCTGCACCCTAACCATGCCATAACCGCAGGACGTTCACGCGCAAAAAATGCAAAGTCCTCCGCTCCTAGTTCAGGCTGTTCCGCAACAATCAAAGCATCATTGCCGATATGTTTTCTCACTGACTCACATACTTTTTCAGTCAGTCCTGAATCATTCACCGTAGGAGGATAACCCTTCACGTATTCCACATCACATGTAGCACCAAATGCAGAGGCTATGTTCTTCGCTGTACGTGTTATGAGTTCGGATATTTGATTCTGTACATCAGAGTTCACTGTTCTCACTGTGCCTTCAATCTTCACGCAGTCGGGAATGACATTGTAACGATAACCTCCGTTTATTTTTCCGATTGTGAGAACCGCAGAGTCCAACGGTGAAACTGAACGCGATATTATGCTCTGCAATCCCGTTATTATGTGCGCAGACGCAACTATTGCATCAACTCCCTGATCTGGTCTCGAACCGTGTGCTGTCTGTCCGTGAACCGTCAGATATATTCTGTCTGACGCTGCCATTAATGAACCTGAACGTGTAATAATCTTCCCAGTCTCATATAATGGCCATACATGAAGTGCGAGCATTGCATCAACATTAGGATTCTCAAGTACACCATCACGAATCATGCCTGGTGCTCCTCCTATTGGATTCCATTCTTCGGCTGGCTGAAAGATGAACTTCACATTGCCTTTCAGATTATCTTTCATCTCCGACAATACACATGCAGTACCCAATAACATGGCCGTATGTGTATCATGTCCGCATGCATGCATAACCCCTTCATTCAACGAGGCATATTCAAGCCCTGTCTCTTCGTTCAATGGAAGTGCATCCATATCCGCACGTAACGCAATCGTTTTTTCTCCGCCTTCATTCTTTCCTCGAAGCAATCCAACTACACCATAGCCTCCTACATTACGTGTAACCTCAAGGCCAAGACCTTCAAGAACATTTGCAACGAGTTCTGATGTTCTCTCTTCATGCTGGCTCAATTCAGGGTGTGAATGAATATCCCTTCGCCATTCGATAACTTTATCAATATATTTTTCTCCGTACATTTATCATCACCTCTGCATTAAATGATATACTCATCACTTAAATATTCAAAAGCAGGAAGGTTAAAACTTTGGAAGACAGAGAAAAGAAAATTATTCGTGTCAGCTTAATCGGAATCACTGCTAATGTTCTTCTCGCAGGATTTAAATTTCTTATCGGCTTAATGTCTAATTCTATTGCAATCATGATTGACTCTCTGAACAATGCAAGCGATGTTCTCTCGTCAGTCATAACTGTAATCGGAACTAAACTCGCAAATCGTCCGGCAGATAAATCTCATCCGTTCGGGCACGGAAGAATCGAATACATCAGCGCGGCAGTCATTTCGGCAATCATTATGTATGCAGGAATAACAGCACTCATTGAATCATCAAAGAAGATTCTGAATCCTAGTACACCTGAATATTCAACTGAGACTATCATTATCGTATCTGCTGGCATAATCGTTAAGATACTCCTCGGACGTTACGTAAGCTCTCAGGGAAAAAAGCTATCATCAGATTCACTCGTGAATTCAGGTAAAGATGCTTTGATGGATTCTGCTGTGTCTTCTTCAACTCTTCTTGGTGCTTTTGCGTTCATTCTGTTCGGGATAAATCTTGAGTCATGGCTCGGAGCATTCATCTCAATCATCATCATAAAAGCAGGAGTTGATATGTTCAGGGAGACAACGAGCAAGATTCTCGGTGAACGTGCAGAAAGCGGATTCACCAATGCCATAAAGGAAACCATATGCAAGACTGAAGGTGTTTTCGGTGCTTACGATTTGATTCTCACTAACTATGGGCCTGATATGCTCATGGGGTCTGTTCACATTGAAGTCCCTGAAAGCTGGACGGCAGAGAAAATTGATATAGTCAGCCGTGAGATAATGCATCGTGTATACACTGAACATCACATCATACTTGCTGCTGTAGGAATATATTCGCATAATTCAAATGATGAAGTCATGAAGATTCGCACTGAAGTAACAAGGGCTGTAATGTCTCAGGATTACGTACTTCAGATTCACGGATTCCATTGCAGTACTCAGGAGAAGGTTATACGCTTCGATGTAGTGATAGATTTTGCTGCTCCTGATTCAAATGAAGTTTACCGTAATGTCCTTGAGAAAATACAGGCTCTTTATTCCGACTACAGAATAACAGTACAACTCGACTCCGATTATTCAGATTAAGGTTTATTCATCATATCCTGAACGTGTCAGCTTCATCTCTGAAAGTTCAAGAATGTATAATGCAGTCGCAAGAACAACAGCACTTCCTCTCGGTGAACTTCCTCTTGAGCGTAATGATTTGTCCATCTCGAACACTGCATCAATTCCTTCGGACGTTATCATTCCTCCCAGTTCAATCACGTGCTTTGCTTCCTCCTGAACACGAATCAATTCAGCTATCCCTCCATGTGCAGCGAGACATGAATCCTGATTCGATGACATTATATTTATGAGTGTATGTGTAAGTCTCTCTCTGAGCGTTAAATTTCCGTGAGTAGCTTCAAGTTTCCGGAGTGTGTCTATTGCTTTCAGTGTCTCAATGAATCCATGTTCTGCTTCTCCTCTGCAACCTTCGATACCGTAAGACAGATATGCTCTTTCACTGGGAGTGAATACTCTTGTTCCGCGTTCATCTTCGAGCCTCCATAGTTCACGCTCTGTTATTCCCCGAACGAATGATGATGCAGTAAGTGCGAGTGCCTTTGAGGTTAGGATTCGATCCTGAGCGATTAACCTTCCTGCTGCTGCGGAGATTAGGCCAAGACAAAAGACATGTCCGCTCATTGAAAGTTTTCCCCGCGTGGCTCTCAATGCATCATCAATTCCAATCTTCGATGAACCTTTCAGAATCGTGTATGCGTCTTCGGGTTTCAATGCTTCGGTATCTGAACCTGCACTTACAGAATTAACCAGACATTGAAACAATGACATTGTCCCGTCGATATGGCACGGGTAATCTGTGGAGTCTAATGCGCTGTTATCCAATGGGGTAATGAGTCCCGGCTTCGGGTATACTGATGCAACAAGTACCATAGACTTCACTGCTAATTTTGCGGCGTTGAAAATATATATCTCGTTCAAAATTCAATATCCCTCTCATAATTTTATTTGATAAAATTATTCTACACACACAAAAAAATTTTTAGGGAGGTAACTTGTCATTATGCGTTTAACTCTTCAGGGACTTAATGATTCAGCAGCATGGAAGAACGCTAACATAGCACTTCCGAAAAATGATTTACAGAAAATGCGCGAGAATACCGCGAAAAATCCTAAATGGGTTCACTTTGGTGCAGGAAATATTTTCAGGGGATTCATTGCGGCATTACAGCAGAGATTGCTCGATGAAGGTCTTGATGATACAGGCATAATTGCGGCAGAGACTTTCGATTACGAAATCATCAGGAAGATTTATGAGCCTTTCGACTGTTTGACCCTAATGGTAACACTCCATGCATCTGGCAATATGGACATGAATGTTATCGCATCGATTGCAGAAGGTATTCGTGCAGACAGTTCAGATGAATCCGAATGGGCAAAACTGAAGGCAATATTCGTGAAACCTTCTCTTCAAATGGTGAGCTACACAATCACTGAAAAGGGATATGCATTGCGAGACATGAAAGGTGAATTGCTTCCCGTTGTCGTGTCAGACATGAAAGCAGGCCCTGATTCACCAAAACATGCGATGAGTGTAACGGCATCATTATTGCTTGAGAGATTCAGAGCAGGTGCAAAGCCTATAGCAGTTGTGTCTATGGATAATTGTTCGCATAACGGAGAGAAGCTGAGAGGTTCAGTTCTTGAAGTTGCAAAGGCGTGGGTCGATAATGGATTCGTGGACAAAGAATTTTATGCGTGGATTAGTGATGAATCACAGGTATCATTCCCATGGTCGATGATTGATAAGATTACGCCTAGACCTTCAGATGTAGTTGAAGCTGAGATAAAGAAGCTCGGTGTTGAGGACATGAGTCCCGTAATCACGAACAGAAACACGTACATTGCACCATTTGTTAATGCTGAAGCTCCTCAGTATTTGGTGATTGAAGATAACTTCCCGAACGGAAGACCAGCGTTAGAGAAGGCCGGAGTGTATATGACTGACCGTGATACAGTGAACAAGACCGAACGCATGAAGGTTACTACATGTCTGAATCCTCTTCACACTGCACTTGCTGTATATGGCTGTATGCTCGGCTACAAGAAGATTGCGGATGAGATGAATGACCCCGAACTGAAGAAACTCGTTGAGCTTATCGGATACAAAGAGGGTCTGCCTGTCGTAACTGATCCGAAGATACTTGACCCGAAGAAGTTCATTGATGAAGTTGTAGGTGAAAGACTTCCGAATTCATTCCTTCCTGATACGCCGCAGAGAATTGCAACTGATACAAGCCAGAAGATACCTGTACGTTTCGGAGAGACATTGAAGAGTTACGTTGCGGATAAAATGGACATCAAATCACTGATTGCGATTCCTCTTGCACTTGCAGGCTGGTTACGCTATCTTGACGGCACAGATGATAACGGCGAGGCTATGAGCGTGAGTTCAGACCCAATGCTTGAGACATTGCAGAGTGAACTGAAGAAGCCTGACGGACTGAAAGAGATTCTGAGCAACAAGCACATCTTCGGAGTGAATCTCTATGAGGCAGGTCTTGGTGAGAAGGTTGAAGGTTTATATCGTGAACTCAAAGCAGGAAAAGGAGCAGTACGTTCAGTTCTGAAAAAGTATTTAGGCTGATTGATTTAAACCTAGCTTTACAGTATATCTTTATGCCGTTAAGATTTTCGGATTAAAAATCAGAAAGGGGAATTTTTTCGGCATGAAGAATTTTTCATTATTATTCATTTCATTGTTACTCGTTATTGTTCTCGCAGGTTCAGCATTTGCATCATCAAAAGTGTTCTTCACAAAGGACATATCACCCGCAGGAATGATGGCAATCTACAACAGACTTGGCCGTGAAGCAACTGGTCATGTAGGTGTGAAGCTCAGTACAGGCGAAGCAGGAAACACTCACTATCTTTCACCGAATTTAATCGGAGAACTGGTGAAGCATGTGAACGGAACAATCGTTGAATGCAACACAGTATACGGAGGTTCAAGATCGCGTACAGCAATGCACATGCAGGTAGCAGAGGATCACGGCTTCACGAAGATTGCGAAGGTTGACATCATGGACTCGGAAGGCGAAATATCACTGCCTGTTGCGAATGGAAAGCATCTCAAAGAGGATGTTGTCGGCTCACACTTCAGGGATTATGATTTCTTTCTTGTGTTGACGCACTTCAAAGGTCATGCAATGGCAGGTTTCGGAGGAGCAATCAAGAACATATCAATTGGAATTGCATCATCGAACGGCAAAGGATTAATTCACGCCGGAGGAAATAAAAACGCAAGAAGTATCTGGGGTACCGAACAGGATATATTCCTCGAATCAATGGCTGAAGCTGCAAAGGCAATTTCAGACAGTCTTGGAAACGGACAGCGCATAATGTATATCAGCGTAATGAATCATCTTTCTGTTGACTGCGATTGCGACGGTAGCCCGGCAGAACCTGATATGCATGACATTGGTATACTCGGATCACTTGACCCTGTTGCACTGGATCAGGCATGCGTTGATTTAGTCTACAAAGCTCCAGACGGAAAATCACTCATCAGAAGAATGGAATCGCGTCATGGAATTCACACGATTGAATACGCGGAAGAAATCGGTTTAGGTTCACGTGCATATGACCTTGTGAGTATCGACTAGTGATTTATAGCTTGAACAGATATATGCGTACTGGATATTAGGAATGGCAATAGGCTCGTTTGTATCAGTATTCGGCAAGAAGAAGATACACGAGCTTTTTGCTTCAATGAGTGATAAGCGCATGAGCATCTTCGGAATAATCCTAGCGTGTATTCTGGGAATAGCATCACCGTTATGCATGTACGGAACGATTCCGATTGCGGCATCATTTCGTGAGAAGGGAATGCGTGAGGATTGGCTTGCTTCATTCATGGTCGCATCAGTTCTGCTTAACCCTCAGCTAATCATATACTCTGCTGCACTTGGCCATGTTGCATTGAGTGTCCGAGTTATCTCATGCTTTATGTGCGGAATATTTGCAGGATTATGCGTGAACTTGTATTGCAGACTTACACACAGAGAGTTCTTCAGGTTCACGGGATTTTACGAGAGCAGTAATCGTGATACAGACCCGAATCTATTCATGAGATACATCAAGAATTTCGGGCGTAACATTAAGGCAACGGGATGCTATTTTCTTCTTGGGATATTCCTGACTGCATTGTTTCAACGTTATGTTCCTGCTGAATCATTTGCGAGGCTCTTCGGACGTAAGAACGGATTCGGTGTCTTAATGGCAGCAACTATAGGAGTGCCATTATATGCATGCGGAGGAGGAACGATTCCATTATTGCAGATGTGGTTAGCTGACGGAATGAGTATGGCAAGTGCGAGTGCGTTTATGATTACCGGCCCTGCAACGAAGATTACGAATTTGGGTGCGCTTAAAATTGTTCTGGGCATAAAGAAGTTCATCGGGTATATTGTATTCGTGATGATGTATTCATTGCTGAATGGTATTGCTGTCGAGCTTATAGTTCCGTAATAAGAAAGGGGAGTCATTAACGCTCCCCTAAAATTGCAATCTCTATTTCTTCAAGCCTAAACACTCCGTAATCTCAAAACATATCTCTTTAACTGCTTCAATATCTTCACGGCTCAAGTATTCAGGATGCGCATGAAAAACTGAATCTCGAACATGCTGCAATTTCGAAAATTTTTCCTTCCAGTATCCTTCGTATGGCTTATCACCGAAGTATTTCCCGAATGAATTCACCCAGTACTGTCCCATCACTGTACCAAGCACATTAATCGGAAGAACATCAAGAAGACTTGCGTTAGTATTGTATTTTCGTCTCGTCTTCAGGAGCGAATTGTTATACTCATCTGAATTCAGAATCGGATTCTTTGTGCGCAGAATTTCATCAAGTTTTTCCTCATGCGTCCCAAATATCACAAGAAGTTCCTTCTTCATCAGTCTCACTATTGCCGCCTGAACATCAAGTATCTTCAACAAGCCAGGCGAGAATATAACTTCTGGGTCTTGAATCGAAATGTCTTCGCGCTTTTCATACTGGTCTAATTCCTTCTGAAAACATGCCTCAATCTCATTGTCCGCATTCCCCTTCTGATATATATTCACGTTAAGGCCAAGACGATTCAAGAGTTCACCTGAATATTCGAGGTTATAGAGTAAGCCCTTGAGAATCGTATTCAGCAGCTTAGCTCCAGTTACATATGCAAGCGTAAGAAGTCCATCAAAGAATTTGCCGAAATCATTGCACTCAAGAAGACTGCTCCCTGATAGTGATATGCTCTGCGCTGTCCACTTCCCTGAACGCGAATCATGCCTCAGTCCGTTAATGAAGTATGAGTATACGTATATCCTCAGCCACGCGTTATTCTCGCCTATATGTCCTGCCTCTTTGATCTCGTCTGCAAGTTTCAGAAGACAGTATCGCCTCGCTGTATCATATCTTGAAGTGTTCTTCTTCGTTCCGTCAAGCTCAGAGTATAACAGGTATTCCAGTCCCTTATAGGCCATGATCCTAATGTTGTCCTCTTCGGAAAGCGAATATAGCTTCACGTCTTCATCATCGGCAAGCGTGAAGAAGTTGTAGACGTACCTGGCCATGATGAAACATCTTTCTGCACGTTCGGAATTAGTGAGGCTGAGATTGTCCGTGTTGAATTTGCTGACAAGATAAAGATAGTTATTCCTGACCTCGATATAATGTCCCTTGCTGTAAAAATTATCCGTCAGAATCTTCGATGTCTCTGAAATCGCCGCTGATGTGTTCAGAATCTTATCCTGCAAGAATTTCGGAAGCTCATTGAATGTGTCTACCTTCCTGTCCTCAAGTATTGCCGGTTTTGTCTGTTCGGATTCAGAATCAGAAGTGATAACGTAAGGCTCAAGAGGAGTGTATGAACGGTTCACTAATTCTTCAAGCTCAGGATTAGAATCAAATTCATTTGTATCTTCTTCAGGGATCAGAATATGATTGATTCTCTCTTTTGCTTTCTTGACCAGACCTTCACGCTCCCATGACTGCACTTTTTCTTCAGGAAATGGAATCGATGACACTATATTTTGAATCTGCATATTCCCGCTCATGTTCCTTCCCCTGATGAATCTTACTGGATGACCTTCAACACTAGGCGAATATTCAAGAAAGACAGCAAGAAGAGGGTCTTTAACGTTATATTCATTGAACGTGCATAAAGTTTTGTCCTTAGTGCGTACCTTCCCGAACGGAGGAGTGCTGTGCCTTGCATAAAATTCAATCACGCCTTCTTCAGACAATGCAGAGAATACATCTGCCTTGAATACCTGTGCTGCTTCCGTTCCTCTGCTCTGAATTGCATACGCTGCTGCTCCTCTTCCGTTATTGCCCACTCTGAACGAAACTTTGAATTTCGGACGCATCTTCTTGCATGTCAGTAATCTCCTTCGAAGGTCTTTATCCTCAATTTGATTCAAGTGAAAGAATACAGCCTCTTCTGATGTTAGCTGAACATCATATTTCTCAAGTGCCGCACACTTTATGAATCCGTAGAGCTTATCCCTGTTAGGATTGAAGTAATCTACCTCTCCTTCAAATTTTCTAGTGCTTATGTCCGGGAGGTTATTCAGTGATTCATTTTCCGTTACTGAAGGGCTTCCTGCAGTTTTATATGCGTGTTCCATGATCGCATTATCGTGTTTCTGAGAGTTCAGCCATTCCTTTAATGCACTGACATTTTCAGGTGAACATAATTCGTCCGTGTTAGGCCATGATGAGAAACCCAGAACGTGATTTGCAATTGCGGCAGTATATGCGAAACACATGTTACGATACTCGGTTGAATTATTATGATTCTCAACTGCATTCACAATTATCCAGAGTAACATGGAGATTAACTGCTGAGGTTCAGATTTCAGTAATAATGCAAAGTTCTTAGGGTTTAAGGCTTCACTAACTATCAGACAGGCTAAGGCATTCATTCTTGATGCTGATGGTGATGAGATCATATATGCAGCTCTGAAATCGTGTATCCGCATGAAAATATCAAAACTCTTATTGTTTTCGCCTATGATGTGAAGTATGAATGCGTAAACTTCAGATGCAATGACACTGTTCTGATTAGCCCTCCATAACTGACGCGATGAGTTCAATATGTCCGTCATTCTTGCTGAATATGGCTTATTCTCGTTTATCTTCACTGCATACTGATACTGCGATAATATTTTTTCAGCGGCTGTCTGCTGTTTCTGAATAGTCTTATCTGTTTTTGCTGTCTTGAACTTACGAATATAATCCGCACTGAGTGATTCTGTTTCACCTGAAGCATATTCCATCTCGTTGATATATTCATCAAGTTCACCCTGAAATTTTATCTCATGCGCTGCTTTTGACTTCTCTGGCTTTGGTTCAGGTTTAGGAATTTCAACATGCTCTTGTTTAGGAAGTTCAACAGGTTTTTGTTCAGCAACAGGCTCATCATCAAGCGGACGAATTCCCCAAATCATTTGATAGACCCAAAGCTCACGGCCAAGTTCAATATGATCATCTTCGCATTTAAGCAGAACACCTTCAGATTTGTGTCCGTCGGGCATTAATGTAATTTCAACTTTCCTGCCTAAATACTTTTCGATAGTCTTTCGTTCCATAAAAGTATATACACCTCCATAAAAATCATTCTCTCATACAATACTCACAAGCTGACTCGAAAAATTTCAGGTCATAATTCCCGCATACGTTCTTGTACAGCCCTGAGCTAACACGTTCTGCATGTCCCATTCTGCCAAGTACACGGCCATCAGGTGAGGTTACACATTCAACAGCATAGCATGACCCTGAAGGATTGTATCGTGTATTCATTGAGGGATTGCCGTTGAGGTCAACATACTGCGCTGCAATCTGGCCGTTATGCATGAGTTCCGTGAAGAGTGATTCATCACATACGAATCTTCCTTCACCGTGTGAGATTGGCATTGAGTATACATCGCCGATATTATACTTTCTGAACCATGCAGAATGATTCGAGATTACTTTCGCATTTATGATTCGCGATTGATACCTGCCTATGCGATTGAACGTTAATGTTGCATTCAGTTCTTCAGGTTCGCATATTCTACCGAATGGAAGCAAGCCTACCTTCACGAGTGCCTGAAATCCGTTGCATATTCCAAAGATTAATCCGCCTCTGACATCAAGCAAATCTTCAAGTGCATCACGTACCGCTGGACTGCGTAAGAATATCGCGATGAATTTTCCAGATCCGTCAGGCTCATCACCATTTGAGAATCCTCCGGGCAAGACAAGTGCGTTTGATTCTCTGAGTGAACGTGAAAACTCTTCTGCTGATTTTTTCATGAGTTCGGGCGTTAATGTCTTCACAACAAATATTTCTGCCTGACCTCCAGAACGATTGATTGCGCTGGCGGTTTCATATTCGCAGTTAGTTCCGGCGAAAACAGGAATAAGAAATCGAGGCTTTGCTTTCAGGTTGTGAGTGTAAAACATCTTTGGCAAATCATGTTTCACTTCTACGTTCGGAATGTTCATTGATGATTCATCAGTCTCAACTGGGAATATGCTCTCAAGTGTTGAGTTGTACGATTGCTCTGCGTCATGAAGGTTCACGGTCTCACTTGCAAACTTAATCACAGGTTCATCAATCACATGGCCAAGTTCAACGGCATCATCAACATTCTCATCATCTGAAAGCTCAACGATAAATCTTCCGCGTCTCTCATCGAATACATCAATGTCATCATGCGAAAACTCAAAGCCGAAATTATTTCCGAGACACATCTTGAAGACTGACGCAATTATTCCCCCGTTCGTTGGAACATGACAGGCTAAAATTTTTCCGCGTGAATTCAAATCTCGAATCACATTGAACACTTTCATCAACGATTTGCTGTCGGGAATTCCTCTTTCATCATATGAAGGCTGAATCATAATGACACGTGAATCTGAACATTTGAATTCATTCGAGACTACATCATGAACATCTGCGATTGAGACGGCGAAAGATATTAATGTTGGAGGGACATCATAATTCACACCTTCAGAACTCATGAATGAACCGCTCATTGAATCCTTTCCTCCGATTGCCGCAACTCCGAAATCTAATTGTGCCTTCAATGCTCCGAGTAATGCAGAAAACGGCAGTCCCCATTTCATTGAATCATGTTCAGGTTTACCAAAATATTCCTGGAACGTAAGCCAGCAATGACTCAAATCTCCTCCTGAGGCGATAATTTTGCACAGTGAATCAACGACAGCAATATATGCACCGTCAAAGCATGAACGCGAAGATATATACGGATCGAAGCCCCATGACATTAACGAGCATGTATCAGTTTCGCGGTCAATCCCAACAGGAATTTTTGCGGCCATGACCTGCGAAGGTGTCTTCTGGAATTTCCCTCCGAATGGCATTAGTACTGTGTGTGCTCCGACAGTCGAATCAAAACGTTCAGACAGTCCGCGCTTTGAACATACATTCAAATCTGACAGAACGTCAAACAGTCTCGTCTTAAAGTCCTTGTGCGAATCATTATGCATCTCATTTGCTGGTTCATTCACGATTATGTTTATGTGTCTTTCTGCACCGTTGCTGTCGATGAATTCACGTGAGAGATTCACGATTTCCTTTCCTCGCCATGTCATGCGCATACGTCCTGAATCATTCACTCGTGCAATTACTGCGGCGTTTACGTCTTCGGAGAGTGCGAGAGATTTTACGCGTTCAACATTCTCTGAGCTTACGACAACGGCCATGCGTTCCTGAGATTCACTAACGGCTATTTCTGTTCCGTCTAGACCCGCATACTTCAGCGGTACAGTGTCAAGGTCAATATCAAGTCCGTCTGCAAGTTCACCTACTGCAACGCTAACCCCTCCTGCACCGAAGTCATTACACTTCTTGATGAGCTTCGTGAACTCTGAATTTCTGAACAGTCTTTGAAGTTTTCGTTCTTCGGGAGCATTACCCTTCTGGACTTCAGCACCGCATGTTTCGAGTGATACTGCATTATGTGAAACGCTGGAACCTGTTGCACCTCCGATTCCGTCTCTGCCTGTTCTGCCTCCCAAAAGCAAAACGTAATCTCCTGCTTCAGGTCTCTCACGTATAACGCTGTCCTCTTTCACTGCCGCTATTACTGCTCCGACTTCGAGACGCTTTGCACGATAACCTTCGTGATATATCTCATCAACGATTCCTGTGGGAATTCCGATTTGATTCCCATATGACGAATAACCTTGAGCTGCCTTCGTTATGATTGAACGCTGAGATAATTTGCCTGGCATTGTAGGTTTGAATGGATTAGCTGCGCCTGTTATTCGCATGGCCTGATAGACATATGCACGTCCTGATAGAGGATCTCTGATTGCTCCGCCGATACATGTTGCTGCACCTCCGAAAGGTTCAATTTCGGTCGGGTGATTATGAGTTTCATTCTTGAAGAGCAATAACCATTTCTCACCGTCAACATCAATTCTCACTGTGCACGCATTATTCTCATCGGATAATACAAGGTCATGAAGTTTATCTTTAGACCTGAGATATTTTGCTCCGATTGTTGCGATGTCCATTAACGTTACCGGTTTGTCTTCAGGATAACCCAGCTCTTTGCGAATGGCCAAGTACGAATCAAATGCTTTCTGAACGTTCACATCATGAATTTCTGCATCATCAATTCGAGTTGAGAACGTTGTATGTCTGCAATGATCTGACCAGTACGTATCGATAACTTTAATCTCGGTAGCGGTTGGGTGTCTGTGTTCAGCCTCGAAATATTTCATGCAGCACACTAAATCTTCATTGCTCATTGCGAGATTACGAATCGATTCAAGGCTAGTGATTGTCTTCACGTCTTCAGGAATTGAATAGTTCATCTCAAGTGAAGAATATTCATTCAGTTGTGCCTCTCGTGATTCGACTGGATTAATGAGAAATTTCTTTATGGCATCGTGATTCTGAATCTCACCGTAAAACACATACACTTTTGCTGTCCTGACTACCGGCCTGAAACCGAGTAACAGCATTGCACATTGTTCAGCGGCATCAGCACGTTGGTCATATTGTCCTGGAAGATATTCGACAGCAAGAACGTAATCTGCATCATTGGGAAGTGATTCGGTGATTGTGTCTGTGGGTGCTTCAGCGAAGATTGAATACCTGCATGTGTTGAGCATATCATCAGTGAGACCTTGAATATCATAACGGCTGAAGATTTTTATTTCGCGTAAATTTTCATTGCCTTTCATGCTTCGAATTTCGTTTATGAGTGAAAGTGTTTCTGTGTTCAGAATATCTTTTCTTGTTGTATATAGTCTATGTACCAAAAGAGAATGCCTCCTTAAAGATAAAAATATGAGCTGAACCTTCGCATTAAACGTAAGTATCAGCCCTCTAATGAATATATATTGCTATCCTTCAACATGCGCCTATATCTGTTCTGTAACGCATCCCATCGAATTTGATTCTGCTCACTGCGTCATATGCTTTCTCACGTGCACTGACTGAGTCATCACCTACAGCATTAACCGCGAGAACTCTTCCTCCTGATGTAAAATATTTTTCTCCTTCGCGTCTCGTTCCCGAATGAAACACATGAACTCCCGATATACTCTCCGAATCACCGAAGTCAATTTCGTAACCAGTGAGATATGTGCTCGGATAACCGTTAGACGCAATGACGACACAGCATGAAGATTTATTGCTGAACTTCACATCAACTTCATCAAGTCTTTCATCACAAACAGCAAGCATGATGTCAAATAAATCACTCTCCAATAATGGGAGTACTGCTTCTGCTTCAGGGTCTCCGAACCTGCAATTATATTCGATGACTTTCGGGCCTTCCTTCGTGAGCATGAGACCGAAATATAAACAGCCTTTGAAGGTTCTTCCTTCGTGATTCATGGCCTCAATCGTTGGGATAAATATTCGTTTCATGCATTCGTCAGCGATTTCAGGAGTGTAATAGAAGTTCGGAGCGACAACACCCATTCCGCCGGTATTAGGGCCTTTGTTGCTGTCATATGCTCTCTTGTGATCCATTGATGAGATCATAGGAACGATTGTTTTTCCGTCAGTGAAAGCGAGAACCGTAACCTCTGGGCCTCGAAGACATTCCTCAATGAGAATTCTCTCGCCGCTCTTCCCGAATGTTTTATCTTTCATGCATGACATTATTGCGTCTCTTGCCTGCTTGAAATTTTCCGCAACAGTTACGCCTTTTCCCTTTGCGAGACCGTCAGCCTTAATCACTATGGGACAATCGGAGAGTGCTGCATACGATAATGCCTCATCAACTGAGGTGAAGATTTTGTATTTTGCGGTTGGGATATTATATTTCGTCATGAGTTCTTTGGCGAAGATTTTGCTGCTTTCAATGATTGCGGCTTTCTGGTTAGGGCCGAAACATTTTATGCCTATTGCCTCTAAACTATCGACAGCTCCGAGTGCAAGAGGGTCATCTGGTGCGACGATTGCGAAATCTATTGCGTGTGTCTTTGCGAATTCGACTATGCCTTCAATATCTTCAGCTGAAATTTTCACACACTCAGCTACTTTTGATATTCCACCATTACCTGGTAATGCGTAGAGTTTTGTGATGCGTGGGTTATGCGATACACATTCAGCGATTACGTGTTCGCGTCCACCTCCGCCGATTATCATTACGTTCATGATTGATTACTTCCTTTCTGGTCTGTTATCCTCGTAATGTCCTTTACAAGAAGAAATTACGACGATACCATTTTTTTCACGATATATTATTCTGTTTTCTGAATCAATTCGCCTACTCCACCAGCCCGAAAGATTTCCGACTAAAGGCTCAGGTTTTCCGATTCCGACACAAAGATTACGCTGAATGTCTTTGAGCAGAGAGTTAATTTTCTTCAACGTTTTCTTGTCTTCATTCTGCCATTCAAGATATTGCTCCCAAGCCTTTGCGTCCCATAAGATATCCATGAATTTTTAGACTTCTATGAGTTCATGCTTTTCGAGTTTTGCTTTTCCGCTGTCGATCTCCGAAGTAATTTCTTTGAGATATTCGAGGTTATTTTTGGAGTAGAATGGATCATTTGCGAAATTTTTTGCCAACTGATTAAACGCCTCTGCAACGCTAATCCCCAAAGTTCTGCATATGTCTTCAATTTTTCGTTTGATGCTTGATTCAATTTCAAATGTTACGACTTCTGTCATGATTGATTACCTCCTACCAATCAAAGATTTTAGAAATATGCTCATGTAGTCCTGCTAATCCTGAAACTTGGGGCTGTTCTCGTGTTTTCTTCTGCTCCTCTGAGTTTCGTAAACGTCCCTCTGCTACGGCTGCGCGTGCTGCTGCTTCACGTAGCCTTTCTTCCACAATATGTGCATGTTCCTTCGAAAGTCGAATCTTCTCTTGAGCTTTTCGCATTTCTTCAGCTTCAGTCTGATATTTGCGTTCTGCTTCCTGTCGTGTTTTTTCTTCTCGTTTCCAATTCTCATATAAAACAGCGGCTTGTTGTCGAATTTTCTCTTTCTCTTCAGCTTCAGCCTTGTATTTGCGTTCTGCTTCCTCGTGTGCTTTTTGTTCCTGCTTCAATGCCACACGAAGACGTTCAACCTCTTCTTCAGCTTCCTTGCGTTTTTTCTCCTCTTCAGCTAAAGACTGCTTCAAGATTTCCTTCTCCTTAAAGAACTTCATCATTCTTGCCCTCTGCCTCCTAACATACATTCGGATAAATGGAAGTATTGCAGACAGCAGCACCGCTACAATAGCTTCCTTCCAGAATTTTATGAATACTTCCTTCAAAAATTCCATTGCAATATTTTCCTTCAATTAATGATGGAATAATCTGTGCCCCGTCATCACCATCGCAATTCCGTATTTGTTGCAGCACTCAACAACCAAATCATCACGTATAGATCCTCCAGGCTGTGCAACATACTTCACTCCGCTTCTGTGTGCTCGTTCTATGTTATCGGGGAATGGGAAGAATGCATCACTGCCCAACGATACGCCGCTGTTATTCGCAAGCCATTCATGACGTTCTGATTCTGAGAGAAGATTATTCTCTTCTGTCAGCATTACGTTAATCATGTTGTCGCGTTCTGGCCGTCCCATTTCCGAAGCAAACTCAAGATTCAGCACTTTGGGATGTTCACGCAATATTCGCAGATCTGCCTTATCACATGCCAGCTTCACACAATGTAACCTCGACTGCTGACCCGCACCTACTCCTAATGTCTGTCCGTTCTTCGTCGCACATACTGAATTCGACTGCGTATATTTCAATGTAATCAGTGCGAGAATCAAATCACGTCTTGCATCTTCAGGAATATCTTTCACGCTCGTAACTGCCTCACTGAATCTCTCAGGCTCAATCACCGCTTCAGAACTCCTCGACTGCTCAAAGGTTATCCCGAATACATCTCGTGTCTCTAATCTCTCTGGCTCATATTCCGAATCTATCTTCACGACCGCATAATTCCCTTTGCGTTTGCTCTTCAGAATCTCTAATGCTTCAGGCGTGTATGAAGGTGCAATCACTCCGTCTGATACCTCACGCTTGATGTATTCTGCCGTTATCGCATCACATTCATCACTGAGTGCTATCCAGTCTCCAAACGATGATAGTCTGTCTGTTCCTCTAGCACGAGCATACGCACAGGCAAGTGGTGAAGAATTGATGTTGAGATTCTCATCAACGAAGAAAAGTTTGCGTTCATCATCACTCAATGGAAGACCTAACGCTGCTCCGGCTGGACTAACATGCTTGAATGATGCCGCTGATGGAAGGTGTAAGCTCTTTCGGAGTTCGCGGACTAACTGCCACGAATTTAACGCATCAAGAAAATTTATGTAACCTGGTCTGCCGTTCAATATCTCAATCGGAAGTTCTCCGTCTTTCCTCATGAAAATTCTTGCGGGCTTCTGGTCGGGATTGCACCCATACTTCAATTCATATTCGCGCATTCTTTATTCCCCCTTGTTGAATAACTTATCATGATAGCCTTTCATGTCAGGCTCATAATATCTCACATACAGCGATACTTTGTTGTCTTCATCAAGTTCATTCCACAATCCATTTGCGAAGCTCTCTATGTCATCAGATATTTTCACTTCACGAGGTTCACCCATGAATGACGGCAGAACATCATCACGCATAACATCATGATCGTATGTGTGAATCAAATGACCGATTCCATTCTTGAACTCATACTCATAGAAATATCTTCCTGCCCTCTTCAGAATGCTTTGCTTATATCCTGAACTCGTAATTACTGCGCTGATTCTCGGTGTGTAATGAGGTGCATCGGGTTCATATTCGCGGGTACGTAATGCACTCTCGAATGTTCCTCCTGCCTTCAGTGATTCATATATCGTGTCAGTCTGGTCTCCATTCGTTACGATTACGTTTCCTTCAAACACTCTCACAGGTGCATAAAGTATCAATGACGGATCAAATTTCGGGTCTTGTCTGGTCAGTCTGATTATGAGTTCATCACCTGAACGTTCAAACACTCTTGCTCTGCTTGATGTGCTTCTGCCCATGATGAAGTACGCGAACATCTTCTTTCCTGAAGGCGTAACTCCCGTTATTATTCCGCGACCTGGATACTTCATAGGCTTCACGAAAATTCTTCCGTCAATCTTCCGGCATAAGTCCTCAACTGCACGTGGCAATATTACCCATTCTGCTTGTTCCATAACCCTGCGCTGTAATCTTTCAGGCGTATCATCATCATGAACTTCAACTGCTTTCTGTGATAATATCTCGCCTCCGTCGGGAATTTCATTCACAAGATGCACAGTCGCTCCTGTAACTTTCACTCCTGATTTCAGGACTGCCTCATGAACTTTCAATCCATAATAGCCTTTCCCGCAGAAAGACGGAATCAATGAAGGATGTATATTAACTATCTTTGCAGTGCACTTCTCAAGGAAAGTCTTGCTGAGTATATGCATGTATCCTGCAAGAACTATAACATCAGGTTCATATCTATTCAGGCACTCTAACAGTTCATTCTCATTCACTGCAACATATGAATCTATTCCTGCATTCTTTGCACGTTCAAGCGCATATGCATCACTCCTGCTTGAGATTACCTGAACGATTCTTCCTGAACTCAACACACCGTTATTCTGAGCGTCAATCAATGCCTGAAGGTTTGTTCCTCCTCCTGACACAAGAACAGAAATTTTCAGCATAGTATTATTCCTCCTTCACCTTTCACTATTTCTCCGGCCATGTATGAATCATGAATCGAATTCATCACATCGTCTGCATTATCACGGGAGACTATCAGCATCATTCCAACTCCCATATTGAAGACGTGATACATCTCTTCACGCTCAATGTCTCCTGTCCTCATCAGAACATCAAATATTGCAGGTGTCTTTATGCTTTCACGTTCAATCTTTGCGGCTAATCCTTTTGGCAATGCTCGCGGAATATTCTCATAAAATCCTCCGCCTGTTATGTGAGCTATCGATTTGATTTTCGAGATTAACGGCAGAACCTCACGCACATATATTCGTGTTGGGATTAAGAGTTCATCTCCTAATGTATGTCCGAGTTCGTTGATGTATTGATTCAAATCATGATTCGCAAAAACTTTCCTTACGAGTGAAAATCCATTTGAATGCAATCCCGATGAAGGCAATGCGATAATCACATCACCTTCACATACTCTTGAAGGATCAAGTATCTTCTCACGTTCAACAATTCCAACGCAGAAACCGGCAATGTCATATTCATCTTCGGGATAGAATCCGGGCATCTCTGCTGTCTCTCCTCCGATTAATGCACAGCCGGACTGCACACAACCTTCAGAAACTCCCGAAACTATTTCAGCTACTCTCTCAGGATAATTCTTCCCAACTGCAATATAATCCAGAAAGAATAACGGACGTGCACCCGAACATAAAACATCATTTGCGCACATGGCCACACAGTCAATTCCTACGGTGTTATGTCTGTTCATCGCAAATGCAATCTTCAGTTTCGTACCAACACCATCAGTACCGCTCACTAAGACAGGGTGATTCAATCCCTCTGGAACTTCAAACATTCCTCCGAATCCGCCAAGTTCCGAACATACACCTTCAATCTTTGTGCGTTCAACGTGCTTGCGCATTAAGCTGACTGCATCATATCCTGCCTGAACATTTACGCCTGCATCTTTGTAGTTATTGCTCACGATTCAATTTCTCCTGTAATGATTCGTCTTTATGATTCACGTTTTCGGTCATGAGTTCGGATTCACGTTCAAGTTTCTCTGCAAGTTCATCATCACTGACCGCTAAAATTCTTGCCGCTAACCATGCTGCATTTGCTCCCCCGTCAATCGCAACACATGACACAGGAACTCCTGAAGGCATTTGTACAATCGAGAGCAGAGCATCAAGTCCGCCTAAGTCATTACTCTTCACTGGAACTCCTATAACAGGAAGACGTGTATATGACGCTAACACTCCGGCCAAGTGTGCAGCCTTACCAGCGATTGCGATTATGACTCCGAAATTATTCCTGCGTGCATTGATTGCGAACTCACGAGCGCGTTCTGGTGTTCTATGTGCGGAGATTATATGTGCCTCGTAAGATATTCCGAGCTTCTTCAGGACGCTTATACTCTTTTCGGCAATGGCCATGTCGCTATCACTGCCGAGAATTATTGCTGTTTTCTTAGTCATTCTTCTTCATTCAGTCTGTTACTGATGTGCACTGTTGGTATCTTTGACAATTTCGTGAATGTCGATAACGGAAGCTGAGGTGTTCTTGTTGCGATTGTCTCTGATGCGGATTTATTCTCCTTAACGATTATGTCCCACAGTTCTTTACGCCATATCTGCGTGGACTGCGGAGCATTGATGCCCAATCTCACGACATCACCCCGAACATCAATTACCATAACCTCAATGTCTGTTCCGATTTGAATGCTCTCATTTACTCGGCGGCTTAACACTAACATTTATGCCTCGCCTCCGTTCTTGTATGCTGATGCTTTCATCTTCTCGCGGACATCTTCGGGGAACACAATGTGTCTTATCGGATATTCTTCATTGAGTGCGATTACCTGAACAGCTTTATGTGTCTTTATGTTTATGAGAATCGGTGCACGCAAATTCGCTGTCATGTTCCAGGGTGCGCCTTGAGGAATCGATAACACAATCAGTAATGCGAGGTCTGAAGGATTCAATGAACCTACGAGTCTGAGTTCATCTTCTGGGATTCGAGCGTTATAATCGGATTGTACTGCATCAGGTGATGTTACTGGGAGTGCAAGGTTTCCGTCTTCGATTGACTGAAGCCATTTCACTGCGTTATCATCATCGCCTGCTAATATCCATTCATGCATATTCTCGAATGCTGGTATGCCTCTGGGAAAGATTAATACGTCTTCTTCATTGTAAGATACTTCACCGAAACGATCTGTAATGACCGTCTTTATCGTTGACATTCTATATCACATGCCTTTGACTTTATTTTTTATCTGCGCATTATAATAACAGGTTGTGTTATGATTGCGAAGTTTTCGAAATGAGGTGAGTGTTCAAAGTGAATCAGAGTTTATTAGACTGGCTTAATCAGGATTCAAAACAGACACAAAAAGGTTTGCTTCTTGCGCCGATTAATGCGGCACAGAATGTACAGCATAATGATAACGAAGAAATGAAGCTGATTCACGAAATCAACGAGCCGGTTCGCGATGAGCCTCACGAAACAGAACTTGAGGTTGAGATTCAGATTCCCGAACATGAACCTGAAGAACCTGAACCCGAATTAGATTCAGAACCAGAACATGAAGATGAACCAGATGAAGCACATGAACCTGTTGAAGTTCCCAAACCTGAACATGAAGATGAATCACATGAACTTGAAACTTTAATCGGAATTCCTGAAGATGCAGAAAAGGATAACGTTGTAACTGAAGCAGAGGCAATCACGAAGGAACTTCAAAGCCTGAAGAATGAAGTTGATTCAATTCATGATAAGACACATGAATTAGATTTAAACAAGGCATGGCATGAAGCAAGTTCGGGATTCGAGTTGAGCATGAAGGAACCTCCTCCTCAGATATGGACACCTCAAAATGAAAATGAATCCGAAGACGAAGACAGCGAAAATGATTCAGAAGACTATGAACATATAATCCTTCAGCAGAGTTCATCAATAACATTGCATGGGACGAATTTCACGCAGAGACTTCAGAATATTCTTCAGGGACGAAAGAATAAAGCCGCCGAACTCAGACGTAAAAGCTCAGAGAATAACAGGCATTCACACCCATACATCAGGAATGGATTCATTATGTGCAGTGTAATTCTACTTGCACTTGGCCTCGCGTGGGCATCACTGATATATCTTCAGACGCGTACACCTGAGAGTTTCAGCAGAAGGGCATCAGAACTTTACGAGAAGGGGAAATATGATGAGGCAATGAATCTCTATCAGGAAGCATATAACCGTTATCCGAACGTTCTGACATTCCTGACGGGTATAGCAAGGAGTGCAGAGAAGGCGGGACATTCACAGACGGCAAATATAGCGTGGAATGAATACAACAATGCACTGAGCAAGGACAAAAGCGAGGATGTAAAGCCCCAGAGTAAACCAGAACCATTAACGATAAAAGTAAATACAGGAGGCGTTAAGAAAGAATCAAAATCACAGAATGAGACAGTGAAACATACATTCGATGAATATCTGAACGAGGGCAACAGGTTATTCAACATAGGAATGTACAGCAGAGCATTGAGAAATTTCTTTTATGCTCTCGATATGCGCAGTGATGATATAAGGCCATATATCGGTATTGCGGAATCATACAGAGCTAGGGGAATGTACTTTGATGCGAAGAGGATTCTTAATGAAGCAAGAGTAAAATTCGGAATCAATCCGTCAATTGAGGCGGCAAAAGAATTTTTGAAGAGGTGTAAATGACAATGGCAAATGAGAACGTAATCAAGGCAAATGAAATTGTAGGCAATGATATTGTGAAGGCATTGAAGCGCAGAGGCTTTGAGGCAGAATATGTAGCGACAAGTGAAGAAGCATTGAAACGTGTGCTTGAACTTGTACCTGAGAATGCAACTGTAGGTATTCCCGGAACAGTTACGGTTCGTGCAATCGGTGCACTCGATGCATTGAAGGCCAGAGGCAACACTGTATATCAGCATTGGGGGCCTATGACGAATGAAGAGCGAAGAGCCGCAAGATTTCAGGAGAACACTGCGGATGTATTCCTGACGAGTGCAAATGCAATCACCAGAGACGGACAGATAATCAATATTGACGGAACTGGCAATCGTGTTGCAGGTATGGCTTGGGGGAATGGACTTGTATTGTTCGTTGCGGGAATCAACAAGCTGGCATTCGATTTGAATGACGGAATCAAACGAGCAAAGTCAGCAACGATTCCGAATGCGATACGTCAGCATGTGGATACTGCATGTGTGAAAGCAGGACGTTGTGTGAACTGCTCATCAGCCGGAAATGAAGACAGTATGTGCAGAGCGATATTGATATTGGATCAGGCAGTGAAGGGCAGAAGGTATCACGTGATAATCGTGGGAGAACAGCTCGGTTACTAGTCTGAAAAATTTTTGATACAACCTCTTGTTGTGTGAAGAAAGCATAACAGGAGGCAATTTTATTTTAACGAGGTGCAGATTTATGGAGAACAGAGATAAAGTAGTAGTGCTTCTTGCAGGAGGAAGAATAGTACAGAGGCATGAAGAACATGAACAGCCAGAACTTTCTGATGAGGAGCTTTATGCATTGCTTCCCGAAGAGGTACGTCCGCATGTGAACTTTCAGAAATGGAGTTTTCAGCCAGTCTCGAATTACACACTGAGAATGTGCGGTGATCTTCTCGAAATGGCGAGAGGATACATTCATGATGAAGGTGCAAGAGGAGTAGTGATTACGTGCAGTATTCCGGCATTGGCAGAACTTGCATACTTTGCAGATTTGATTTGGGATTTGAATCCTCCGTTGATATTCACGGGATCAATCTTCAATGCAGGAACTCAGAACAGTGAGACGGCAGTGAGATTAACGCAGTCAGTGAGAGCGGCATTGTCAGGAGCGTGCACGGGCAAAGGTGTACTGATATGCATTCAGGATTCGATATATGCACCCGCAGACGTATTGCGAATCTCGAATTTCAATCGCGGAGGACTGTTAGCATTCCCCGAATCGCCTTTAGGGGTATTCTCTCAGCCTTCAGGAGGATATATCTCATTGAGATTCCCAAGACACAGAAAGGTTATGAAACCTACAATGCCGTTAGCGAGATGCATTCCTGTACTAATGGCTGCGCTCGGTGACGGTGATGTGATTCTTCGTTCACTTCTCGACAAACGTTTTGAGGAACTTGACGGTCTCATTGTGTCAGGACTTGGAGACGGAGATGTACCAAGTTCATGGGTACCATTGCTGAGAAAATTATTGCGTTCGGATATTCCGATTGTCTTAACGTCGAGATACCCTGACGGATTTGTTCAGGCGACGGAAAATTACGAGGGAAGTGCAGCACAGCTTCTCGAAATGGGACTGATTAACGGAGGAATGCTTTCACCGTATCAGGCACGTATAAAACTCGCAGTAGGTCTCGCCTCTGGTCTGAAGGGTCATGAACTCGCAGATTATATCAACGGTAAGTAAAGATGTCAGGAATAGTAGCAATAGCAGGCCGTCCTAATGTCGGAAAGTCATCACTCTTCAATCGTCTCACAGAAACGAAGAATGCAATAGTAGATGATATGCCAGGAGTAACGAGAGACAGGTTATACGGAGAAGTGAATTACGGAGGCAGAAGTTTTTATGTGATTGATACGGGCGGAATATATGGAGAGGATACAGCATTCAGTACAGGGATAAAGGCGCATGTTGATGAAGCAGTGAGGGAATGTGATGCAGTAATCTTCATGCTGGACGGCCATGACGGAGTAACAGGTTCAGATGAAGAGATTGCAGAATTCTTGCGGCGTGCGGGGAACAAACCCGTAATTGTTGCGGTGAATAAACTAGATGACGTTAAACATGATGACCTTGCGAATGATGCATACACTTTAGGCTTTGAGAATGTGATTCCGATAAGCGCACTTCATAAACGCGGAATATATGAACTTCTTGATGCAGTACTTGAAGTTCTGCCTGAAGACATTCCCGATGAAGATGCAAATGAAGACGGCGAAATTAGAATCGTGATTGCGGGTAAGCCCAACGTAGGGAAATCATCACTGCTAAACAAGATGATAGGTTCGGAACGTTCATTAGTGAGTCCTGTTGCTGGAACAACGAGAGACCCTGTAGACACGCGAACAGAAATTGACGGTCAGAGATTCAGAATCATAGACACGGCAGGACTACGAAGACGCGCAAAGTTTGACGGAGATTTAGAGTACTATTCATTCGTGAGGACACTATCAGCGGTTGATCGTTCAGATGTTGCATTGCTTCTAATGGATGCAAGAGAGCCATGCACAGATCAGGATAAGAGGATAGCCTCGCATGTAGTGCAGAAGGGTAAAGGAATAATAATAGTAATCAACAAATGGGATTTGATTCACGGTGAGAACAAAGCAGATGAACTCATGAAGAAGATTCGGGATGATATGCCGTTCATCAATTATGCGCCTGTGATATTTGCGTCTGCGCTTAATGGTCGGGGACTGAAGAAGATAACAGATACAGTGAAGACCGTATACATGAATCGACAGAAGAGAATAGCGACTAACATTCTGAATCGATTGATGAGGGATGTGCTTGCATTTGACAGATTACCGTCTGACCGTAAAGGCCGGACATTGAAGGTATATTATTGTTCGCAGGCAGAGAGTGAACCTCCAACGTTTATATTCTTTGTGAATACTCCTGAGCTAGTGAGTACGGGCTTTGAGAATCACGTGAAGAATAAGCTGCGAGAGCTTGAGGATTTCACGGGAACGCCGATACGTACATTTTGGCGAGGAAGGGAGAAGGGCAATTAATGGAGAAGGAAAAAGAGAAACTGACACTTCGGGGGATAATCTTTGCAGGGATAAAGAAGTTTGCGGGAGAGATTATTGGAGTTGTACTGCTTGCTGTTTTTCTGTGGGCATTTCCTAGCTTTAGGTCATTGTTCACGAATCACACGTTCCCTACGAAAGATGAATCACAAGTTGAGATTCAGACAAAAACGGCAGGACGGCTTTAATGAAGACAAAACTGTATGGACATACAGAAACAGTCCAGCTCCTGCACAGATACGGCGCAAAAGAGTAATTACAGGAGGGTGATGCATTGAGACTTAAAGACTTTGAGCAGATACTCCCTGAATCACAACGCTGGGAGAATTTGACGCTCGCAAATGATTTCATGTTCGGAAGGATTATGCGCGACCCTGAACTCTGCACTGAGATGATTCGCAGAATACTTCCTGATATGAATATTGGACATGTAGAATTCACACAGCCGCAGAAATCATCAAAGTATTCACTTGATACACGAGGAGTACGCTTCGATGTTTATGCTGAATCAGACAACCGAAAGATATTCGACTGCGAAGTTCAGACAACGGACAAGAAAGACCTTCCCAGACGAACGAGAGCATATCATTCAATTCTGGGAATGGAAGCGTTAGAAAAGGAGAAGCAGCAGGAAACAGGAAAATATAACGATATGCCTGATGCATTTGTGATTTTCATCTGCATGTTCGATCCTTTTGATTACGGCAGGCATTATTATTCCTTCTGCAACATGAGCAGTGAAATTGACGGTCTGAAATTGAATGATGGAACTGCTACAATATTTCTCAACGCAAAAGGTCAGGCTGATGATATTAACGGTGAACTGAAAGCGTTTCTTGACTTTATGCTCGGCAAAACCAGCGATGACCCGTTTATTATGAGGCTTGAAGAACGACTTGATATTGCGAAACTAAATGCGAAAGAGAGGCGGAATTACATGTTACAGAAATTGTATGAATGGGAAAGAGACAGCGAAACATTAACGAAAGGAATTGCTCAAGGAATTGAGATAGGACGTACTCAAGGAATTGAGATAGGACGTGCTCAAGGAATTGAGATAGGACGTGCAGATATGTTCAATTCAGTCATAGAGTTTATGAAACTGAATGGAATGAGCGAAGAGAAGATAAATAACCTCAGAGCTTCAATCATGGAATCATAACGGAGGAATATAACATGAATTTGAAGACGCGTTATCTGCGGCAGACACTTCACGATTGGGAGATTCACAGTGAAGCATGCAGAGAGGGAATTGAGAAAGGATGTACAGAGACGTTAAATGCAGCCATAGAGTTTATGCGTTTGCATGGAATTAGCGAAGAGGATATAAACGAATTCAGAGATTCAATCATGAATTCAATCATGAAAATATAACGGAGGAATTAAACATGAAAAAATTTATTTTGCTGACGGCATTCATCTTATCCGTCGGCACATCTTCAGCATACGCACAAACCACTATAACCCTTGCTGAATTACACGGTACTGTAGGCGTTCAAATGGAAGAATTCGTGAAGGAAGTGATTCATGATTCAGAACTGAAGCATGATTCACTCATCATCTTTGAACTCGATACTCCCGGCGGTCTCGTTGAGGCCATGCGCGGAATCGTTCAGTCAATCCTTGCCTCGAAAGTTCCAGTTGCAGTATGGATACCTTCAGGAGGCAGAGCAGCAAGTGCAGGAGCATTCATAGTTCAGTCAGCACACATAGCGGCAATGTCTCCAGGAACGAATATAGGTGCAGCACATCCAGTTTCAGCATCAGGAGATGACATCAAAGACGATATGAGCAAGAAGGTAATGAATGACCTGAAAGCTCAAATGCGTTCAGTCGTTCAGCTTCGGGGAAGAAATGAATCGGTCGCAGAACAAATGATTGAGGAGAGCATATCACTCACAGCAACAGAGGCATTGCGTCAGAGAGTGATAGACATAGTTACAGGAGATGTGAACTCACTGATAAAAGCAATATCGGGACGGCGAATCAAAATCGGTTCTGAAACTATCAGCATGAATTTTGATTCAGAGATCAGCGTTTCAAAAGTTCAGATGTCATTCAGTGAACGCATAATACAACTCGTATCCAGTCCTGAAATTGCATACCTGTTATTATCCGGCGGAATCATGGCCATATTCTTTGAGATAATCACTCCGGGAGGTTTCATGCTCGGCACTGCTGGAGGCATTATGCTTTTGCTCGGTGCAATCGGATTAAAGATGCTTCCGTTCAACTGGGCAGGACTAATCTTAATCGTCGCAGGCATAATCGTAATGGCAATTGATATTATCGCTGGCACAATGGGAATATTAACGCTGCTTGGCCTTCCTGTATTCTGTTTAGGCGGAATATTTTTATTCCGTGCGCCGGGCGGTGAATTGCTTCAAATCTCATTGTCATTCATCATCGGCATAGCATTAGCACTCGGAATATGCTTCGCTCTGGTCGCTTATCTGGTCATCAAGGGAATACGCCGGAAGGTCTCAACAGGTGAACAGGGAATGAAGGGACTTGATGTTGAAGTGATTGAAGGCTTTGATGATTCAGAATACGGACAGGTCATGTGTCATGGAGAAATCTGGCGTGCGAAATCAGAAGGAAATTCATTCGTGAAAGGTCAGAAGGGAATCGTTAAGTCAGTCGATGGAATGACGCTCATAGTTACACCTAAGAATTGACGAACTATGAATTGAAAAACGCAGTGTCTTTGCGTGGGACACTGCGCATTTTAAGGGGGAAGGATACTGGTTTCGATGACGCAAGACTTACGCAAACACGATTAATTACAAGGAAAAAATATCGGCCTGCGTCATATATGAATGTTGTAAAAAACTACTAATAACACGAAGGGTATTTTATCGCAACTTCACGAAAAAACCAAATTTATTTACGTGTTATCTCTTACTTTATTGCTGGAGCAGATGCTGAAATCGCTTCAAGTATTGCATACCTGTCCATCTGAAGATGTTTCGTCATCGCGAGTGCCTCTTCAATCGGTGTCTCAACAATTCCACCTTCACGTGTGCAGATTATGCTTCCTGTTCTGCCTTCAGCAAACGCCTTCACTGCATAATATCCCATTCTCGTGGCTGTCTCTCTGTCTCTTCCAGTCGGAGCACCGCCTCTCTGAATATGACCCAGAACCGTAACTCTTGGATCAAGGCCAATTGATTCATGAATTCGATTACCGATATCGAATGCACTTCCTGCACCTTCAGCGACAACAATCATGAAGTGAGTTGCACCTGATAAACGAGAGTTCTGAATTCTCGCAACAACATCTTCCTCGAAATTGAGTTCGTGTTCAGGCACAAGTACTGCCGTTGCACCTACAGCAATTCCGACATAGAGCGCGAGAAATCCTGCATGACGACCCATAACCTCAACGACTGAGCAGCGTTCATGAGACTGCATTGTATCGCGTAACTTGTCGATGCAATCAATCGCTGTGTTGCATGCTGAATCGAATCCTATCGTGTAGTTCGTACACCCAATATCATTATCGATTGTCGCGGGAATGCCCATTGTTGGAATTCCGAGCCTTGAGAGTTCGAGTGCACCTCTGAATGTTCCATCTCCGCCTATTGCGATTATTCCGTCAAGGCCGAGCATTCTGCATGTAGATACTGCCTTCTGTCTTCCTTCTTCAGTCATGAACTCCTGACTGCGTGCAGTGTAGAGAATAGTACCGCCATGTCCGAGTATGTGCCTTACGCTTGATGAGTCAAGGATTATGAAGTCGCTGTTGATTAGTCCCTGCCAGCCTCTGCGGATTCCGATGCATTCAATGCCGTAGAATATTGCTGTTCTGGTTACGGCTCTTACTGCCGCGTTCATTCCTGGTGAATCTCCTCCGCTGGTGAGAACTCCTATGCGTTTTATCTTTTTGTCCATGTGAGATTGATGCTCCCTTCTGAAAGTTTATGTATGATGTGGAATGAAGATTATATTATGCTCTCTGAATCTATCATGTCAAGAAATTCCTGCTCACTTATAATCTTTATGCCGAGTTTCTCTGCCTTAGTGAATTTTGAGCCGCTGTTCTCTCCTGCAACTACATAGCTTGTCTTTGAACTCACACTTGATGCTGTCTTTCCTCCGAATGATTTCACGAGTGCACTTGCCTTCTCTCGTGTCATTGATGATAATGCTCCCGTGAAAACGAAAATTTTCCCTTCAAGTTTCCTGACCTCTCTTGAAGGATTCTCAATGCTCATCATGAATCCCATATCACTGAATTTTTTCATGAGCTTCATGTTCTCATCATTCCTGAAGAACTCATGCACTGATTTCGCAATCACAGGCCCAATTCCGTCTATTGAAGATATATCACTCTCATCAGCTTTCATCATTGCATCGAGATTACCGAAATGTTCAGTGAGAAGAGATGCTGCACCGCTGCCAACATCAGGAATGCCCAGAGCAGTAATGAGATTAACGAACGGACGAGACTTTGATAGTTCAAGTTCCGCAAGAATATTCTCTGCTGTCTTGTCCGCAATTTTTTCGAGTTCAATCCAGTCTGAAATTTCAAGTTCGTATATATCACTCAGTCTCTTAACTTTCCCGGACGCAATCAATTTCTCGCATAGCTTCTTCCCAATGCCTTTGATGTTCATTCCTGCACGTGAGGCAAAATATTTCAGTCCTTCAACCAGTTGTGCAGGACATGATGCGCGGTTAGGACATCGATATGCGGCTTCATTCGGCAGTCTCACAATTTCAGAATCACATGCAGGACATCTTGAAGGCATCATAAACTTCACTTCGTTTCCTGTTCTCGAATCAACATCTACATCAACAATCTCAGGAATAATTTCTGCGGCCTTTCGTACCCTCACCATATCGCCCACACGAATATCTTTGCGTTCGATTTCGTCTGCGTTGTGAAGTCCCGCACGCTGTACCTGAGTTCCTCCAAGCCTCACGGGTTCAAGTATCGCTACAGGCGTTAATACTCCCGTCCTGCCGACCGAAATCTTTATGTCGAGTAAACGCGTTCTTGCTTCTTCAGGAGGATACTTGTATGCGACTGCCCAGCGCGGTGCGTGTGATGTTGAGCCTATATCTGCCCACCTCGTTAAATCATTGAGCTTTATCACTACTCCGTCAGTTATGTAGCCTAGCTTGTATCTTTCGTTCTGCCATTGAGAGATGAATTCGTTCACATCATCAAGTGATTCGCATACACGATATGCACTTTGCACGGGCAGGCCATGTTCATGCATCCAGACTAAAGCATCATTCTGGGTGTTTACGCCTTGTGCCTGAGCATTAACGAGGTAATAGAGAAATACATCAAGTCCTCGTTCTGCTATCACGTGATTATTCTTCGCTGACTGTCTTAATGTTCCTGCTGCTGCATTTCGTGGATTTGCGAACTGTTTCGTACTGTTCTGATTGATTGCGTTGAACCTTTCAAGTGTCATTAACACTTCACCGCGTACTTCGATTTTTCCTGAAGGGGCATTGATTAATTTTTTCGGAACTGAATCAACAAGCATTAAGTTTTCTGTTACATCTTCACCTACATGGCCGTTGCCTCGCGTTGAACCCTGAACGAATATTCCATTTTCATATATTAATGAGACTGCAAGGCCGTCAATTTTCATCTCACAGACGAAAGGCCCTGTTGAATCTATTCGACCGAAAAATTTTGCGAGTTCATCTGAATCAAATACGTTATCGAGAGACAGCATCGGAACATCATGATTCACTTTCGCGAATAACTCATTAACTGAACCTCCGACCTTATGAGTGAGAAAATCTTTGCGTGCATATTGAGGGTAATTGCGTTCGAGTTCATTCAGTTCACGTACAAGCGAATCGTACTCTGCATCACTGATTTCAGGGCTGTCCTTATCGTAATACAGTCCCGCATGATGTTCTATCAGTGCGTAGAGTTCATTCATGCGGGATTCAAATATGTTCATGCTTTAACTCTTTGGCTTCATCGCTGGGAACAGAATCACATCCCTGATTGAACGTGCTCCAGTCAGGAACATAACGATTCTGTCCATTCCGATTCCCATTCCGCCTGTTGGAGGCAAACCTGCTTCGATTGCATTGATGAAATCCTCATCGAATACATGCGCTTCATCATCACCTTCTGCCTTTTTGCGTGCCTGATCTTCAAAGCGTTCTCTCTGGTCTAACGGGTCATTCAACTCACTGAATGCATTTGCTACTTCCTTCCCGAACATGAAGAGTTCAAACCTGTGCGTGTAATCCGGGTTCTCAGGGTCGCGTTTCGATAACGGAGATATTTCCGTCGGATGGCCAAGAAGGAACGTAGGTTCAACAAGTTTATCTTCACCGAAAGCCTCAAACAGAAGGTTCAGAACTGCAAATTTGCTTTCATGGCCGGTCATTTCTCCGCCTAAACCTTTAGCTTTTGCAATCTCTCTTGCTTCTTCATCGGATTTGATTGCATCGAAGTCAACACCTGCATATTCTTTCACTGCTTCACGCATTGTGATTTTCTTGAAGGGTTTCGATAGGTCAAGTTTGATTCCGTTCCATTCGATTTCAAGTGTTCCAATTGCTTTTGCGGCATTCCGAATGAGTTCCTCTGCAAGGTTCATCATGTCAACGTAATTCGCATAAGGCCAGTACACTTCCATCATCGTGAATTCAGGGTTATGCATTGTGTCTATGCCTTCATTGCGGAAGTTGCGGCCAATCTCGTAAACTCTTCCCATCATTCCGACAACGAGACGCTTCAGATACAATTCAACCGCTATTCTTAGATACATATCAACGCTCAATGCATTATGAAATGTCTTGAATGGTCGTGCGTTTGCTCCTCCTGCAAGCACAGAAAGAATCGGTGTCTCAACTTCAAGTGTGCCATGAGATTCTAACGTTTCTCTGAACGATGAGATTATTCGCGAACGTTTCCTGAATACATCACGCACTTCGGGGTTTGCGATGAGATCCATATAACGTTTTCTGTATCGAATTTCAGTGTCAGTGAGACCATGCCATTTTTCGGGAAGGGGACGAATTGCCTTGCTGAGTAACTTATATTCCGTAACAAGAATCGTAAGCTCACCGCGTCTTGTTCTGCATGGATAACCGACAATTCCAATCCAGTCGCCAGTATCAACCCATTTCTTGAGGAAGTCATATTCTTTCTCACCTACACTGTTCAACTGAAAGTACAGCTGCATTCTTGATGTTTCATCTGCAAGGTCTGCGAATGTTGCTTTACCCTGCCGTCTTATAGTCATAACACGTCCTGCTGTCTTAACGGGTGAATCTTTTGCTTCCTGTTCAGGTTCGAGGTATTCAAAACGTTCACGGATTGATTCAAGTGTATTCTGCCTGTCCCATGTTTCATTAACATACGGGTCATAATTTTCTTCTGAACGTAAGCGTAATAATTTATCTTTGCGCTGACGAACTACTTCATTGTCTTCGGTGTTAAATGCATCCTGTAATACTTCTTCAGGCATTCAAGCTGTCTCCTTTGTGAAAAATATTAATGTCTGCTATATTTTATTACACTCTCACATTCATTAGTTAGCAATTTCTTCTATACTATTTCTATGCTCTGATTGTCATTCACCGTCAAGCACTCTGCTCCGTCCTCCGTAATCAGATAGTCGTCCTCTATGCGCAATCCTCCAAAGCCTTCAATGTATATTCCCGGTTCGATCGTAACTACATCTCCAACTTGCAATATGTCCTTTGATGTCGGTGATAATCTCGGCGATTCATGAACCTCAAGCCCAAGACCATGACCTAAACCATGAAGGAAATTTTTCCCATAACCTGCATCAGCAATAACCTTTCGTGCAACTGCGTCAACATCAGCACCAGATATTCCCGGCCTCAATGCTTTTACTGCTTCATGATGTGCCTTCAGCAATATATCGTTAATCTCGTATGCTTTAGCGTCTGCATGGCCAATCGCAAAATTTCGGGTTATATCGCTCATGTATCCTTCAGTCATTGCTCCGTAGTCAACCGTTACAGTCTCGCCTCGTGAAAATTTCTTCATTGTTGCCGGTGCATGACACATAGCACTTCTCAGGCCAGACGCTACAATGAAATCATCATGTGCCCAGCCCTTTTCTGCTCCCATTAGTTTCAACTTCTCCATTAGCTTTATGTCGAACTCAACCTCAGTCATTCCTGCCTTCACGAGCTTCAATGTCTCTCCGTAGGCCATGCGTGCAATCAGTCCTGCCTTCCTGATTAACGCAATTTCAGTTTCATCTTTCGTCCTGCGAAGTGTCTTCAGCATTTCGGAAGCGTCAATCCATTCTGCTTTTACTGGAGCAAAATACTTCGTGAATGTAGCCTGCGAAATTTTCTCTGCCTCGAATCCAACACGCACATATTCTGATTCACTGACTGCCTTCGCAATGTATGCAGGCATTGATAGTTCTGACTGAATGATTATTCTGAATGGCGACTGCTCTTTGACCTGCGTCTGATAACGTCCATCGGTAATGATAGTTGCACCTTTGCTGCTTATGATTAGTCCTGCTGAACTTCCCCTGAAACCCGAAATGTAATGACAGCTCTCCGAATTTGCCCGTTCATTCACGATTAAGACGAATACATCAAGTTTCTTATCCGCCATTAATGCCCGTAACTTTTCTACCCTTGAAGATATTATCTCTGCGTTCATGTTTTATGCCTCCCCTGATGCCAATGATGATAATGATATGTATTTCCCGAAAACTTTTCGTACAGTCAGTACAGTATTGATTATCCAGTCGAATTGATTCACCCAGTCATTGCGATTCTCAATCTGCGCTGATACTTTCCCTGTGCTTATCCTGAAATCTTTTCCGTCATGATTAACAGGCCATTCAAATTTTATTCCGCTTTCCGATTCAATTGCGTCCATGTGGCCAAGAAGATACTGAAATAATTTCTTGTCGTTCGAGATGTATAATCCTGCTTCAAGTTCAGAGAATGTTTTCGAGACAAATATACTTGTTCCCTGTCTGCCTATTCCGAGATACAGAGTTGAAGTTGATGAATTAGCCCAGCGTTTATAGTATGATGCGAACCCTTTATCTTTTGCGTCATTGAATGCGTAATCCTGAAACTTATTCCAGTAATCGAATCTCAGTTCCTCAATGTTCGCTGCATTATCCGAACTTTTTGTGTCAGGCTTAACTATGGGTTCAAATCTCACGGCGTAAACTGCGGGTTCAGAATCTCCCACACGATATAATTTTATTCTGAAGAGATAGATTTTGATTCCGTTGTTCATATTCATGTTCAGCCATTCGACTGCGTATTTGTGTTCTCTTCGTGAATTCCTTGCGAGCCAGATGATGATTTTTGCGTTTTTGTCTGCGGCATATGTTATGAGCTGACCGAGATAATCATGTTCAGTTTCTTCAAGCTGATTCTCAATTACGATTCTTTTTCCTGTGTCTCTATCTGACGCAAGAATATCGACCGAGAAGTCTCCTGCAAGTGATGCAACTTCTTCAACTGCAATGTTCAATCCAGATGCCTCTGATAGAATTTTCATGTTTCTGTCTTCAGCTAGCCATGCTGTAAACTTTGCTTCTGTGCTCCATACTGCACGAAGGCTATCGGTCTCTTCAAGTTTTCCTATCATGAAAGCAAATCACCTCTAAGTTTTACACATTGATTTTGTTGTTCATATAATACACTAAGCACTCAAAATCTCTCACCTGAAGTTTACTGCGCATTATATCGGCGTAACGTTGCTGTATCCTCTGAGAAAAAATTTACGGAGGCAATTTAATGAATAAGAGAGGGAAATTCATTGTGCTTGGTGTAGGCACAGAAGGCTGTAATGCAGTTAAACGCATGACTGACCGCAATATAGAAGGCATTGAACTTGCCGTTGCAGATGATGATGAAAAACGTCTGAACTCATGCAATGTATCAAAGAAGATTCTTCTTAATGAATCATTTTCACGCGAGGACTGCAAAAAGATTTTCACTGATAACTTTCATGATACGGATATTTTCTTCATCATTGATATATTCGGAACAAAGACAATGTTCGCACGGAATATCGCATATGCGGCAAAATCATTCGGAGCTTTAACTCTCGGAATTCCATTCAAGACCGATGGAATTGATGAACAAGATATCCAAAGGTTCAAGGATTATTCTGACGCTGTGATTACGTCATTGTCATACTGTGATATTCGCGATACTCCAGGAGATATTGTCGAAGGCATAGCAGATATGATACTGAGAAACAATCACGTCAACTTTGACTTTGAAGACATGAAGAGCATTCTAACGAACACAGGCACAGCATTCTTCGCAAGTTTCTACGTACATGCACTAGATGAAGCTGCAATCGAAAATTCAGTGTTCAGTGCTGCAAACGTTCTGAGAGATATTCACGATGTCAAAGGAATTCTCGTGAACGTTTCAGCATGTACAGATGTAACATTGGGTGAAATATCAAAGGCAGTGCGTGTAATTGAAGACATAGCCGACACAGATGCGCAAGTGATATGGGGTCATTATATTGACGAAAGTATGCGTGATGCGATGAGAATAACTCTTCTCATTGGACTTAATGATCATGGCTGTGTGAATTACCGCGATATGTTTCAGAATGAAAGCGTTGAACGTTTAGCTTCATTCGTGAGAGATGGACTCGATGACTTTCAGATATTCAGGTTCGGTTCTCGTGAAAAATTTCTTGCTGACGGTCTCATGTACGGAACTCCTGAAATCATCAAATTATTCATTGAGAATGCATACGACCTAAAGAGCCTTGAATCTGACGGTGTATTCCCTGAAGATATTTTGACGGAAATCGTATCACGCAAAGATGCTGCAAAAGTCCTCAGAATAATTTTCACGTCAGGAATCACAATTAGCAATAATCTCATTGAACCCTTCATGCATGGAACACTTTCTGCTGATGTACTGCGGGAATTCATCAATTACGGCTGGAACGTTAATTCACATACGAATAGAGGTACTACGGTGTTAATGAGAGCGGCTGAAGATTTATCGGTTGAATGTATGCGTGTTCTCATTGAGGCTGGAGCAGATGTGAACGCAGAAGACAAAGATGGGATCAACGCTTTTACGTATGCAGCAGAGAAAATATATTGCCGTCCTGATATTGTGAAACTGTTTATCGATGCGGGAATTAATCTCAATGCTAAAGACGATGTAGCCCTTGAGCTTATGCTGAAACATGCAGAAAATGATGTTTTGAAGGCTGAATTTGACCGCAAAGTTCTTCCATTAATGATAAGGTCAGGTGCAGATTCAAGAATTCTTTCTGCAAATGGTTATATCACTGAACGTTCATATCTTCGCAGGGACATATCATTATTCCTTGATGCAATTGCTGGATATGATACATGGAGTATAGAATATATGCTCTGTTCATTGCCGCCTAAAACTATAGCCGCAGAGAAGAAACGTATCATGCAGAATTACGGCTTTGCATTCAGGACAAATTATTTTCCCGAAGCCGAAATGAATCCCTCCGAAGAAAATCTTGAAATCAAACTCAAACTTGATGCCGGAACAAAGATTCTAAAACTCCTGAAGAAAGCAGGCATTAATGTTCCAGTTTCCGCACCTGGAGGAAGGGAGCTTACATATCTTGTTGGGAAATCGGACGTAATATTGACCTCATATGAAGGTGAAGTGCCCGACAATGAATTTGAGGCGTTATGCTGTGCTTATTCATCGGGAGCTTTGAAGTCTCTCATTGATTCGGGCGTTGATGTAAATGCGAAGGTGTACAGCGGACAAAGTGCACTGAAGGTTATTGCGGAGAACTATAAAGACTATTACGACCCGGCAGAGATGATTGACGTGTTAATCTCGAACGGAGCAGATGTATCACCGTTAATTCATACATGGATCGGTGAATGTCTTGCACCTTCAAATGAATATACATCATACGTATTATTGAATGATATGAAGAAGATTGAGATCATCATGGAAATTATGTCGAGGCGTGAAGCATATGAACTGATACTGAAGAACGCAAAGGCTATAGAAGGAATCTACACGTATCACAGAATGTACCGTAATCCTTTCAGATCTTATCTTTTGCTGCACATGTGGAACAACATCAAGAGCTGTTCAGACTTCAGATATGCCGAAGGAGATTCATTACAGCGTCATAAAGACATGAAACTGATTGCAGCATCATATTGCGGGAATAAGAAGGACATTGATGAAGCGATAAGAGACGGAGCAGATGTGAACTGCAAAACGGATCTGGGTTACACTCCGTTGATGTACGCTTCGGTATTCAATAACGCAGAGATTGCGAGATACCTGATTCGTAAGGGAGCGTCCGTTGATGCCCGTAACAATTACGGTGAGAACGTTAATATGCTTCTGCATTCAACAGAAAATATGGAGAGGTGGTGAATGATTATGCCTAAAGATATGACATCGATACGTCATGACAGGCTTTCAAGGGTTATGGCATTCCTTCAGTCGAAAGTGAAGGCGACACATGATGAAATATTTTCAGTCGGAGAATACAACAGTGAGAGGACGTTTCAGAATGACTTGTATTATCTTCGGGGAACATACGGAGCGGATATAAAATATGACGTTCACAGGAAGATGTATGTGATGGAGAGTGCCGGAATATTTCACATCAACCTGAAGATGACAAAAGCTGAAATTGAATCACTCAGTGCAGGTTTGAGCATGGCCTCGCATTTTCTGCCTCACCTGAAGAAGTCTGCTGATTCATTGTGGCGTAAACTGAGCGGTTACATTCCGGAGGAGATAATTTCGATTGGGTCAGAGATAGTTCATACAACGATGATGTCTTCACCAGTTGCGGAAGTGAATGCAGATGTATTCAGCACAGTGCTTGAAGCGAAACACGGAAAGAGATCGGTGAATATTCTCTATGCAGCACCAGAGAGAATGCCGAAGCAATGGATATTATCGCCGTATGATTTCTATTTTCGGGGTAATGCGTGGTACATGGTCTCGTACAATCACAAGTACGGCAATCTTGGAATTCACAGAGTGAGCAGAATAATAAGTGCGTCAATCTCAGATGATGAATATGTTCAGCCAGAAGATGCCGGATTCAGTGAAGATTATGTATTATCTGCGTGGCATGTGATACCTGGCTTTGATAAGATTCCCGTGAAGTTTCACATAACGGAACCACTTGCGGAATCATTCCGTGAAATTAAGTGGCATCCGACGCAGAAGATAGAAGACAGTCCAGAAGGTGGAATAATATTGACTGCGGAAGTTCCGAATCTGTATGAAGTAGCGAGATGGGTTATGTCAGGAGCACCGCATATTGAGGTGATAGAGCCTGAAGAACTGAGAGCGATTGTGAAGGAAATTGCAAGAGTAGTTTTAGATAAAATAAACTAATTAAAAATAAGTAAATATAACGTTTGCCCCCCTGAAAGAAGTTTATAATGCGAAAAATTTTATGAAAGTGAGGAATAAGCAAAATGGATAGCACTAATCTGTTTCGATGGGCTACAAGCGAATTGTCCCAAGATGCTTTTATTTGCTGGTTGTTTTCTTTTGCCTTGAAAGAGAAAATCCAGCACTTGAAGCCTGCGCTCTTGATCTGCTTCACAAGATACCAAACCTTGAATCGGCACAAGAAGTTTCATGTATAGAGAGGCAGGTCTACCACATTGATGTTTTGCTGACTGTCGGAGATTATTACGTGATAATTGAAGACAAGGTTTTTGGAGAAACATATGACGGCCAAGTCTATAATTACAAGCAAAACTTAGCTGCAAATGCGAATATTGATCCAGAAAAGATACTCTGCGTTCTTTATAAGATTGCAGAACAAGCTCAGTCCGAACAAGATGTTGATTATGAATTCAATCGTGAAAAACTTCTGCAAATCATGCGTCCGTACAAAGCTACTAGCAAGAGTGATGTGTTCACCGATTATGTAGACCGTCTTGAATATCTTGAAGACTTTGCAAACTTTGAGAAACACCAAATCAGCGAATGGAGTAGTGAAGCATACAAGAGATTCTTCGCCTCTCTTAAGAAAGAGAAAATTTTACCGCAAGATAGAAATTGGTTTTATGTCAATAATATGAGCGGAGGTTTCTGGGGCTTTTGTTGGGACTTTTGCAATGACATTGATGAATCAAAAACGATCTTCAACGCTGTTTATCTCCAAATTGAAAACAATATCGTTGCGGTGAAAATTGATGCAGACCCTCAGGAAGATTTTGACGCTCAAAAAATCAAAGATGCGAGATGGAAAATTTTTGATTATTTTTCCCATCGTGTTGATGATTTCAAAAAGAAAGTATTCAGGCCGGGAAACTATATGACTGTGGGCTATGTTGAATACGATGAAAAGAACTATAAAGAGCAAATCGCGAAAATACAGAAAGTATTCGACGATATGAGAAAGGAACTCAGGCTCTAATCAATAAAGGCTCTTCCATTGAAGGAGGAGCCTCTTTTTCATCACACTCATCGCAATAAATCCTCAAAAGCCTATATCACGATTTATGTATCTCGCTTTCAATGTTTCCTCTCGTTTTAATGCTCTCAATAATTCTTCATGCGTTACCGTCTTATCCTCAAAGAATGAATTGAACTGCACCCTCACAGCATGAAAATCTCCAGGCGTTAATCTCCTCAAAGACATTAATTCTTTCTCAGTATCAGCATCAATCTCCGAATCACACAGAGGCGATAAATGCGATTTATACAGCGCAAGTATCTGTGAAGGTTTCGCCCACGTGAATGATACCTTGTATGAAAATCTCCTCATTGCCGCAGAATCCAATTCATTGAATCTATTGGTCGTGCAAATACAGAAACATCGACATTCCTCAAGATTTGTGAGAAATTCATTCACCTCGCTTATCTCCCATGAACGTACAGCATCGTCCCTCGAATATAAGAATGTATCTGCCTCATCAATCACCAAAACTGAACCTTCCATCTCTGCATGTCTGAATGCTTCCGCAATACTCTTCTCTGTCATTCCTATATAGCAGTTCAGCAAATCGCTCGCCCTCACGATGAAACATTCACGGTCAATTTCATGTGCAATATATCTCGCGAGTGCAGTCTTTCCAGTTCCAGGAGGCCCATAGAATAACATCGTTGCACATCCTCCCGTCATATTGAAACTCTCATTACGCATCGCCGAATCTGCCTTCCTGCATAGAGACATTAGAGCATCAAGTGATCCTTCAAGAGTGATTCCTTCCGTTACGAATCCTTCCGGGACTTCAATGTTCCTCCTCACAATTTCATCACCGTTATGCATGAACCTCGAATACGCATTCAATGAACTCTCAACTGCATGAACAAAATCACGTTTCCCATAACGCAATGACTTCGCCTGTCTCACTGCTGAATCAATCACTCCCGCTGAGACTTCATAGTTCTTCGCAAGATTCATAATCTGAGTGTCATCAAAATATCTCTCGGCTCTGTGTTCATGTATCACATCTCTGAATAAAAAATTACGTTCGCGTTTGCCGAGATTGTCAAAGAATATGCTGAATGAAAATCTTCGTTTCACTGCCGAATTGATTTTCCTCACATCGTTTGTTACCCATATAATTTTGTTGTCAGACTTCTCAAGAAACGTATTCAGCCATGATTTACCCTCTGGCCATGATTTACCCTCTGGGCGACATCCTGTATCAAGCATATTCTCTGCCTCATCTACGAGTACAAAGCTGTTTTTATGTTTTCTCGCGATGTTCAGACAGGCTACTAATGCTACTCTTCTGTTTCCGTCGTCAGTTGTATTCACAGACCATGCCTTCATCCCTAATGCTTTTGCCAGACTCCTCACGAAAGTTGTCTTGCCTGTTCCAGGTGGGCCGTATAACATGATGTTGATTGGAGCTTTCGTTTTTGAGGTCAGAAGTTTCATGACGTAATTCAAATCATTCTCCGGGATTCTGAACATCTCAAGCGGAAGTGTTTTTCCCTTCAGAGGCGAACAGAAGAATTTGCTCATGTCATATACTTCAGGAGTTTCCCAGATCGGAAGAACGTTATCATCAATTTGATAGTTGTCATCCCTGTACTTCTCAATAAGTCCATAAGATAAAAGGCTGCTTATGGCTTCTTCAAGTTCCGATGTCTTTATATCAAGTATCTTTGCCGCAATGTACCTGTTCTGCTTCGTCCAGATTTCAATTACACTAGAAAGGTATCTTCCTATACCACTGTTCTCCAGAATATAGAGGAACTCAAAGACATCAAGCATAGTATCACTGAGCAGGAACAATTTCTTCATGTGTCTTCTTGCGCGCACGAAAGTCTGAAGGTCATAAGGCTGCTCATTCATCAGGTCAGACAGTCTTCGCATAAGGCATGTTCTGAAAATCCCGGTTATTTTAGGAAGTTCTTCAAGTATATCGTCAAAGCGTCCTACCAAATCACGTTTGTCCCAATTCTTTGTCCCATTAAGAAATTTCAACGCATTTGTTCTCACAGATGATTTCGGAGCAGATTTCACTGTTTCGATAATCTCCCTCAAAAGCGGTCTTAAATCTCCGAGAAGCTCATCCAGGACATCATCAAAGAATCTATTATTGTATATGGCATTTTTTGATTCAAGGAGCCTGTATAGATATTCTGCTGTCTTGAACTTCCCGTAAGAAAACTTTTTGCGGAACATATATTTGCTTTCATCCTCAAAGATGTTATTCATAAGTATCACCTCTTATTCTTAATTGTAGAAGTGAGGTACGCAAACAAAAGGTGAAGTATATGATTTTGATTGTAGTAGAATATTTATCACTTAACATTTATTCCCATTCTGAAAAATTTATGAGGTGATGTGCAATGACTAAAGATGAATTTATGATAAGGATTCAACATGCATGTGATAAGGTCATATCTGCTGAACCATTATTGACGGAAATTGATTCGCATTTCGGAGATGCAGATCATGGAATCACTATGACGAAAATATGCAACGTCATCAAAGATTCACTCAATGAAGAGTCTCAGGGAATCAAATCAATGCTCAATAATGCCGCTGAATCTATTCTCACTTTGAGCGGAGGAAGTGCTGTTCCTCTTTGGAATACGTGGTTTGATGGACTTCAGGAGAATGCACCAGATGAAAATGAAATCAGCATATCAGAAATTAAAACCATTTTTGCAAATGCATTCGAAGAATTCTCTGATATGTCCGGTGCAGAAGTCGGCGATAAAACTATCATGGATGCTCTTGGCCCTGCCTCTGACGCAATAGCATCGTACACAGGTGATAGTGAATCAGAACTCTTCACACTCGCCGCAGAAGCAGCCGCAAAAGGTACAGAGGAAACGAAAAACTTCAAAGCGAAATTCGGAAGAGCTAAGAGTTATGGCGCAAAGACAATCGGAACACCTGACGCAGGAGCTAAATCAATGAGCTGTTTCTTTGAAGGGTTAGCTGAAGCATTATGATTGCAACAGCTTAATTTATCGAATATAATTCCTTTATCCCACAAAACATATCTTGAAATCTCGAAGGAGGTAGCTTATATGAAAATGAAGAAATTCATTAACAGTCCAAGCACTGTTACCGATGAAGAGCTTGAAGGTCTTGGCCTGTCGAATGAAGATATTCTGTACGTTGATGGTCATATGGTCATCAGCAAGGATTTAGACAAGGCAGACAGAGTTACAGTTGTAACCTACGGAGGATCAGGCCATGAACCTGCACAGGCTGGTTATGTCGGAAAGGGAGCATTAGACATTCAGGTTGTAGGCGATATATTTGCGGCACCGAATGGTCAGCTCGTCTTCGAGGCAATGCAGAAAGCCGATAAAGGTCATGGAGTTCTTCTTCTCACACTGAACTATGCAGGCGACCAGTTAGCGGGCAGGCAGGCAATGAAACTCGCAAAGAAAGCCGGAATGAATGTCAGACAGGTTATCACTGACGAAGAGATTCAGTATGACCCAAACGGTGAAGACAATAAACGCGGTCTTGCCGGTGCAGTTGCAATGTATCATATTGCAGGAGCAGCCGCAAGAGAAGGCAAAACTCTTGATGAAGTTGCCGCAATCTGTGAGAGATATGCCGCTAATATGGCTTCCGTAACCGTGAAGGTCAGTGATGCTACACATCCTCAGACTGCTACGTCCTTCGGTGATTTAGGCGAGACTGATCTAATGGAAATCGGAGCAGGTCAGCACGGTGAAGGCGGCGGTGTGAGAGTGCCTATGATGTCAGCAAAGGAAACAGTAGAGAAAGTAGCTGAAGCACTCTGCAAGAACCTCAATATCTCTTCAGGAGATAAGGCATTCGTCATGATTAACGGGTGCGGTGCTACAACGATGATGGAAATGCTGATACTCTACAAGGAAACAGTGAATTATTTGAAGGGTAAAGGCATAACAGTAGTCGCGAATATGGTCGGTGAAGTACTGACAGTTCAGGAAGCAGGCGGTTTCCAGATGAATATCGCGAAGTGGGACGATGAGACTTTAAGACTTTGGAATACACCTGCACACACACAGGTATTCTTCAAGGAGTAAATAATGGCCGATTCGATTGGGAATAAAGTTGCGAAAGATTATCATTTGGAGATAGCTCCGCCTAAACAGGATTTCTTTGCTAAAGGGCTTGGTCATGGCGACTGGGGAATGAAGAATCGTTTATCCCGACTGTTCAACCCTAAGAGCGGAAATACTGTTATGCTCGCATTCGATCACGGTTACATCATGGGTTCAACATCAGGACTTGAACGCATAGACGTAACAATTGCACCTTTGGCAGAGTATGCAGATGTTCTCATGGCAACCAGAGGAGCAATTCGTTCATGCATTTCTCCGACTGTGAATAAGCCCATATGCCTCAGAGCTACACATGATGCCAGCGTACTCAAAGATGATATGAGTGTTGGAGGCGGATGCGGTGCAGATATGGAAGCTGCATTGAGAATGAATGCGTCCGCAGTGGCAATTCAATGTTTCGTAGGCGGTGCAGGCGAATCAGAAAGTCTTGAAACTCTATGCAGGGCAGTTGATGCAGGTGAACGTTACGGAATGCCTGTGCTTGGAGTTACAGCTGTGGGGAAGGAAATGGCACGAACAACACAATACTTCCTTCTTGCGACAAGAATACTTGCGGAACTCGGTGCGAGCTTCGTGAAGACGTATTACTGTGAAGATTTCGAGAAAGTCGTTGCAGCTTGTCCTGTGCCTATCGTGATTGCGGGAGGCAAGAAACTTCCTGAAAAAGATGCTCTGACAATGGCATATAAAGCTATTTCTGACGGAGCTAAAGGTGTTGACATGGGACGAAATATTTTCCAGAGTGAACACCCGACAGCTATGTGTCAGGCAGTAGCGAAGATAGTGCATGAAGGGTATAACGATCAGCGAGCTTATGAATATTATCAGGAGCTTGCGAGTAAGTGAATGTGAAAGGAGAGTAGTATATTCATGTCAGCAGAATATATGCATGTAGGTATTCCCATTCTGAACAAGAAGCCCGGAATGGTCTATAACGAATGGGGAAAGTTCTGGGTTAATCCAAGTGTTGATGCTTATGATTACAAGATTGAGTATCTGAAGTTTGAAGAAGGAACACGTTTTCCCGAAATACTTTCAAAGCAATTCCATGTTGCGTACAAAGTCGATGATATGACTCCTTATGTCGAAGATGCAGACAGAGTTATATTCGGGCCTGAACGTCTCAGTGATACAGTGAGGCTTGCATTTATCGTTAAAGATGATGCGATCATTGAGCTGTATGAAGATAAAGGTTAAGATATAAAATCTTTCTGTGTGAATTGAAAGTGCGGCCTGCAATTCAGAACAGGCTGCATTTTTTATGTCCTGATACTTGCAAATCATCACTCCTAAATTAAAATTATTAAATCCGTAAAACAATTTCATTCACAGGAGGTTAATCTATGGAAATAAGATATTCTTGCAGTCCAAATGATGTTAAACGTTACACAACTGATGAACTGCGCAGAGAGTTTCTCATCACAGACTTATACATTCCCGATAAAGTTACAGCTGTATACAGTCATGTCGATAGAATGGTTACCGTTGGAATTATGCCGGTAAGCAGGAAGTTATCAATTGATGACGGAATAGACGTATGGAAAAATTTCGGAACTCATTACTTCCTTGAGAGACGCGAAGCAGGAGTATTTAATCTAGGCGGCAACGGCACGATTGAAGCTGACGGAAAAATTTATGAACTCGGCTATAAGGATTGCCTGTACATCACAAAGGGAACTGAAAAAGTTTTCTTCGAGAGCAAAGATTCATCTCAGCCTGCAAAATTTTATCTCGTCTCTGCACCCGCACATACAAGCTATGAGACCCGCCTGATCAAAATCGCAGACGCAGCAAAAAGACCTGTCGGTGATTCGGCAACCTCGAATAAACGCGTAATCAATCAGTTCATTCACCCTGATGTACTGAAGACATGCCAGCTCTCAATGGGATTAACAGAACTCGAATCAGGAAGCGTATGGAACACAATGCCCGCACATACTCATGAGAGACGCATGGAGATATACACGTACTTTGAAATTCCAGAAGGCAATGTTGTGTTTCACTTCATGGGACAAGGTCAGGAAACTCGTCATATCGTCATGAAGAATTTCGATGCGGTTATCTCGCCGTCATGGTCAATTCATTCAGGTGCAGGTACAAGCAATTATAGTTTCATATGGGCAATGGGCGGAGAGAATCAAGAGTTCGATGATATGGATACGATTCAGCCCACAGACATGAAATAGAGAGGAGATAAATACAATCATGACTGACATGTTCAATCTTTCAGGTAAAGTTGCAATTGTTACAGGTGCCCGCACAGGAATCGGTCAGGGAATCGCTGAAGGACTAGCGGAAGCAGGAGCGGATATTGTCGGTGCAGGTCATGCCGCAATGCCCGAAACAGAAGCATACATTAAGGGACTTGGCCGAAAGTTCGTGTATTATGATATTGATTTAGGGAAGCAGGATAAGATTCAGGCACTCGTTGATGATACTGTGAAGACGTTCGGAAGGCTTGATATTCTCGTGAATAACGCAGGAATAATCCGAAGGCAGGATGTCTTAGACTTCACCGAAGAGAACTGGGACGATGTGATAAACATGAACCTCAAATCATTATTCTTTCTGTCGCAGGCATGTGCACGTTATATGAAAGCTAACGGCGGCGGAAAGATAATCAATATTGCATCTATGCTGTCGTTTCAGGGAGGAATAAGAGTTGTGAGTTACACTGCAAGCAAGTCGGGCGTAATGGGTGTAACGAAGCTAATGGCTAATGAACTTGCAAGCTCAAACATTCAGGTGAACGCGATTGCTCCGGGATATATTGCAACGAATAACACTGATGCACTCATTAAAGATCCGAAGAGGAGTGCGGAGATTCTTGGCCGTATTCCTGCAAACAGGTGGGGTAAACCTGAAGACCTTAAAGGTGCGGCTGTGTTCCTGGCCTCACGTGCATCTGATTATGTGACAGGCCATGTACTTGCAGTTGACGGAGGGTGGCTCGCGAGGTAAATCATGCTGTACGGAAATATCAACAATGAATTCTTTGACGTTCAGCTTAAAATTCTTCCCAGACCTTTGGCATCTGCATTACGCTTCTTGAAGGATAATGACCTTAATGCACATGAGCCGGGAAGATTCGACATCAACATTGAAGGCGTGAATATGATTCTTCAGGTACTGGACATTCAGACGAAACAGAGAAACGAACTCTTACCCGAAATTCACCGGAAGTTCATTGATGTACAGTTTCTATGTTCAGGAGGCCCTGAGAACGCCGCATACTATAACGATGACGGAACGAATACGATTCATGAAGACCTTCTGAATTCACCGCGAGATATATGCTTCTATGAAAACAATGCAAACGTTCGCGAGGGATTAATTCCGCTGGAGATTGGAACATTCGCAGTATATTTCCCATGGGACGTTCATGTTCCTGCAATAGCTGTTGACGGAGTGAACGCAAAGATACGGAAGATAGTAATCAAAGTCCCGCTTGCTGAATGCATAAAATCATAAGGCATATCGAAGAGTTATCGCTCAGGGATTTATCTCAACGCAGAGAGTCCTTGAGCAACATACTTTCATCTGAGGGTATCATCTTTTCACGTGAATCTGAAAATCGAATCACTAACTTCACATTCTCATCAAAGGGTAATAACAGCTCTGGCTTCTTGTTCTCTGCACATTACGACAACTACAGAGACAGCTTAGGTGCAAATGATAACATGTCATCAGTGTGCATACTCATCGATTTATGTCATGCACTTACAGGCGAAAATATTCACGCAGATTTTGTGTTCACTGACGGAGAAGAAGACGGTCATTCTGGAGCAAAATTTTACGCAGGAACTCATAACCTAAAAGAATATTCATGTATCATCAACTTGGATTTATGCGGCTATGGTGATGTGATTGTGATTCACGGAAAGCATAAGAGGTTCACATCACGTATTCTCATGAAGAAACATAATGCCGAAACCGTGAAATATCTTCCTGAAAGTGATGATGTAATATATCGCAAGTCTCATGTTCCAACTCTCAGCATCTCAGTCGTTCCTAAATGGGACGTGCAGTATCTCAGAGCATTAGCCTCTTTCGGTGAAGGCATATTAGGCAGACCCCCTGAATTCTACATGATACTGTCCGATATGGAAGTTACGCAGACATTTCATAACGGCTCAAAGGACAGCCCTGAATTTGTAGATGAACTTGCAATGAAACGCGTATATGATTATCTTATTGAGGCCATGACAACGAATGAAACGCAATCAAAGTTTTCATTCATGAATTTATTCAGGAGGGGATAACATGAAATATAATGAGCTGTTTTCACTTGAAGGAAAGTATGCACTGATTACAGGCGGAACTGGAGGTTTAGGCGGAGAAATTGCGAGGGCATTCATTGATTCAGGTGCGAAGGTTGCTGTATGCGGGAATCATCCTGAACGTGCAGAGGGTAATGTTACCGCGATAAAGTGCAACATATGCGATGAGGAAAGCGTTAATGCAATGATGGAAACGATTGCACATGAATTCGGTACGCTTGATATTCTGGTGAACTGTGCAGGCAAGAATATACTCAAGCCTGCAGAAGAATACGATACATCATCATTCCTCGATGTTATGAATCTCAACATCAATGCTCTTCACATTGTAACGCGTGAAGCAGGAAGACGATTCATGATTCCGAAGAAGGCAGGAAAGATTCTGAATCTATCATCAGTCAAAAGCATAATCGGAACGGATAAAGATTACATTGCCTACTGTGCGAGCAAAGGTGCACTGAACATGTACACGAAGCAGCTTGCATGTGAATGGGGAAAATATAACATCAACGTGAATGCTATAGCTCCAACGTTTGTACGTACAGCAATCAATTCATTTCAGCTCGACAATCAAGAGTTCTATAATGCACTCGTGAATCGAATTCCGTTAGGACGAATAGGTCAGAAACAGGATATAGCAGCGGCATCAATTTTTCTGTGTTCTGAGGCATCAAGTTTCATTACGGGTCAAGTACTATGTGTTGACGGAGGACTGACGGCAAGACAGTAACGCATAAAAATACCCCCTATCGTAATGACAGGGGGTAGTATCTTTTTAGAATCTCACAACAACCTTCATGTAATTTCCCGGATTCTTCTCAATGTCTCTTATTACTGCTGGTGCTTCATCAACTGAAACCGTCTTCGTAAGCATCTTCGGCATATCAACTCTCTTAGACTGAATCAGTTCAAGTGCCTCTTCAAATTCATGTGCACTGTTCCTTCCGCCTCTGAGATCAAGTTCCTTCTTCGTGATTACGTCTGTGGGTAAGCTCGTCTCTTTCTTAGGCCAGCCTGTGAATACAACACGTCCTGCATTGCAGACATAATCCAATGTCGCACGTATCGCCTGATTTGCTCCTGAACATTCCATAACGAACTGTGCCATAACTCCGTTTGTTATCTCTGCGATTCTCTTCACAGGGTCTTCTTTTGCGGAATTGATTATGTATTCGATTCCTGCAACATTCTTTGCGAAATCAAGACGCTCCTGCACAATGTCAATCAGTATTGCATGTCCGCCGTAAGCCTGAGCTGCCATAGCTGCCGCCAATCCAATCGGTCCTGCTCCAATCACTGCGCAATATTCGCCGGATTTAACCGCTCCTCTGTGAACTCCGTGAAGCGAAATCGTCAAAGGTTCAGCCATTGCTGCATGTTCAAATGTCATTCCTTCTGGCATCTTCACGAGCATGTGTGCAGGATGACAGAAGTATTCGCACATTCCTCCGTCAACATGTACTCCGAGCGTATGCATGTCAGTGCAGCAGTTCGTTCGTCCAATACTGCATGGGTAGCAGTGTCCGCAATACACATAAGGTTCAACAACTACTTTATCGCCGGGCTTTATGCCTTTGGGATTGTCTTCGGGAATTGAGACTACTACACCTGAAAGTTCATGTCCGATGATTCTCGGATAGCTAACAAGGTTATTCGTCCCTCTGAAAGCTCCTATATCACTTCCGCATATTCCAGCAGCCTCTATCTTCAGCAATGCTTCTCCTGCTTTAGGTGTTGGCTTTTCAACATCAATGCATTCAACGTTAAACGGTTCTACAATTCGTACTGCCTTCATTCTGTCTGTCCCCTCACTTCACATTATAATTTTCCATTGCATGAATCGCATTCACTATGAATTCATGACATGGTACATCAACATTGCACTTCCTCGCTGCCCTCACGACTGAACCGCTTATCGTGTCAACTTCAGTCCGTCGTCCTGCACGCAAGTCCGCACATATCGATGTTACTCCGTTGGGTGAATTATCTGACACGGATTTAATTTCTTCAAGCAGTGTATCTTCATCAGCTTCAAGTCCAAGTGCGTGTGCAACAGTTACAGCTTCATGAAGTAATTTCTTCGAGAGGTTCATTGCATAATCACACTTCGCAATGAATCCCATTTCGCATTTGAGTAATCCTGTTACTGCACTGAATGCTACATTTACAAACAGCTTGTTCCAGATTAATTGCTGAATGTTCTCATGAATCCTCACATTGAAACCGCATGAATCAAATGCATCTTTCAATTTCGGAAGGAATTTCTGCGTGTCATCAACGAGCATTCCGACATTCGTGTTGCCTTTGCCGCCATGACGCACATGACCAGGTTCTAATACTGCTCCGTTATCTTCAGTTGTGCCGATTATGATTCGTTCAACTGGTGCGAATTCCGAGAGTATATCTTCATGGCCTGATCCGTTCTGCAATGTCATCAGGTATGTATGCTCAGAGATGAGATGTTTATTGCTCTCAAGTGCTGAACGTGAATACAATGCTTTCACGAACAAGATTATCAGATCAACAGGTTCAAGTCCTTCTGTGCTGGTTAATGCTTTGGGCGAATATTTGTTATCCCGTCCATTTTCCTCAAGGGTTAAACCGTTCTGCTTCACTGTCTCAATTACTGCACTGTTTGTATCAACAAGAAAGACTTCATTCTTCTGCGAGAGCCTGCCTCCATAGATTGACCCCATAGCTCCCGCTCCAATTACAGCTATTCTCATTCAGAGAACTCCTTTATGCCCTCAATTGCATACGCGTGAACAGGACTTGAATCGAGTCCCTTAATCGGCAGAGGTGCAAATGACATGAAGAATACATCACGTTGAAGCTGTTCAAGATTCTTCAAGACCTCAATGAAGATTATTCCCTCAGCAAGAAGAATATCATGAAACGGTTTAACATCTTCGTTGCAGTTCTCGATTGATACTCCGTCGCCGAAACCTACAGCTTTAACTTTCTTCGCTTTGAACCATTCTGCTGTTTCGCCGTTCACCAGAAGCCTTTTATCCTTCTCAGTGTTTGTGTCGGGCGTAAAGGGATTGAGCTTGTATGATGAGTCTATTATCACTATGTCTCCTTCACGAACTTTCTTTGCTTCACGGTCAAGGTCTGCTGCTGTTATGTGTGAGTTCGGTGCACATGATTCCTTGAAGTCAACGTACACTCCTCTTCCGACAAACGTGGTCAGAGGAATTCCTGTTACATCAGGCCAGTCATCATTATGATGATACGGACATTCTGCGTGAGTTCCCAAGTGAGTCATGATGTCAACGTTCGTGTGAAAATCTGGTATCGGGCCGCCTGTGTTGAAACGGTGAAGTTTGCATCTTCGTGTTTCTGTTGCCGGATCAACTAACTTTGAGAGGTCAACGAGACGAAGACCGGGTGCGAGTTCATATACTATCTGCATTGTTCAATTCCTCCTTATATTTTTACCTTTACGACTACTTTCTTGACCTTCACAGGTTCTCCAACAGAACATCTCGGTTTGTGTGCTTCTTCAGGCTCAACAACAATCAAATCACCCGCGCCCAAAAGAATCATTCCTGACACTTCAGGTTCCTCAAAGAAATACAAATCTTTCTCTGGATGTGATTCACTGAGCTTCAAGCCTTCACGATGACATACTCCGAAATATTCACAGCCTTCCGCAACATACTGAATATCAAAATACTTGTCGTGTGCTTCAAATTTCCTCTTGTCTGACGGTTCAGTCGTATAGCTCTGAACGTTCGCAATAACATCATCGCCCATAATTGGGTATGCTCCGTCTGCAAGTGCTTTAATGTCTGTCTCTGCAAGCCACTTATAGCCTGCTTTGAACTTTTCAGAAAGATAATCGTACTTCTCCGAAATCTTAATACTGCATTCGTACATAGTTTATCCCCTCCTATGTTTATTCGATATGTCCCGAAAGTGATTTACCCTCTGCGATTGAACATACCTGCTCCCATATCGTATCATCAACCTGTACACCTTCGGACATACTCTTTCTGCGTCTTGCAATTGTGCTTTCACCTGGACATTTTACAGGATGCTTCAGGTCAATCGGGTGTGCACTGTCTGCTATCGATACTCTTCTGTTGAGCATCGTCTGAACATCTTCCTTCGTGCTGAACATGTACGGATCTATCGCAATGAATATCTGTGAACATCCCGTACAGCTTCCGTTATTATTGTCGTCCATGTCTGAACCGCAAAGTCCTCCTGAGATTGCTGCTGCTGCGAGGTCAAGTGCTATTGCTAAACTTGAACCCTTCCAGTAACCAGTCGGAAGTATGCGCATTGAATCTTCTATTGCTCCAGGATCATCCGTTAAGTTTCCGTCCTTGTCGAATCCTCCGGGATAAGGGAGCTTCTTTCCTGCAAGACGATACACTCCTAACTTGCCGTATGCATACTGGCTCATGGCCATATCAACGACTATCTGACCATCTTCACGAGGAATCGCAATGCAGAATGGATTATTTCCCACGCTCTTAACATCACTGCCCCACATTGGCATACAGCTTTCTGTGTTTATCCAGCTAATTCCTATGTAACCTGCTTCTGCTATCTTCCACGCGTAAGTCCCTCCACGCATCCAGTGAGTCGTATTCTTCAATGCAACTAAACCTATGCCGTGAACTTCTGCGAGTTTCATTGCACGTTCAGAGCAGAACAATGCGTTTGTGATTCCGATTCCTAAATGACCGTCATAATTTTCTGCTGCTCCCTTTGCTTTCAAGAGTTCAGGTTTACCCTTAATGTTAATCCAGCCTTTGCTCACATACTCTGCAAATCTCGGAATTCGATTCATTCCATGACTTTCTACTCCGTCCGCACTCGATGAGGCGTGAATATGTGCCTGCTTGTTCTTCCGTTAATCCCAAATTCAGAAATGCCTTCTTCGCTGTAGCTTTCAATTTATCGAATGGTACTATCATTGCAATATCTCCTTTACGGTTCAAGTCCTGCGAGTGTCATCATCTCTTCATAAAGTCCGCTTGCCTCTTCTGCTGAATAATCGTAAACAAGAAATACATCCATAACATATGGGAAGTACGGAAGGTGATTCAATTCCTGTGCAAACGACATAGCTGCTATTTCACCGAGCGCATAAATCCCCGAATCATTATGCAGAGGGCCAATACTCCACAGACGAATCTTTTCAGTTCGCGTGAAGATTTCATGCCTGTACTTTTCCTCAATGTAATGAAAGATTTCGTGCGATAAAATCAAACTCGCAGGCTTCAGTTTATCCGTGAGTATATTCTTTATCGCTTGCTTCCTCAATAACCGTTCTGCTCTGTTCACTGCATCCATGAAGATAGTTACGTTATTGGGCATTGCAAAATCAGCGAATAATACTCGGTCCGTCTTTTCGGGGTATTGAGGGTAAGATACATTCAGGCCAAGTTTACGCGCAATAATATCGGGTTCAGATGTTCCATATTCAGATACTAACCGCTGTGCATAAATCTTCCCGCAGTCTATGGATTTCTCTGCCCAGTTCAATCGCTGAGTGTCATTGAATTTTCCGTTGAGAGGGTCTCTTGAGAACGCATAATATCTCCATTCAGTCGGAGGAATTTTCGTTAATCTCTCTAACATGTAATCCAATTTGCGAATCTCATAATGAGGTTTCTCATAGCGTGTTATTCTCTGCTTTCCGAACAGACCATCTGCTATAGGCTTTAATTTTTGCTTTATGTATTCCCAGTTCATGAATATAAATATACCGTTACAGAAAACTTATAAAAAGTTATAAACCAACTTTTATGTTCCCTTCCTCATTCTTCGCGTCCGCTTTCACGCTGGTCTGCTACTTACGTTTGGTATGACGCTCCAGAGGCTTCAATTCCCGACTAACGTATCGGTACATATCAATAATCTCGTGTCAGTGAGTTATTATTGATTCACCATAATGATATAAGTTTATGCTGGCATTCAAATCCCGGTCTATTACAGCTCCACAGTGGGCGCAGTTATATGTTCTATCTGAGAGCTTCAGGTCTTTTTTGACGTTTCCGCAGATTGAACATATCTTTGAGCTGGCGTAAAACCTGTCCGCTGTGATTAAACTTATGCCGTGCCATTCGCTTTTGTATTGCATTATCCTTATGAATTCTGCTAATTTCTGCTCCTGTACTGCACGCGCCAGATGTTTATTCTTTATCATGCCTTTTACATTCAAGTCTTCCAGAACTATAAAACTTGGTTCTCGCTTTATTATTTCTGTAGTTACCTGCTGAATGTAATTCGTCCTGATGTCCGTTAGCTTATGGGTTACTCGTAAAAGCTGTTTTTCACTTCTTATAATGCTGCGTGTTTTCTGATAACTTTCTCCTTTCTTATTAAGTTTATATTTCCGTGAGATTTTGCGCTGCAACCTTCGCTGTTTCTTTTTTAGCCGTCTCACTCGACTCATTTTGTTGATATTCCTATAAATATGGCCGCTACTGCATATCGCCAAATCTTTAACTCCTAAATCTATTCCGATACCGTCATTTGTACTCGCTATAGCTTCAGGGGCTTCAACTTCAATTCCGACAGTAAGAAACCAATTTAGCCCGTCAAATGATATTCGCGGATTGGAATATTTTGCGCCTGTTGGTATACGTTCATGTTCGGCCAGTCTGAACCAGTTTGCACTCTGACGGTTTCGCTTCTTACTCTGCGCTATATTCTCTAGTTTTACATGCGTGCCCGTGAACTTTATTTTTAGAGGATCTGCATAAAAACTCGGTTTACTACGCTTACGGCTTTTATATTTCGGGTGTTCTGCCAGTCCTTTGAAAAATTTCTGATACGCTATTATTGCATCTTTAACAGCCTGCTTGCATACGTTATTGCTTATGGTATAAAGCCATTGATTTTCAGGTTCATTCTTGAGCATCGTAAAGCGTCTGCGTAATTCATAGTCTGACAGAAATTTTCCGCCTGCTTCATAGTTCTTCTTTTCCTGTTCTAACGCCCAGTTATATGCATATCTGGCACTGCCTGCAAATTGAAATAAACGCGTGAGCTGCTTCTTGTTCGGGATTAACTTCACTCGCACCGTTTTTAGCATTTTCTCACCTCCCATTGATATTATAAGGCACTGAGAAAACTTGCTAATTTCACAATATTTTTATAATTTCTTATAAGTTTTTATTAGCTGTTACTAAGCCCCCCTGTTTTTAGGAGGGCTTTAATGTTTATACTTCCGTGATTGATCCAACGATTATAATCTCTTCGTCTGAATCTCTGTCTCCTATATAAGCAGCTCTATATGTTCAAGGTCAACTGCACTGTAATCGCTCACTCTTGGCCCGAAGCAAACGAAATAGTCAGGACGTAATATGCTGTCAGTCTTGAACACTGCGGTATCTTCCCAAAGCCTTCTGACTTCATCAAGGTATTCGCTGACCTTGCACTTCACTACTTCTGCCTGTGAACACTGAACACGAATAAACCCTTTCTTATCGACAATACGCACAGGATGCTTTTCATCTTTATCTCCCTGATACACATAGAATTTCTCAGTTTTTGCGGCAAGATGTACATTGCTGACCTTTGAGCCGAAATCCTCACGTGCAAGTTCTTCTGCTTCTGATTCATCGCATTCCTTCAGGAGGTCAGTTGTCTTAACTTCCGTTGAACCTGTCGCAATGGCCGTAACTTTTCCAGTCTGCGAATCAATCTCAATATGAACTTCAACTGTATCAGGTGATGCTCCTGAACTCACAGCGGCATCAACAGCTTCCTTTTTGAGGTCTCGAATATCTTCCTGCGTTGGATTAGGGATAACGCGTTCAACAACATCACGTACCATTGAGAGAGCAACTCCGATTGATGAAATTACTTCTGCGTTCTCAGGGATACTATACTGAAGTCCCATTTTGTTGGCGCAATACGGCACTAATGATGCTGCTCCTCCTCCGCAACCGACTAACCTCATGCTCTCCTGATCTAACTGATACTTATCGGCTAATGCGTTTATACATGCACTTACCTTTTCATAATCCTTTTCGAGAATCTGTGTTGCAAGTTCCTCTACAGTTATTCCGAGTTTATCTGCAACAGGCCGCATTGCTTTTCGTGCTGCATTTGCATTCCCGTGAGCAAAATATTTTTCGTCAATGAGGCCAAGTACGTTAGCTGCATCTGTATTCGTGAAGCAAATCTTTTTTCCGTTCTTCAATCGAATCACAACATAATCGCTAGGGTCTCCTGACTTTGGACTTATGAGTTCGATTTTCGGGTCAACAATTTCATCTTCGGGTGTGAAACATGCATACTCACAGCCTGCAATATGTGCGCTTCTTGGCCCAACATCAACGACTTCCTTATCGTTTATCCGTACCATTGATCCGCCTGCACAACCCAGTATCCTAACATCAAGGGAGCTGATATAAGTATCATGTCCTCCTATCTGAGCGTAATCGACACCGGGCCTTCCGTTTTTGATGACTCCGATATTAGTTGTAGTTCCGCCGACCTCAAAGTATATTGCGTTCGATGCTCTGAGATACATCAGTGATCCCATGACTGACGCAGCAGGGCCTGACAATGCAGTTAGTATCGGACGCTTGCGCATTTCGGAGATTTCCATAACTCCGCCGTCCCCGCGCATTATCATCAATGGAACTGTTACTCCTGCTTTGCGCACTGAACTCTCTGTTGCATTTGCTGTAGCGATCATCTTCGGAAGTATTGAGGCATTGATTGCGGCAGTACGTGTTCGTCGTGTTAATCCGTAGAGCTTCGTTATATCAGAAGCCATTGTTGCAGGTACATTCTTTCGAGCGGCGGCATCATGAATCATTTGCTCTTCGTCCATGCTGTCAACTCCGAATGCCATTGAGGCAACAATTACCTGCGAGCCTTTCTGAATCAGTTCATCGACAGTTGAATTCACGAGTTCAGGCGTTAATTCTTTCTTTCGTGCAAATGCATTGAATACCTTAATGACTTTCTGTGTCTTAGGGTCTAATACTATGTCCTTGAGTGCGAGCTGTCTTTTTGCGAGAAAACTTTCAAACCAACCTCCTGCTACTCCGAACACACCTACATTCGCTACATCTCCTTCAATGAATGCGTTCGTTGCCTGTGTCGTTGAATGCGCAACAAATACTACATCTTCAGGTTTAATATTATTCTCGGCCATGCAGTTTCGGAATGACTGTACAACTCCTGCCGCAACTCCGTCTTTATCATCGTGGGTAGTCTTGACTTCATTCTTGCCGATTATCTCATGTGTCAGGTTATCCATTGCAACGCATTTCGTGTATGTTCCGCCTACATCGATTCCCATTCTCACGGAACGTCTTTCATTCTCTGGCATGATTCATATATTCCTTTCGTTGTTGAAGTGAAAAAAGCAGGCCCATCATCACGACAGACCTGCGGAAATTTTTTGTTATCCAATCATCCATGCACTGCCAAGACCGGCAAGCAGGAAATACACAGCCGCGTACTGAAGTATACCTGTGGCATAAGCATTTGGAATTGAAAGTTTCAGGAAGTCCCGTGATTCAACTTTCGTGTATGCAAGTCCCCATGCAACCCATGACTGTGTGATGCAGCATCCGATATTGACGGTTATTGTTGGAATCGCAAACACGCCGTAAAGGAACGGTACAGAGAACTTTGCGACATTCGAGAGAACTCCGAGTGTAGCCGCTCCGCAACCGACCAAAGTCATTGGGCCTCTGAATAATCCCATGAAGAGCAATACCGCGAATACTGCGCATACAACGAGTTCGGATCTTGGCATGATTCCTCCGATTACGACATTGAAATACGGTGATGCATATACAGCTACAGCATTGAACATCGGAAGCGTAAGAAGGAAGCCTACTAACGGTGCAGTGTCTACAACTCCCTCATAGTAGAGCTTATTGACGAGCTGACAATTCTCACGGAATGTACCTGACATTCTGCCGCAAAGGAACAACGCCGCGAATCCTGCAATCACGAATCCTCCGATGACTGAGAAGTTGAATGCAATGTTGAGGATAACGGGTACAACCGGAAGAATGAGAGTGTAAATTGGTGCATCTTTCTGTGCTGCCTGAGGTGTACGTGTCTGCGCTGCCCACTGACGATGTGATTTCGACCGGCCAAGATAGAACAGTGCGAGCAGTGTCGTAACGATGAGCATGATTGCGAGTGCTGCATATCCCCAATGTGCGGCATACCATCCGAGTGTGAAGTCGGGCATATCTGACGGCTTAATGAAGAATGCTCTGTACTGTGCAAAGTTCACGGGGTTCAGATATATTCCTGATGCTACAGCTCCCATGAATGAGAACATTGCGATTGCCTTCGGTACTCCGAGAGACATCAGAATCGGAAGTACGATAACGCCGATAGCGATAACTGGGCCTGCACCTGTCATTGATGTGAAGATGAGTGCCGTTACGAGATTCAACAGTGAAATCGTTACTGCGGGTTTATCTCCTCCAAGCTCTACTGTCTTACGGATAAGCGTTGATGCTATTCCTGTATCCATTAAGACGCGTCCGAACCATGCACCC
>CAJOMU010000004.1 GCA_905235735.1 uncultured Synergistales bacterium
GTTCTCCAGACTGGAGCAGCCTTCAAACGCATGATCCCCGATATACTCCGTTCCGCTGGAAATACTCAATTCCTCCAGGCTGGAACAGCCCTGGAATGCATAGTTTCCAATATTGGTATCACCCCAGAGGATTAGGGTATCCAGGTCCGAGCAGCCCTGAAAAGCAGCTTCCTCGATCGTCTTACAGCTTCTGGGAATGCTGATATCATCCAGACTGCTGCAATTCTTAAACGCATTCTTTCCAATCCTTGTGATATCACCCCAGATGATGACTGTACTCATATTGGTGCAGTTTTCAAAGGCAGACTCCTCGATATACGTCACACTGCTGGACAGGCTGATGTCTGTCAGCCGGGTGCAGTCTTTGAAGGTGTTCTTCTCAATACCTACCGGATCACCCCACATAATCACGGTCTTCAAGCTGGAGCAGCCTTCAAACGCAGACTCGCCGATATACGTCGTTTCACTGGGGATACTGATATCTTTCAGACCGGTACAGCCTTTGAACGCGGATGCGCCGATGGTCTCAATGTCCGCCCAGTTAATCAGGCTTTTCAAGGAAGTACAGTTCTCAAACGCGCCATTCGCAATTCGAGTCACATCCCGGCCATCGATCTCGGAAGGGATGGTCATGGAATTTTGCGCCTTCGTATATCCGACGATCTCCACGTTACCATCGCTGGTATACCGATACCGGACATCCCGATAGCTCATCACCGGACCATCATCCGCGGAAGCAGGTGCGACCGTTGGTTCCGCCCCTGCCGTTATCGTTATCTCTCCTCCGTCCTCTGTCGGAACAGTTTTTGAGAATGTTATTCCAGCACTTGCAAAAGCTGCTCCTGCAACACTGAGTACGACAGCGGCAATCAATAGTGCTAAAAATGTCTTCTGTTTCATGATTCGTTTTCCCTTCTTCCTTATTGATTTTCTTAGTTAAACTTCACGTTTTTTGTTTCGTGTTTCTATTGGTTACCTCTCTGCTTCAACGCTGATAGAATAACAAGAAATTATGAACTCAGAATGTATTGTACATGAATTTTATGCGAAGGAGAAATATAGACAATATGAAGATACTCATAGTCGAAGATGAAGCATCGATTGCAGAAGTAGTTAGTGCCTATGCAAAGCGTGAAGGTTATGAAACCGTATGTGCAAGTGATGGACTGAGTGCACTCGAAATATTTTTTCATGATGATATTGACCTCGTGATTCTTGACATCATGCTCCCAAAATTGAACGGCGAAGAAGTTTGCAGACGTATACGCGAAAAGTCATCAGTGCCTGTGATAATGCTCACAGCGAAATCAAGTGAATCAGATGTAGTTTCAGGTCTCGATTCTGGTGCAAATGATTACGTCTCGAAACCTTTCAGCCCTCGTGTATTAATGGCGAGAATACGTGCACAGCTGAGGCCAAGAGAGACACGTGATAACATTGCATCAGGTGTATTTGCAGACGGAAAAATTGAAATTGATCCTGAACGCGTAGAGATTCGCAAAGATGGTGTGCCTGTTCCTGTAACAAAGAGTGAGTTCCTGATTTTTTCGACGCTTGTATCACGTCCAATACGAACATGGTCTCGCGAGGAGATTATACGGACTGCATTCGGAGATGACTATGACGGTTTCGACAGGACAATAGACACGTACATTAAGAACCTGAGAAAGAAACTTGCAGAACCCGGACATGAAAACGGATGGATAAAAACGATATACGGGTTCGGCTACAGGTTTGACGATGAAAAGTAAATCACTGAGATTTCATTTCCTGCTGCTGTATGTACTGCTTGCTGTAATAAGCGGAATAGTTGTGCCTGTTCTATGCGTGAAGTTGAGTGCAAATGCATTCAGGGATTATCAGATACATCGAAGGCAGGAAGACCTTGAAAATCTCGGAGAATCATTAACGAGGCTGTACTATGAGGAAGGCGGGAAATGGCAGATAAGGCGTATTATGGATATTCTTCACCCTGCACCTCAGTGGATGGGAATGAAAGTAACTCTGATAGACGAAAACAGAAATGAAGTCTTCAGCATAGTACCCAACCAGATGATGCACAGGCGAGAACGCGTTCTTGAATCAGAAAGAGAAGCATCACCAAATAAAAGCGAGCACATAACAATAAAACTTGGCCGACCTAACAGCATAGGAACTCTTGAGATTGAACGTAGAATACCTTCAGGAAGAATAGAGTATGAATTTCTATCGTACCTTATGCGCTACACATTAGCAGGAGCATTAATAACTATCATTGCAGCATGTGGATTCGGATACATGGTAGCGGAGAAGCTAAGCCGTCCAGTGATACAGGCAATCAGACGAACGAAGAGAATATCACACGGAGACTATGAAGCAGATGATGAGTCTGGTTTTGTGGGGATACGCGAACTTGACGCGCTCACAAATGGAGTTGAGGATCTTGGGCGTTCGCTGTCCAGTCAGGAGAAGCTGAGACAAAGATTGATGACGGATGTAGCACATGAACTCCGTACACCTCTGACGGTAGCGATAACACAGATTGAAGCAGTAGCAGACGGTATACTTGAAGCAACGCCTGATAGACTGAACATGTGCCTGAATGAGATGAACAGACTGGGAGAACTTATAAAGAATGTGGAAGCATTATCGCGATTAGAGGGAGATGCCTCAGTGATTCACAAGGAGAACACTGACATGAAAAATTTTCTTGAGCCTGCAATTGAATCATTCAGAGCTGTATTTGCGAAGTCGGATATAAAACTCACAGCTGAACTTGAAGATGATATTGCGTGTGAGATTGACCGTGATAAATTCAGGCACATAATCGATAATCTTCTGTCGAATGCATTGCGTTACACGAACGCAGGAGGCAAAGTGAAAGTGAAACTCTATGCACATGGCCATGATGCGATAATAGAAGTCAGTGATACAGGAATAGGAATCTCGAAGGAAGACCTGCCGAATATCTTTGAACGTTTCTATCGTGCAGATGAATCACGAACGCGTGTTACGGGAGGAAGTGGAGTAGGGCTTGCGATAGTGAAGGCAGCGGTTGATGCACACGGAGGGAAGATTACGGTTGAGAGTGTAAAAGGCGCGGGAAGCACATTCAGAATAAACCTTCCTTCTGACTGAATGAATATAAACAGGTTCAATAACTCATAATGATTCAGAATTCACATGATATACTTCAAAAAATTATGTACTAACTATATCATAAGGAGCTGTTACTCAGTTGAAGGAAGACATACCAGTATTGAAAATAGGAAAGTATCAGCCTAAGTACCCTCTGATACAGGGAGGAATGGGCGTAGATATATCAGGCCCTAAATTAGCCGGTCATGCTGCAAAGTATGGTGCTGTAGGAACGATAGCAAGTGTAGGACTTGCACATGATTCGCCGTTATACCAGATTGAAAAGCATAATTATTTTGACGTGAATGAAATTGTGATTAAAGATGCAATCGCAAAAGCAAAGAGCATAGCAGGCCCTGAAGGAATTATTGCTGTGAACTGCATGGTCGCACTCACGGATTATGACAGACAGGTACGTTCATCAGCAGAAGGTGGAGCACATATCATCATATCAGGTGCAGGACTCCCCTTGAGACTTCCTGACTACACGAAAGATTTCCCTGATGTCGCACTCGTTCCTATCGTGAGTTCCGCAAAGGCCGCAAGTCTTATCACAAGGCACTGGGAAAAGAAATATCACCGTGTACCTGATGCTTTCGTTGTTGAAGAACCCGCAACTGCTGGAGGTCATCTCGGAGCAATGACTATTGAACAAGTATACGATGAAGCTCTCAGGCTTGAACACGCTGTACCCGATGTAGTTCGTTATGTTCATGATGAAATGAAAAGTGATATTCCAGTGATTGCGGCAGGAGGTATCTGGGACAGAAATGATTTAGAGAGAGTGTTTGCGTTGGGTGCGTCTGGTGTTCAAATGGGTACGAGATTCGCCTGTACATTTGAGGGTGATGCGTCAGATAGATTCAAGCAGGCATATATTGATGCCAAAGAAGAAGATGTTGTGCTCATTCACAGTCCTGCGGGTTTGCCGGGAAGAGCAATAAAGAATCCGTTTGTTGCGAAATATCTTGAAGGTGAAGTTGAAAGCAAACCATGCTTCGCGAATTGCCTTTCACATTGCAGGTACAGAAAGACTAAAGAGACGTTCTGTATTGCCTGTGCACTTGTTGATGCTCAGGTTGGGAACTGGGAGACAGGTTTATTCTTCTGCGGAAGCAATGTAGTGAAGGTAAACAAGGTTGAACATGTTGAAGATATAATCAACGAATTATTCAATTAGTTTTCAATGCCGAACGTACTGCTCTGCTGGTGAACCCTCTGCTCATCAGCCGGGCAGTAATCTTTTTCTCGTCAACGTTCATTCTCTTCCATGATTCAGAAAGTTCACATGCCCTCGTAACTTCATCGTCAACATCATCAAGTGCCGCATTAATGTCTTCTCGTGATATTCCCCTAATGCTAAGTTCATGCGTTATCTTCAGATTGCCCCACGACATATGACCCTCCGCAAATAATTTCGCGAACGTCAAATCATCAATTAATCCGCTGCTCTCTGCTTCATCAATCAATGAATCAATTTCATCTTCATGAATCTTCTGACGCATTAAATATTCATATGCCTGCTTGCGTGTACTTGGCCTCTTCAGAATGAATTCAAAAAATTTATCTCTCAGTTCATCGTTCATGTCATCATTCATGATGTAACTCCAAGTTCTAACACTCTTCCAAGACGACGCATAATCTCATACTTCAGTAATGGCTCAGATTCTAATTCAGGGTCATCATTCAATAATGCCTGAGCTTCTTCCCGTGCAAGCGTCAAAATCTTCTCGTCTCGAACTAAATCTGCAACTCGAAACTCATTCACTCCGTGCTGACGTATTCCGCATATCTCGCCTGACCCTCTTTGAATCAAATCACATTCTGCAAGTTCAAATCCATCTGAGATATTCACCATTGACGCAATACGTTCACCGCCTTCAATGAATACTTTCCTGTTCTCAAGCAATATGCATGTACTCTCCGCACTTCCTCTGCCTATTCTGCCGCGCAACTGATGAAGCTGTGCAAGTCCGAATCTCTCCGCATCCTGAATTATCATTAGCGTTGCATTCGGAACATCAACTCCTACCTCAATGATTGAAGTCGCAACAAGCAAATCAATTCTGCCTTCCGCAAAATCATTCATCACACGCGTCTTCTCATATACACTGAGACGGCCATGAAGCATTTCGATTTTCACATCGGGCATATCAGCTCTCAGTTTATCATAGGTCTCAATCACTGTTGCAGAGGTTTCATCATTCTCATCTATGAACGGACATACCCAGTACACTTGTTCGTGTTTCTTCACATGCTTTCGTATTATTCCGGGAAGTTTTCTGAACTCTCCAGGCATGAATGATAGAGTCTTAATCTTTCTGCGTCCTTTTGGAAGTTCATTCAGGACTGAGACATCAAGACCTCCGTATATGGTCATAACCAATGTTCTTGGAATAGGCGTAGCTGTCATCGCAAGTACATGAGGTGATTCACCTTTCGACATCAGTTTTCCTCTTTGAAGCACTCCGAACCTGTGCTGTTCATCAATTATGACAAGCGAGAGTGAATGAAACTTCACATCTTCAGAAAATAATGCATGAGTTCCTATGATAACATCTGCCGTACCGTCTTCAATGTCAGATAAAACCTCTCTGCGTTCCTTTGCTTTTAGACTTCCAGTGAGCAGCACAACGTTCAATCCAAGAGCCTCAAAATTTCTTCTGAGCTTTATATAATGCTGCTGAGCTAATATTTCCGTCGGTGCCATGAATGCAGACTGCGAACCCGAATCACATGCCGCCGTTATTGCTGCTGCTGCTACGAGTGTCTTCCCTGATCCTACATCACCCTGAAGCAATCTGTTCATAGGAATGGGCTTCTTAATGTCCGAAAGTATCTCGTGTATCGCATTGTCCTGTGCACCGGTAATCTTGAACGTAAGACTTTTCATGAATGACTTGTATGTTCGTCCAGCCTTCAGAACCTTCGCATTAGTCTCACGGGTAAGTTCATTGCGCCGCATTATGATTCCCGACTGAAGCACAAAGAATTCTTCAAACGCTAATCTGTTTCTCGCACGTATGAACATGTCTTCGTTCGCTGGTGAATGAATCTGAAGCACTGCATCTCTGCGCGTCATCATTCCGAAACGTTTCATGATTCTCTCAGGCATGAATTCATGAAGACATATATCAGCGTAATCATTGAGTGCAGTATCAACTAACTTCTTTATCGTCCGCTGATTCAGATCTGCCGTTCCGGGATAAATCGCAAATATCTTTCCGATTATCGTGGGAGATTTTGTGCGCGTGATAATCTCAATTTCAGGGTGAACGAACTGAACCGAATAACGGCTTTCAACATTTCCATATAAGGCTAATCTCATTCCTTCACGCAGGAATTTCATTTTATCGGTGAACCATACAGCACGTATACTCCCTGAGAAATCAGACAGGACAGCTTCAGTCCTGCCTTCACGAACAGAAATATCCGTTATCATTGCAACTGCACACTGATTCTCCCCCTCTTCAATTTCTGATAAGGGTTTAGGAGATCGTCTGTCCTCATATCGTCTCGGTATCAGGAAAAATATATCTTCGAGTGTATAAACGTTCAGCCTCGATAATGCTTCTGCCTTCTTCGGTCCAACTCCCTCAATTATTGTTACAGGTGAATTTAATCCTGCGCTAGTTCGCTTCTCCTTCATTGAGTTCTTCATCAGGTGTGATTGTCTCTTCTTGTGGTTCAGGCATAATTTCATTCTCAGCGTTCATGTTTTCGTCTTCCATGTCCGCATCAATTTCCGCCTGTGCACGTTCTAATACTTTTCCGAAGTCCATTACCAGAGAATATGCATCCTTCAGGAACTGCTGCTTTCTGAGATTCAGGAATCTAATCTGACCGTCATATTCTGAGGCTTCCTTCTCTGCATCTGCCAACATTCTGCGGGCTTCTGTTCTTGCTGATGATAATATCTCTTCAGCTTTGGATTCTGCTTCATGTCTGCGCGATTCTAATTCCTGTTCAATTGCCGCAAGTCCCTTATCTGCTTTGGCTCTTCTGTCCTGCGAAGCCTGAGTCATTTCTTCAGCCGAAAGTTTTGCATGTTCAAGCACTTCTTTTGCCTTCACGTCTGCTTCACCTAGTTTGGCCTGAACTTGTCCGTCTGCCTCTGAGATTATTTTTGCAGCCTGTTCCTGTGCATCTGCTATTATCTTATCCGTCTGAGCCTGTGCTCTTTCTTCAATTTCCTTCGCAGACTGCCTCGCCTGAATCAATGCATCTTTTATCGCTTCAGTCATATCATCCTGCTTCTTTGCGTAAGCTTCAAGTTCCTGAATTCTTGCATCTTTCTCGTCAAGCTGAATCGCATAGGCTTCAATGTCATCCGCTACCTGATTCAGAAAGTCTTCAACCTCCGCGACTGAATAGCCTCCAAACCTGACCTTCTTGAACTGCTTCACTTCTACATCTTTTGCTGTCAGCAAATCACTCATTCGTTATTGCCCTCCTTCGGCCAGACTTCAAACATTCCTGTTCTCGGTGTCAATATATACTGTGCAGGATCAATTCCTCTTCCGTCTCCACCGCGTGCAAATGCAACACCCTTCATGAACGTGATGAAATTATGACCGAATTCATCATAATCTCTCTGCGTAAGTTCATGCATGTCGATTAATATCATTGCTCCGTTGTTGAATTCATCACAGAGCCTCCTTTTATCTTCATCTGCTACTGCTGTCCTTACGTTGAAGAGTATCAGCTTTCCTGATGATGAACCTGAACGTGAATTATTTTCTTTTCTGGGAGCAGATTTCTTTCTTCTTTCTTCGGTGTAGTCATCGTTGTCATCGTAATCGTCATCGTTATCATCAAATCCGAATAACTTCATGATGTTCATGATTAACCGCCTCCATTGTTATTAGATTTTACGCATGAACAAGAATAAATATATCATGAATTCAAAAATTTTTTTCACGCAGGATAATATCTTGGCCCGAATAACAGTGTTCCTATTCTTATCATCGTACTGCCTTCGAGTATTGCAAGTTCAAAATCATCACTCATTCCCATTGATATTATTGGCAATGCTAATCCTGCTGACCTTCTTGCATTCTCCGTTAATGTTCTTAAATTCGCAAATGCACTTCTTATGTCGCGTTCGTTATCTGTGAGTGGGCCGACGGTCATTAAGCCTTCGAGATTAAGATTCGGAAGAGTGATTGTGTGTTCAAGAAGACGTGAAAAATTTTCGGGAGCAATTCCTGATTTGCTTTCTTCACCTGATGTATTAACCTCAATTAGTATTCTGACTTTGCGATTCATTTCACCAGCTATTCGGTTCACTCTGTCTGAAAGTTCTATGCTGTCTATGCTGTCTATCGTGTCGAAAATTTCAAGAGCCTTCCGAACTTTGTTAGCTTGAAGATGACCGATTAACCTCCATTGCAATCTTGAATCAACAAATGCCGGGCGTTTAGTCTCTGCCTCCTGAACTCTATTCTCACCGAAGAAATCAATGCATAAAAATTTTTCAGCCTCTCGCATTTCATCAACCGTTCGTGTCTTGCTTACTGCCGTGAAATATATTCTGTCATTCCTTCCTGCTTTGATACGTGCCTTCTCTATTCGTTCGTAAATTATATCTGCGTTCATTAATCACCATATCCTTTCTGCATCGTTGTCTTTGTTGGTTAAGTTCAATGTATCTGCATTAAGTATCAATCTGCTTCCTTGCTGCACTCCTTTCTCGATGAAAAAATTCTGATCGTCAGCAGGAAAACCTTCTACAATCTGCAATGTAGGGCTGTTACCCTGAACTAAATACACCATGTTCTTGCCTTCTCTTGTTATTACCGCAGTGTCAGGAACCATTACTCCCTGTTCAATGGCAGTTACGACAGTCGCAGTGAATGCACGTGATTTAAGTACGTTCGGAGGAAAGAAAGGAAGACGGAGATACACTTTTATTTTCTGTCCTGAAACCTTTGCGGCTACAACTTCAGCTTTACGTTCTTTGCCTTCATTTTCAGTTTTGATTCGTATGCTTGGATTCTCTTTGTTCCTGAGTGCACGTTCAAGCGAAGGTGATCTATCGAGGTATGCGATACATCGTAAGGTTTGTGGCTGAGGCACTAATTTTCCGATTGGGTCTCCGCGATGCAAATGCGTTCCGTTCTCAATGAGTGATGCGTTATTGAATTCAGGGAATGGTGCAAAGTCAGGCCATAATTTTGGATACACCCAGTTTCCTTCTTGGCCGTCAAGAGCAGGATAAAAGTACGCTGGGTATGGTGCATACACTGCTCTTCCATCAAGGGCAGCTAACATTTCACCTTTTGATGTCATTCTCGGTCTAGGTGATGGGTAGGTTAATATTCCGTCTTGAGGTGCATATATCAATTGCTCATTCCATAGTAAGATGCCTTCGAGGGGTTGTTCTTCATTGTAGCTTGTCGTTATGGCTTCGATTATCTGAGGATGTGATAACTTGTAGTTTTCATACCATGTACTATAGACGTGGTAACCGAGAAATAATATAAACGTGAGAATTGAGAAGTACAATATCTGCTGAATCTTTCGCTGAATTCTTCTCATTCTCTTACTGCTATTCATCTTTTATCACGCTCTATCTCCGCAAATGCATCATGATTGTGTATGCTTTCGTAACTTGATACTCTTGCTTTGTACCATAAGATTCGATTTTCATTATCGAGTCTCACTGCGAGTTCACGGATTACATCTTCAACGAATCTTGGGTTTTCGTATGCGAGTTCAGTGATGAATTTTTCGTCCTCACGCTTTAAGAGTGTGTACAATGGAGCAGATGCAGAACCTTCAATTATCGAAATCAATTCCTCAATCCATACGAGACCTTTGCACCTGGTCTTGAGTGATACAAGTGCTCTCTGATTGTGTGCACCGTAACTTGAGATTTCCTTTGAGCATGGGCATAACGTTTGAACGTTGAGATTCACTCCGAGAATCATATCGAAGTTTCCAGATTCATATATAGCCTGAAGATGTACATCGCACTTCGAGAAACTTTCAATCTTTGACACAGGAGCTTGCTTCCTGAAGTAATAAGGGAATTCAAAACTTACACTGCTTTCTGAGGCATTCAGTTTCTCACATAGCCTTCGTGTCATGGCCTCAAGGTTAGAGGGTGATACTCTCCCGTGAAACTCTTCAAGTGTCTCAATGAATCTGCTCATGTGTGTGCCGCGAAATTCATGAGGAAGCATTACACTCATTGATACGTTAGCTATTGTGCTTTGAGTTCTGTTTTCGTGGTCAAGTGCAATTATCGGATAGCTTACTCCGCATACACCTACACGATCAATCTGAATGTTTCTCGAATCAATTTCCTTCTGTACGTCGCGCATTGGTTTGTTCATGTCCATTGTAATATAGTTCATTGCATTCAATATCTATTTCATCATTCCATACTACACCGTATCCTCCTGAATCAACTTGAACCTGATCAAATAGTCCTGCAACATATTCAAGCATATGGAACACAGGAAATCGATGCACTAAGGGTTTAACATCATATGTCTTTATTGAGCCGTCTTGAAATTCTGCAAGAAGAATCATATCAGGAAGAGGTGTAACAGCTTTTAATCTGTGAAATATCATGATTAAATCTCTTCATCAAAGTCTACCTGCGTCAGCCTCATTGACTACTACGCAGCTCGTCTCTGTCTCCCATACATGAACTTCATATAGCTTGCAGTTATCGCGTCTCAATACATCACATAGTTCATGCCATACCCATAACGCAATATTCTCCGCACTCGGCTGTGCAATTATGTCATTGATATATGTATGGTCTAATCTCGAAATCACTCGCTCATTCACTATTGCTTTCACTTCACAGAAGTCCATGATCATCCCTTCAGAATCAGGATAACCTTCAAGTACGATTCTCATTCTGTATGTATGGCCATGAAGACGCTCGCATTTACCGTGATAGTGAATCAGATTATGTGCAGCATCAAATTTAAAATCCTTACTGAGTAACATTCTTCCACCTCCTGTGAAGCCAGAACCATTGCTCAGGCTTCCTTCGTACATATGTATCAATCGCTTTGTTCATCTCAAAAATAATTCTCTTCATGCGTTCCTCGTGTGTCATCTTCTCATTCTTATCCGGAAGTTTCAGAGGTTCAAAGAATTCTGCTTCATGTTCAAACGGTCGTATTCTGGAACTGAATGCAGGCACAACAGGTACATTCGTCATCATCGCGAGCATTGCAGGCCCGGCCATGTTCGTGGCATTACGTCCCATGAAAGGTACAACGAGTTCACCTGAACCTGAAATATCATAGAGAATCGCAAAATGTTCACCGTTCTTTAACATGTGTGCCATTTTCAGGACGGATATATTTTTTTGAATCGTAATCATCTTTGAATTCTCGCGTGTCTGCCTGATGTAGCGCGATAAGTCCTCATCATGTGATTCCTGATACACTACATGAAGCCTGTGATGATTCATCAGTGCATATTGTGCGTACCAGCTTCCGAATAACTCCCAGTTTCCGAAATGAGCCGTGAGAAAAATTACTCCCTGTTTACGCTTCAGCAAATCATCAATTATCTCTTTGTTCTTCACACGTTTAACCCATTCGAGTGCTTTCGATGTATCCTTCTGAAGTACAATTGCCTCCGTTAATGTCCATGCAAGTCCCTCATAACATTTCCTGCGAATATCCTTGCGCCATTGCTCTGAGCTTTCAGGGTATACGAGCTTGAGGTTATCATCAATGACTTTTCCGCGTGGATGAATCATCTTCAGGAGACCGGAAAATATTTTTGCAGTCATCTTTCCCCGAATGCCTGTATCCGATATTGCCTGAAAGAATTTTATTGCATTTACTACTGCTTTCATTGGGCTATTACTTTTCTGTATAACGTTATTATTGAATCAGTACATCTCTCATGAGACCTTCTCGACTTCAGAAAATGACGTGCCGCCATAGCTGTATGTCTTCCCTTATCTCCAAGACCCTGACGTATTATTCGTTCCATATCTGAATCATCATCAATCAGGAAATATCCTCCAGGCCCTAAAATCTCATCAAGATAACCTGACTTCCTCGATGCAACAGATAACCCTCTGACTGTAAGCAGTCCTGCACGCATTGCCTCTCTTGGCCCTGTATCACGTGATATGTATAATCCGCTGAAGACTTCAGGACGAAGAACCTTACCTGATATATCGAGAACTTCATAATCACCTTTCGGAATGCTATCAATCAAATCTTCTCCGTGAACATAAACTGCTCTTTTGCCTTCCTCGCTTCGTGATGAAATTGCATCGAACACAGGAAAGATTACTGCCTCACCGTTTAACGCTCCTTCAGTGAAAAATCTTGAAGGATAACCTGCCCATTTACGTCCGCATTTCATTCCGTCTAATAGTGTGTGCACTGTCCTCGAATGCATTCTCACTATTCGCCACCAGAATGGTGCACGCCCGAATAAATGCCAGATTTCTTTGCGGGCAAATATATTCGTTTTAAGCTCAAAGCCTGCCTTGTATCCGTAATCATTCGCACTTATCACATGAAGGTCTATATCCTTCGAGTGTGTCATTAACGCATCGGCCATGTGCTTTATCACTTGTGCAAGTACATCACTGACCGATGATGATATATACCAGTTACATGTATGCATAGCTATCCTGCAAATTCGGCCATGTTGAATTTCTTCCGGCCTACTCGAACGAACATATATTTATCTGAGAGCAGCATATCGCGATCAACATTCATCTTCTCATCAGAGATTTTTACTCCATTTATTGATACTCCGCCCTGACGAATTGAACGCTTCGCCTCTCCGTTACTCTCAAATGCTCCCGAACCAACAAGCACACTCACAATGCTTGCAGGAAATTCTGTGCCTTCAATCTTTCTGTATGGCAATTCACGTTTCAACATCTCGCATGTATCTTCAGTAACGCCGGAATAATCTATGTTCGGATTGAATAAAATCTCGCTCGCATTGATTACACTCTTCGCTGTATCTGAGCCGTGAACAGTCGATGTAACTTCAAATGCAAGTCTCTTCTGTGCAATTCGTTTTTCAGGTGCTTTGACGTGTTCATTCATGATGTCTGCAATCTCATCGAGCGACATGAACGTGTAGAGCTTCAATAATTTCTCAACATCTCGATCGTCAGTGTTGAACCAGAACTGATAGAACTTATACGGACTTGTCTTCTCAGGGTCAAGCCATACTGCACCTGCCTCAGTCTTTCCGAATTTCGTTCCTGAACTCGTAAGCAATAACGGCTGTGTCAGTCCGAATACCTCATTACCTGTCGTCCTGCGAATATAATCTGAACCTGCAAGCAAATTCCCCTGCTGATCATTTCCTCCCATTTGAAGACGGCAATCGTAATGTTCATTGAGATATTTGAAGTCCATTGCCTGAAGCAATACATATGAGAACTCCGTGTATGATATTCCCTTCTCCGGGTCTTCGAGACGTGAACGTATATATTCGCGTGCTATGAGGTTGTTGATTGAGAAGTATTTTCCTACATCATGAAGTACTTCAAGAAATGTTATCTTGCTGAGCCAGTCATAATTATTCAGAAGCAATGCAGAGTTCTTCCCGCAATCGAAGTTCAGAAATTTTTTGAGCTGTGCCTTCACTCCCTCTATGTTATGCATCACTGCCTCTATCGTAATCAGATTACGTTCTTTGCTCTTCCCTGATGGATCTCCGATTAAACCTGTTCCTCCTCCTGCAAGTGCTATGGGTCTGTGGCCAAGTCTCTGAAGCCATCCGAGTGCCATTAATGGAATCAGATGTCCAACGTGTAAACTGTCAGCTGTAGGATCAAATCCAACATAGGCCGTAACCATTTCTTCATTCATGACTTCTGCGAGACGTTCTTCATTCGTACACCATTCAAAATATCCTCGTCCCTTTAAGACTTCAAACGCATTCATCTTTGTATAACATCTCCTCTAATGTGTGAAAGACTTTCTGATTTGAAGGTTATTATATAATAACGAGAATTTATAACGAGGGAGCATAAGACACAACATGAGAAGAAAAATTTATGTCAGCATATTCATTCTCATTCTTTCAATCACATTCACACCTTCACATTCATATTCAGCCGAATCACTTCACGATTTATTCTGGCGAAGAGCATGGACGGATATGGAAGTGAAATATAAAACGCTGAAGACGAAGACAGTAGCAGATTATTCATTGATGTCTAATGCGTACAGATTTCAGGAACGATGGCAGGACGCAGTGAACATTCTCGAAGCGCATTCGCAGAAATTTCCTGATAATATAAGACCGTATGCAGAAATGACATTATTGCTTGGCTATGAGAAAACGAATCAGAAAGAAAAAGCATTAAAGCTCGCAGAATCACTTTACTCATCAGCACCTCAAGACCTGAAATATTATATTGCATTCGCACAGTATAGACTGTATACCTCACAGAATGACAAGGTAAGCGCATTGAACCGAATGTTATTGAATGCAGTAACAGATGAACGAAAGATATATACTCTCAAGCTGTTATTGCCTCTTGAGAATGCAAACACTGAACATGCGTTACAGCTTCTTGAACTTGAACCAGAAAACAAAGATGCAGCTTCAATTCTCACTCATGGAAAACTGAACGCACAGATGATTCTTGCATTGGGGATTCACTATTTCAACATAGGCAATAACTCATCAGCAGTCGAATATCTGAATCGTTCACAGGGAAGAAAGGCACAATACTATCGTGCATGGGCAAATGCGAAACTGAAACGCAATGACACTGCATTAAACCTCTGGGGAAGTCTCGCAACATCAGGCAATGAATACGCTGTGAATTCAGTTTCAAGAATCGCAAATCTCGCGAGGGATAAGAACATGAGGGCTAAATGTATTAACGTTCTGGAGAGAGTTGCAAAAGATAGACGCGGAAATGCACAGGCAAGAGCACTTCAGGCATTAATCAGCTTGCAGGGCAGAGGCGAATCAGATCGAAAGGCTGAACTTGAAGCACAGCTCATTAGAAATCATCCGTCATCAACATATGCGTTTAATATTCTCTGGTCTCGTGCATGGAAGGAAATCGGAAATGGAAATTATTCGGAGGCAGTGAAGCTCTTGAAACAGGCAGATGCTCCCGGAGTTTTTGCATACAGAAGAGCACGTATACTTTACTGGCTTGCACACTCACAGAATAATTCAGGACAGAAGAAAGATGCTGAACGTACACTCGCAATCCTGAAACGAAAATTTTCACTCACGATTTACGGAATGTTAGCTGAACCTAAAATCAGAATCATAAACGGCACTAACCCTAACCTCACATTGAGACCCACTGAACTTGAGCAATATGGATTCATATATCACGCATATCTGAAGCTCACGCACCCTAAAGCGAATGCAAGAGAAATTTATCGTTCAATAATACTTTCAAAATGGCTTGGCCTCGAAAGCAATTATATGGAAGCAAAACAGATTGAGAATTTAATGACGTGGAACTCTACGCATTACCGTTCAGACCTCGAAGCGTTGTATCCTCGTGCATATAAGAGTTCAGTTGAGGCTGCCTCAAAGAGATATGGAGTTGAGACAAATTTCATATGGGCAATAATGAGACAGGAGAGCGCATTCAAAGCAGATGCGAAGAGTCGTGCAGGTGCGGCAGGATTAATGCAGATGATGCCGGGCACTGCTAAAGACGAATCGAAACGTGCAGGTCTGTCATCATATAACCTCTATAACCCGAACGATAATATTATGCTCGGAACATCACATCTCTCATGGCTGAGTAAAAATTTAGCAAAGAAAGAATATGTTATGGCGGCATACAATGCAGGTTCAGGGAATGCGCGAAAATGGCTTCGTGATGGAGGAGACAAATTAGACCTTGCAAGGTGGATTGAGAGAATCACATTTGATGAGACAAGCGGATATGTTCAGCGTGTGAGCGGTAATATTGAAGTCTACAGGATGCTTTATAATGGAAGATAGAAGTGTTCCGTTTGAACTCTCTGATTATGTTCTAGGGAAATATTTTCATGAGATTGGAATAAAACAAGGCTGGCTTCCTGAGAATGACAGGACAATTATTGCGGCAGTATCTGGAGGAGGAGATTCAATCGCGCTCTTGTGGATGTGCAGTAAGTTCTATCATGGCCATGTTATAGCAGTACATGTGAATCACGGCATAAGAGGCACTGAATCAGATGAAGATGAAGAGTATGTGCGAATGTTCTCTGAGGGTCTCAACGTTGAGTTTCATGCAAGACATATTGACGTACCGAATGACCGCATGAAGGGTGAATCGATTGAATCATCAGCAAGACGTTTAAGACTTCGTGAGCTATGCATAATGGCAAAAGAACTCAAAGCTGATTCGATTTTCACGGGACATAACAGAGATGATTTAGCGGAGACAGTTCTATTCAACATCTTGCGGGGAACGGGCATAAGGGGCAGTGTAGGCATGAATGAATCAAGTGAGATAGACGGAGTAAAATTCTACCGGCCTCTTTTGGGATTGAGGCGCGAATTCCTTCGTGAGATTCTGAGAGTGCGACATATATCGTGGCGTGAGGACTGCACTAACACTGATGAATCATACACACGAAATTTCATCAGATTAAATCTCCTGCCTCTTATCACTGATAGAATCAACTCATCATCAGTTGAACATCTTGCACGTTTCGGAGAGGAGATGAGAGCGTTACGAATTCATGAGGATAACAGGAGCATTGAACTTCTGAACATATGCATAGAAGCAGAATCACCGCTTATCCTTGACCGTAAGAGAATACGAACGCTTTATGATGATGATATTGCACTCATAATCCGTGAACTTGGCCGGAGATTATCACTCAGGACATTATCACATAAACGATGCTCTGAACTCGCAAGACTGATGAAGAAATCTGAAAACTTCATCTTTCAATGGAGCGGAGACATGACAGTTAAGAGCATGAAAGGCAGAATATATTTCGAGGATAAAAGATGACACAGGCACAAAAAGTATTAGAGGAATGTGAAGAGATAAAACGCATTCTTGAACATAAACATGAGGAGATAAAAGCTCAGGAGGCATTGAAGGATTTAGATGCACAGCGCAGAGATTGGGAACGTAAGACAGCGTTGTTTGTTCCTTCAAAGCAGAGATTAGAACGCGGAGGAAAGGCACTTGAACTCGGAGAAGATTATGAGACGATAAAAGAACTTCGTGCAATGCGGGACAGAAACAAAATACGTCAGGCATCATTGAGAGATGACATGATTACAGTTCGAACAGATCTGCACAATGCAGAAGAGGCATTGACGATAATCGAGGCTGAGTATCGGGACAAACTCGCAGAACAGACGAAACTCGTAACTCTTGCACAGAAGGTGAAGACGCTTGATGAACAGATAGTAGACCGTAAAGATGCGGCTGAAAAAGCAAAACATGAATTTGAAGATTCAGAACGTGAACTCAAAGAATGTTCATCGAAGTTGGAGACGGAACAATTATCGTTAGAGAAGATTGAACTTGCATTGAGGGAAGCGAGAAAATTTCTTCAGACTCACGCAATCGATGAGAAACTCTCAGGAACTCTCGTAGGAATACGGAAGTGCTTTGACATGTATCAACAGGCCGAAGAAAAAAGAGTTGCATTGAAAGCCTCATTGTCTGGAGCAATAGACAAAAAGCAGCATGCACAAGGGATACTGAATGACAGGTCAGCATTATTCTCGGAAGTAATGCACAAGTATTCGGTCATCGAGAAGAGTTATGCAAGGGCACGTGCATTCTATGAGAGTACGCTGAAAGGGAAGACTATACGTGAATGGCGTGAAATCTGCGAGGAATGTACAAAGAGACTTGATGAACTTGATGAACTCTACAGAAAGTTTCAGGAGACCCAAAGCCTTCAGGACAAACTGAAAAATATTCGGGACATAAGATTACGTATTCAGCAGGAGACGCGAAGCCTGAACATAAGAGATGTAGAACAGGCTGGAAAGATTCATGAGCTTCAAATGGAAGTGTCGAAACTTGAACGAAGGGTTGCATTACTGCACAGAATACAAGACCTTGATGCTGTGCGTGAACTTTTGCAGGATGGTGTACCTTGTCCATTATGTGGATCAATGACACACCCATATGTATCAGGTGCGAAAATCCCTGACCCTGAAGAGATTCATAATCAGTTATTTCAATCGCAGAAGGCACTGAATGAACTTCGGGATGAACTGACGAGCAGACAGACGAGAACGGGTAAACTGAATGAAGAGATGACATCAATCGGCCGTGATGAATCGGATTTGCGCAGGAAGATTAATGAACTTAATGCGGAAATATCATCGAAGATTTCATTATTGGGATTGAAACTCGGAGCAGGAATTTCACCCTTTGAAGAACTCGACCGTGAACGTCAGAGGACACGAGACAAATTACAGCTAGCACGTAATGCGGCAGATGTAGCAGAGGCAGCAGAACGTGATATGAAAGCGGCAGGAGATGAACTCGACAAGATTCGCGAGACCAGAGAAGAAGTATCGCATTATCATCAGGAAGCGATGTTCGGACTTCAGAATGAGAAGACGGAAGAGGAGAAGTTTGACATTGAAGGCAAGACGCAGGAAGAGATAGTGAACAGTCTGAAGCGAGAATTGATTTCGCATATAACGCCGTATGGATATAAGACACTTCCCGATAAGAATCCCGAAGAGATAATTGAAGCCCTCGAAAAACGAATGTCGGAATGGCTTGAAGAATCCAAGCGATGTGATGAACTTGAACGTGAACTTACACTTGCTCAGACGAAAATGGCATCACTGAAGAAGAATCGAGAATCATTGCGTGTAAAGCGAGAGGAACTATTGAGCCAAATGAAGGCAGTTGAAGCAGAACGAGACAGCTTCAGTCAGCAGAGAATAATTCTTTTTGCATCGAGAGAACCTGACAGTGAAGTTGCAAGAATGAATCATGATGTCGAAGACCTTCGTGCACAGCTCAATGAACGCCGTGAAGATAAAAATGACAAAGCCGCGAAACTCGAAAAGATTCTGACTGCACTGCATACACTTGAGACGGATATGGCGACAGGACGTGAAGATTTGCAGAGGCATGAAATAAATTTCGGAAAGAGACTGCTTGCGCTTGGCTTCAAGAATGAAGATGATTATTCTGCGTCATGTCTTACGAGTGATGAGAGGCGAGACCTTCAGAACAGACTGCGGGAACTTACACAGTCAGACCTTGAGCTTAGATCCGAACATGAGAATACGAGAGCAAAGATATTAGAGCTTCAATCGGATAGTTTGAACATAAGCAATGAAGAACTTTCGGATGGAATCAAGAAGCTGAAGGCTTCAATAGCGGAACTTCAGACACATTCGGTAGATGCTTCAGATGATGCAGTATATAGGGATAAGATAAACAGTGATGTATTACCTGCAATAAAGAAGCTGATGTTAGAGTGCGGATTGCCGGAAATATTTTAGAGATGAGGTGATGAGATGAATCAATTTGTATGGGACGAGATGAAATTTTTTGTGTCGCGTCTTTCATCTCTGAATGTCAGTGAGACTTTGAAGCTCAATGATGAATCTCTGTGTGTCTTCACGGACACTCCCTATGAGAACTGGGTATATTATCCTAATCCTGAAGGTGATTCTGAATCTGTGAGCAGGGCAGTTGAATTCTTCCGAGAACATGACGACAGAGCATTTATGTGGCCTGTATATGATTCTGAATCTCTGAAACATTCAGGTTTAATTTACGCTGGTGATTTAGTTGCGATGACTCTCGAAACAGAACGTGAATATGAATCGAATCCTTCAGTTACATTCATACATATTCAATCTCATGATGACGTTTCATTATGGGCATGTACAGCGTGGCATTCATTCGTTGAAGGAGATGATGTACCAGAAAACTTCATAGCGTTCACTGACGCACTGATTAATGACCGTGAGAATATATCGCTCACTGCGGCCATGTATGAAGGTGAACCAGCAGGAGCATTTCTTACAACGATTATGGGAGGATTGTATTACTTCGGAGTTCTTCCAGAAATGAGAAGACTGGGAATAGCACGCTCAATGATGAATGAGATATGCAGACAGAATAAACGCATAACATTGCAGGCAACGGAATTAGGGTATAAGTTCTATAAGAGCTATGGGTTCACTGAGAATTTCAGAATGCCGGTGTACTCGAATGATGCTGATATATTTTAGGCGTGAAAAAACCCCCTCGTGTTTAAGGGGGCTTATTGACTATGCAACTTCTGGAACTAACACTTCTTCTGTTTCTTCTGATTTTTCATCTCTCCAGATGATTCCGAGACCCAAAGCTGTCATTGCAAATGCGACCAGAGGGTTCAGCCAGTTCATGAAACAGTAAGGCAGGTAATCGAGAGTAGCAACTCCCAAAACGGAACTCACATATACTCCGCAAGTGTTCCATGGGACTAATACACTCGTCATTGTTCCTGAATCCTCAAGTGAACGCGACAACATTACGGGTGCTAATTTCTTTCCATTGCTCCAGCGTCTTTCATCAAATGCACGTTTGAACATTCGTCCCGGTACTATGATTGAGAGATACTGTTCACTGAGAAAAACATTCGCCATGAACGCCGAAGCTAAAACTGAACCTATCATGCCTGCAACGGATTTCACATGACGCATGAGAGCATCAAGAATGACATCGAGGAATCCGCATACTTCCATAATTCCGCCGAGTGATAATGCGACGACGATTAAGCATATGGTTTCTAACATTGAGGTCATGCCTCCGCGAGTGAAAAGCTGAGTGAGTAAACCTCCGACCTTCGAGAATACATCAGGTGTAACGCTCAATGCCGGACTTCCTGCCGTGAATGCCTGTGTGAATGCTCCTGTTATACTCGTCATGGCCTCCTGTGTTGCCGCATTTGCGAATGTTCCGAGATGTTCAGGAACGTATCCTGAGAACAGAACCGTCATTGCTTCCTGAGCAGTTGAACCGCGAATGAGTGAGAGTATGAGGCTTGCTGTAATTCCTGAGACAATTCCGGGTATTGCAGGTATCTTCAGGAAAGCCATCACGATAATCACCATCGGGGGAATGAATGCCCAAAGCGATATATTGAACTCCGCACGCATCATGCTCTGAATCAATGCTATTCTTCCACCGTCAGAACCTTGTGCTGAATCTCCCATCATGAATGCAATTACTGCCGTGATTAAGAGTGTAGGAATGGTTGACCACATCATAGCTTTCACGTGATCGAATAACTCACTTCCAGCTACAGCAGGTGCAAGGTTAGTTGTGTCTGAAAGGGGAGAGATCTTATCGCCGAAATATGCGCCGCTAATTACGAAGCCTGCCGTTATTGGAAGAGGCAAGCCTAAACCTGCACTTATTCCGATTAATGCAACTCCGACTGTTGAACTTGTAGTCCAGCAGCATCCGGTAGCGATTGCAACGACGACTGAGATGATGAGTGATGCAAGATAGAAGTATCGAGGGGTCATGACTTCGAGACCGTAATATATCATCGTAGCAACTACTCCGCTTTGAATCCATGAACCTACGAGACAGCCAACGAGAACGAGAATTACGATTGCCTGAATTGAAACCTGAATTGCTCCGACCATACCCTTCTCTAAGTCCTGCCATGAACGTTTAAGATATAACGTTCCAACGAGAGCAGAGAAGACTGTTGCGAATAACAGCGGGACTTGAGCGGGAAGGCCAAGACCGAAATGCGAACCTGATTCTAATTCGACATCAACGACACCGAATGTAACGATAAGCGCGCTAATAAAGAGAACAGAAATCGAAAGTAAAAGACCGGGACGTCTGCACAAATAACATGCCTCCTTAAAGAATGTAAAAACAGGATTTAAAACGGCGCAAATTGTAGAACATTCTCGCTAAATTGCAATAAAGAATTTCGTACTATAACATTCTTCCCAGTTTGCCGACTGGATCTGATTCAACGACTGCATTAATCCCATTCTCAGCTATAATGTTTCTTGCACGTTCTGAATCTTCTTCTCTGACTTCGACAAAATATATGTCCCTGTCGATATATCCTTTTGCACCGAAGTTTCGAGGGTCAAGTTTAGATCCGCATCCGCATGCACAAAGTGTGTCTGCGCTATAATGACTAGCACGTACTCCCTTAATGCCTGCACTCTTCAATACGTCTTTGATTCTCTGCCAAGTCTCTTTATCTTTCTTCTGGAAAATCGTAACCTTCTTGCTGAACCACATTACTATTCACGCTCCCTTCACGAACTCATAATAAACTCATATTGTAACAAAAATTCCGTGCAATAAATTTTTAGGCTATAATTGGGCAACCTATATTCGTAAGGGAGGTAATTTTTTCACATGTGGCTTTTCTTAGTATTCATTACTTTAGTATTCGGATTACTGGCAGGCTGGTATGCATGGACAGTATTTCAGAAAGTTGATGAGTTCCAGATCGGCAACCCGCGCGTAAAGGAACTCTCAGAGATCATTCACGGCGGTGCAATGGCATTCCTCAAGAAGGAATATACATGGCTCGCTCCATTCGTAGGTGTAGTTGCGTTATTGCTTCTCGTATCTCCGTCATTGGGACTTGGTTCGGCATTTGCATTCGTACTTGGTGCATTATGCAGTGCAACGGCAGGTTATATCGGCATGCATGTTGCGACGAATTCCAACGGCAGAACGACATATGCTGCTGAGGCTGCACTTGAGGCATCTGCTCCTGCTCCTAAGACTGAGAAGAAAGGTGTCGAACTCTCGAAGTCAGAATCAACAGATGAACCTGCAACTGATACAGTAGAAGCACCTGCACCTGAAGCACCCAAAGAAGGCGGCGTACTCTCTGCGGCAGGCAATGCTCTTGAGGTTGCGTTCTCAGGCGGAAGTATCGTAGGAATGGTTGTAGTTGGTCTTGGCCTCATCGGTCTTGCAATTGCATTCTTATTCCTCACAGAGAATAACCTTGCGGCATTAACGGCTTTCGGAATGGGAGCAAGTTCAATCGCATTATTCGCACGTGTAGGCGGAGGAATTTACACGAAGGCAGCAGATGTAGGAGCAGATCTCGTAGGCAAGGTTGAAGCAGGAATCCCTGAAGATGATCCTCGTAACCCTGCAACGATTGCAGATAACGTCGGCGATAATGTAGGCGACATTGCAGGAATGGGAGCAGACCTCTTTGAATCATACGTGAATTCAATTCTTGCGGCCATGACAATCGGATTTGCGAGCTATCAGCTATGGGGTGTAGGTTATCCTATGTTCCTTGCGGCATGGGGAGTATTCGCGTCAATCATAGGATGCATGATGATTTCAACGAAGGCACCTTACGCAGACAAAGTGAAAGCGATTGCGAAGAAAATTCCGGGAATGGCAGAAGTAGTTCAGCGAATTGAAAACGGAGACGCGGCATTTGCATTGAGAATGGGAACATTCGTAGCGGGCGGCTTAATGATTGCAGGAACATTCGTATTGAGCATTGTATTCTTCGGGACGAGCGCATTCAATGTATTCCTGTCAGTTACATCTGGTGTAGTATCAGGAATCCTAATCGGAATCGTAACGGAAATATACACGTCAGGCGATTACAAGTTCGTTCGTGAAGTTGCAAAATCATCTGATACAGGTTCAGCTACGGTTATTCTTTCTGGATTATCACTCGGAATGATGTCAACGGGAATTCCTGTTCTCCTTATCTGCTTATCAACACTCATCAGCAACTATCTTGCAGGAATGTTCGGTGTTGCAGTTGCGGCAGTAGGAATGCTATCAATCACGGGAATATCATTGAGCGTTGATGCATACGGCCCAATCGCGGACAATGCTGGAGGAATTGCGGAGATGAGTGAACTTCCTGAAGGTGTGAGGAAGATTACAGATCATCTTGATGCGATAGGTAACACGACTGCGGCAATGGGCAAAGGATTAGCGATAGGTTCAGCGGCGCTAACAGCACTTGCGCTATTCGTAGCATATTCACAGGCGGCGAAAATCAATTCAATCAACCTTATGGAACCTTCAGTTATTGTAGGCTTGCTTATCGGCGGTATGCTTCCGTTTATATTCTGCTCACTCTCAATTGATGCAGTAAGCAGGGCGGCAGGTTCAATGATTGAGGAAGTACGCAGACAGTTCCATAATATTCCCGGCATAATGGAAGGCACAGGCAAACCTGACTATGAGAAGTGCGTATCAATCTCAACACATGCGGCATTAACTCAGATGATTCTGCCTGGTGTTATGGCGATACTTGCACCTGTACTTGTTGGATTCCTTCTTGGGAAAGAGGCACTTGGAGGACTTCTCGGCGGTTCAATCGTTACTGGTGTAATGATGGCTCTGTTCATGGCGAATTCGGGCGGAGCGTGGGACAATGCGAAGAAGTACATTGAAGAGGGACATTTCAACGGCAAAGGCAGTGAGAATCACAAAGCTACAGTTGTGGGAGATACGGTTGGAGATCCATTCAAGGATACGGCAGGCCCTGCATTGAACATTCTGATTAAATTAATGACGGTTGTAGCACTCGTTATAGCTCCATTGCTTTAAGGGATGAAATTTATGCGGGAGGGTTTGAGGTTTTACACAGAAGACTTCTCCCGCTTTCATAATTTCAGAGATTTACGATGATGTCATGCAATTTCTTCGCAGACTCATCCCATGAGAACCGTTTTATGTTCTCATAACCTTTCGCAATCAAGTCCTTCCGTAACTCAGAATCAGTCAGAACACGTTCAATCTCACGTGCCATTCCCGAAGCATCAAGAGGATCAACGAGAATTGCAGCATCACCTGCAACTTCCGGCATTGATGTTACGTTTGAACATATCACCGGCACTCCTGAAGCCATAGCCTCAAGTACAGGAAGACCAAATCCTTCATACAGTGAAGGCCAGGCAGAAACAGAAGCCATTTGATATATTGCAGGCTTATCTGCTTCCGGGATTGCTTTGATGTAATGCACATACTCTGAAATTCCGCAATTATTAACGCAGTCAGTCGTATCGATAAGCGGATTTGTGATGACGAGCTTATATTCGCGGCGTAAACTTTCAGACAGTTTTGAATATGCACGTATGAGAGTCTCAACATTCTTTCTTGCTGAACACGCACCAAAATAAAGCACATACTTATTGGGAAGATTATACTGTTCACGTATGACCTGCAAATCATACTTACGGGCATAAACAGAAGGGTCAATGCCGCAGTACACAACTTTGATTCTCTCAGGGTCAATGTGATAGTAATCTGCAATGTCGCGGCGTGAAAAATCTGAATCAGTTATGATACATGAAGCTCTCTTCAGAACATCTTCCGTGTTCCTCGCAACAATCTTTCCCGTGTACTTGCCTACAGAGTCAGGACTCTTGCGCGATGGATCATAGCTCATTCTCAGTGGAATTATGTCGTGAATGACAACAACAGTTTTTCCTTCTATGCGCATGGTGGGCATATTGTTTTCAGTAAAAACATAGACATCATTCTTGCCGCCTCCTGTTATGAAATTGAAGCTGAAGATTCTGCCTAAACGATTCAACACAAATCCCACTGCTGATTTCAGATTGAAATGCCAGGCAACATAAAAAGCCATGCAAGTGGGGATTCGAATTTGCTTAACTGGAAAGCCAGCATCGCTTACATCATGAGTTTTACGTGATACATAAGACACATCTACATTAATTGCGCTGTACGTTAAAAGTCTTCTGATGATTTCAGTCTCATATGTCTTGAATCCACATAGTACAAATATTGCCTGAGTGTTGAAATGCACATTGATAGGCTGTTTGCTGTTTGCTGTTTGCTGTTTGCTGTTTGCATTGTACACTCGTTATGAATCATTGTCAATACTCCTTTCAGCTAATTTATTGCGTGAGAAGTGAAGTCTTTGCAGTTTCCTCCCACGCATTAATTTTACTACTGAAGGCTCATTATTATGTCATGAAATTTCTTCGCAGACTCATCCCATGAGAACCGTTTTATGTTCTCATAACCTTTCGCAATCAAATCCTTCCGTAACTCCGAATCAGTCAGAACACGTTCAATCTCACGTGCCATTCCCGAAGCATCAAGGGGATCAACGAGAATTGCAGCATCACCTGCAACTTCCGGCATTGATGTTACGTTTGAACATATCACCGGCACTCCTGAAGCCATAGCCTCAATCGCTGGAAGACCAAATCCCTCATAGAGAGACGGCCATACGAATAGAGAAGCAGACTGAAAGATTCCAGGCTTGTCAGATTCAGGGACTCTGTTTAAGAATTTCACGTCTTCAGAAACTCCGCACTCCTTCACACAATCATACGTAACACCCTGAGGATTTGTTATTACCAGCTTGTACTCGCGGCGCATATCTTCAGGAAGTTCTGCATACGCACGGATTAATGTATTAGCATTCTTGTGGGGTATGCATGAACCGAAATAAAGTATGTATCTTTCCGGCAAGCTGTATCTTTCACGTATATGCTCCATGTTACGGCAGGGCTGACTGTAAGCAGGATCGAAGCAGCTATATATAACCTCTATTCTGCCATCGTCCTGAAGATTGAAGTAGTCCATAATATCGCGCTTTGAGAACTCAGAGACCGTTACTATCTTGTCTGCAATTCTCAGAATATCTCTCGCATTCCGTTTCACTATGTACCTGCGCATGAAGTTTTCAAGTCTTCCTGTGTTTCTGAGTTTCATGTTCAAGATTCTAAGAGGCATAATGTCGTGAAGGAGTGCAATGATTTTACCGTTGAGCTTTATGTTCGGTATCTTGTTCTCGTAGAATATGAACACGTCCTCAGGTTTTGATGCTGTCAGTGCGTTCAGAGTTCGTTTCATGAGAGGAGCGAAGAGATTAATGAATGGTAGGTGCAGAAGATAAAAGAGAGTGAACGATGAAAATTTTATATTCCTTACCTGGAATGTGAATTCTGATTCTTCTGGATGTGATGAAAAACGTATTGCCTCAACATTAAGGTCATCATAAGCTGCGAGTTTTGACGTTATTTGCATCTCGTAGGGTACGAATCCGTTTCCGTAAGCTGTCTGCTGAACATTTGAATACACATGAATTTGATGTTCGATGTTCGATGTTCGAATCGTGCACTCGTTATGAAGCATTGTCAATACTCCTTTCAGTTAATTTATGCGTGAGAAGTGAAGTCTTTGCAGTTTCCTCCCACGCATTAATTTTACTACTGAAGGCTCATTATTATGTCATGAAATTTCTTTGCTGATTCATCCCATGAGAATCGCTTTATATTCTCGTAACCTTTCGCAATCAATTCCTTTCGTAACTCTGAATCAGTCAGAACACGTTCAATCTCACGTGCCATTCCTGAAGCATCAAGAGGATCAACAAGAATTGCAGCATCACCTGCAACTTCCGGCATTGATGTTACGTTTGAACATATCACCGGCACTCCAGAAGCCATAGCCTCAAGTACAGGAAGACCAAATCCTTCGTACAGTGAAGGCCATACAGAAACAGAAGCCATCTGATATATTGCAGGCTTGTCTGCTTCCGGAATTGCCTCTATGTAATGCACATAGTCTGAAATTCCGCAGTCATTAACGCAGTCAGTTGTATCTTCAACTGGATTTGTTATGACGAGTTTATATTCACTCTGGATTGTCTCATGTAGTTTCGCATAAGCCCGTATTAATGTCTCGACGTTCTTGCGCTTATGACATGAACCGAAGTATAGTATATATCTCTCAGGAAGGTTGTATTTCTCACGGATAAGATTCAAATCATACTCTCTGGAGTATACAAACGGCTTAATATTGCTGTACACAACTTCTATTCTGCTCTCATCAATGTTAAAGTATTCTGCGAAATCCTTCCTCGTATATTTAGATACAGCTACAATCTTTGATGCTCTCCTGATGATGTCTTTATTGTCTTTCAGAAAAGTCTCCATGAAATCTCTAGATAAGCCGCCGGTATGTTCCTTTCTTGACGGATCATATTCAAGTCTCAGAGGCACAATGTCATGAATTACTGCAATGAGCTTTCCCTTGATTGGCATGTTAGGGATACCAAAGAATGATACATAAACATCATCCTTGCTTCCGCCTGTAAGGAAATCTAAACTGATGAACGGACGAATGAGCCTGAATAAGAAGTTCAACACAAAAGAACGTATACCATGAGACTTTGTCCTTATTGTGAATCTTGCCGGAAAGAAAATGCGTCGTAAAAGTGAGTTTAAACCTGGAACATCATAACGATGACGGACAGAGAAATAGAAAGGATCCACATTAAGATCATCATATTGTGCTAGTCTCTTAGTGAGTTCGTACTGATATGCAAAAATTCCTCCTGCAACTGCATTAAAACCATTTTTGCCTTTATTCATAAATGCTCGAAAATTTAAGTGGACAGCAATAGGTTGGTCGTTGGTCGTTGGTCGTTGGTCGTTGGTCGTTGGTCGTTGGTCGATTATACCGTTATTATTATTCACCTGTCAATCGCTCCTCTCAAAAAATTTTTGTTCTTAATAATGTGAATTGTATCACTTCTTTACACCTTGTGTATAATGTCAAAGCAAAAACGGAGAAGTAATGAGTAAAGTATATTTCGTTCGTCAGGAGAATTATAATCAATCCGAAATTGATGAGGCAGTCAGAAAATCATTCGCATACTTCGGAGGCATTAATAGATTCATTAGTTGCGGCGATAAAGTTCTCCTTAAAGTTAATCTCGTATCCGGCCATGACATTTCACGAAGAGTTACTACAGACCCCTCAATCGTTCGTTCAGTTGCACGTCAGGTTCTCGATGCAGGAGCAGTGCCATTCATTTCAGACAGTCCAGGCATAGATAACTTTCACAGAGCAGCAGAGAAGGCAGGGTTTATTCGTGTGGCTGATGAACTCGGAATTGAATGCAGAGAACTCACTGACCCTATAGACCTTCCTGTTTCAGATGATGCAGAATACAAAAAGATTCGAGTCAGCAAGTATGTGCTTGAGGCCGACAAGATAATTAACCTTCCGAAACTCAAAACGCATGGCCAGATGTATCTCACTATGGGAGTAAAGAATCTCTTCGGATGCATTCCAGGCAGATTAAAAGCAGGATGGCATTACAACGTTGGATTGAACCGCGAAAAATTTGCAGGTCTCCTTCTCGACATCTATAACGGAATCAAACCTACATTCACGATTCTTGATGCCGTTATCGGTATGCACGGAGACGGCCCTACATCAGGTGAACCGTATGAATTCGGATATATTGTCTCATGCATTGATGCTCTGAAGATGGATATGTGGCTGTGTAAGATGATGGGAGCAGAGTTAGAGGATTACCCTTTGTACATGGCCGCAAAGAAGAGAAATTATCCGCAGTGTGAATTGAATCCTAATGACTTAGACGGAGACATTACGCCCGACAAAATTTTTCCGAACGTTAAGCTCCCAAAGACACGAACCATGCGATTATTGCCTCGCATACCATTCATCGAGAGATTGATGACCTCAAGACCCGTTCACATTCCTGAACTATGCATAGGCTGCGGAAGATGTGCGGCTGTGTGTGCGGCAGGAGCATTGAAACACGAGAACAGACATTTACATTTCGACTATGGAAAGTGTATCAGATGTTACTGCTGTCATGAGATGTGTCCAGTGAAAGCAATTGAATTCAAAGAGAGCAGACTGGTGAAATTAGTGAATTTCATTACACGCTGAGGTCTGATATAATTTCTTTTACGAAAATTCCAGCGAATAACCCAAATATTAAATACGGAGGCAAAAATACAATGGCACCACTTTTCGGTTTCGGCGAAAAATTAAATCCTCTCTCATTCCCTGCTGTCTTAGGTTCACCTGTGAACGGAAAATTTGTCCCTATGGAAAAAATTCAGGACAAGAATATCGCAGAAGGCGTTCTCGGAAAATGCTGCGGAATTGAACCGTCAGACGGAAACATTTACGCTCCTTGTGATGCGAAAGTATCTCAGGTAACGGAAACTAAGCATGCAATCGGTCTCGAAAACAATGGCGTTGAGATTCTCATTCACGTTGGACTTAAGACCGTTGGAATGAAAGGTGAAGGTTTCACAGGAAAAGTGAAGCTCGATCAGATAGTGAAGAAAGGCGACCTTCTGATTGTAGCTGACCTCTGGAAAATCAAAAATGCAGGACACCCTGCAACTGTAGTTATGGCTGTGGCGAATTCAGATGATTTTTCAGCTGTCGAAACTATTGCATCAGGGGACATCAAAGCAGGTCAGGATATTCTCAAAGTCAGCAAGTAATTCAGAACATAAAACCTCCCGCGCAATTAACGGGAGGCAATTTTTTTTCTTTTTTCTTCAGTCTGAATGAGATTTATGCAACCGTAATTTCCTTGCACAGATACACATCCTGTACCGCATTTATTATCTGAACACCTTCGCTCATTGGTCGCTGGAATGCCTTGCGTCCGAGAATCAATCCCATCCCTCCGGCTCTCTTGTTGATTACAGCAGTTCGTACTGCCTCGCTTAAATCACTTGCTCCTCCTGATGCTCCGCCTGAGTTAATTAGTCCTGCTCTTCCCATGTAGCAATTCACAACCTGATAGCGTGCCAAATCTATTGGGTGTTCGGTCGTTAAATTTTCGTACATCTCTTTTGATGTCTTGCCGTAACCTTTGCCCATTGCAGGATACCCGCCGTTATTAGTGGGAAGTTTCTGCTTTATTATGTCCGCCTCAATCGTTACACCGAGATGATTCGCCTGTCCAGTTAAGTCCGCTGACGAATGATAATCCGTAACCTTGTCGTCCTTCTTCACTTTGAACGCTGAGTTTCTCAGATAGCACCATAATATTGTTGCCATTCCCATTTGATGAGCCTCATGGAATGCCTTCGATATTTCCTGAATCTGTCGCGTTGATTCTGGACTGCCGAAATATATTGTTGCTCCTACTGCTACTGCTCCGAGTTCATATGCCTGTTTCACTGACGCAAAGAGAACCTGATCATACTGATTCGGGTATGTGAGAAGCTCATTGTGATTCAGTTTGAGGACGAACGGAATCTTATGCGCATACTTTCTTGCTGTTGCTCCGAGAACTCCTAATGTTGTTGCTACAGCGTTACATCCTGCTTCGATTGCAAGTTTGATGATGTTCTCAGGATCAAAGTATATTGGGTTTGGGCCGAATGATGCGCCTGCTGAGTGTTCAATTCCCTGATCTACCGGCAGAATTGAAATGTATCCTGTGTCTGCTAGTCTTCCATGTGAGAAGAGCGTCTGCATTGCACGCATTACGGGAATGGGTCTGTCTGTGTAGCTGATTACGCGGTCAACAAAATCCGGGCCGGGTAATGAAAGTAAATCCTTTGATACTGTTTCGCACTTATGGGTTAAGAGTGATTCTGCTTCTGAACCTAAAAGGGCTTCGATTTTTCCGAACTGCATTTATTGAAGTAACCTCCTTTAAATTTCACTCAGTGAAACATTATAGCAGTTCACACTAACGTTGAAGGCTTTATGCTTTTGCTTCATCAATCCAACCCTGAATAACTGATACGCTTTCCTTAACGATTCTTGAAATCACGTCTAAGGAGAATCCTTCGCGATTCATCTGGACAGCCATTGATTGACGAGTCTCCGCTTTGCCAATTTCGATACCTTTATCTATGCCTTCAATCAGTTTATCCTGGTCATGTATTGACATTATCATAAAATCACGCCTCAATCTTTCCTATGAAAAATCTTGCCTAGTGAAATCAAAATTATGAATCCAATGATATATCCAAAAGTTTCTAAAACCCAATGTTCAAACCAATCCCAAATAGCTTTGCCAAATTCGAGACTTTTTTCAATAAGCCAGTAAAGATTCTTTAACACCCAGACGATGCAAAACCAAATTCCAGACAGCAAAAACCAAATCCCCATAAAGATCCAGTAAACACAAAACCATACTGCTTGAAGCAAATAGTAAATTAACAGCCACACACAATAAATCAAGAAAGAGATAAGATTGAATATCGAAAGAAAAGCTCTGATGAAGATATTTTCACTTGGTGTGTCCGCAGAAATTTCTGAAGAAGAAGCACTTGCGTATGAAAATTTTTTACCACCCTCAATTGCGAAGATAACGAAAACAATCATGAAGAGACAAAAAACACTCTTGGCTGAAAATTTCATTGCTATCAACCTTACTTTTTTTAGGATGATATTAATGCTAAATGATAGGAGTGAATTAGTCAACGCAAAAAATCCCGGCAACTTTCAATGCCGCCGGGAAATTTCATCTCTATCTCAACATTACAAAACCTTCAAGGAGCGTAAGAACTCCCGATGCAATCAGTGAACATGCAAGCACTATCATGATTGAAAGTGAACTCACTATCGGAGATGCACACATCAATATCGCAAGCGTAATCAGCACAATGCTGTCTATGAACATCAGCCACCAGCCTCTAGCCTTCGCTCCTCCAAGCCACATTGATACACTGAAACGTGATATTCCCGTCAGAAACAGCCATAACCCTATCACAAACGGAAGAATGAATGACGTTATTCCAGGCTGTGCAATCATGTATACCCCTGCTATTATGTCGAGAAGTCCATGAAGTATGAAGCGTTTCAATCTGAAGAAATAGAATCCTGTCATGTAGTTTATTCCAGATATGACAAGACCTATCCCTATGAACGTTCCGACTGTCAGAATTGCACTCACTGGATACCTGAGCGTTAATGCTCCCAGTGCAATTAATATTATTCCCGTTATGAACATGTTGATTCGCATTGTCTTCATGATATTTCACTCTCCTAATATTGTGTTCAAATCCTTCTGTGTCTGTTCAAGCGTAACGAAACGAATCGCTTTGAACCCGAAATCTTCTGCCGCCTTCACATTACGTTCTATGTCATCAATGAATACGCATTCATTCGGAATTAAATTATAGCGTTTGGTTATGCACTCGTAAATTCGTCGGTCAGGTTTTATCAGCTTCACATCACATGAGAATATCCCTCCGTCCATCAATGGCAAAAAATCTAATACTTCAGGTTTCTTTTTCATCATGTACTGTGAATAGTTCGACAGATAAAGTATCCTGTATCCGCGAGATTTTATATCCTTCAGCCATATCGGGGTTGCTGGTCTCTTCTTCAGAGTATCACCTGCATTCTCGAATACCTTCCGCAATTCTGATTCATGTTCAGGGTCATGCGCTATGATTGACGCAAAGACTTCTTCAGGTTCTTCTCCCGCATCAAGCCTGTCCCATCGTCCTTCTCCCCAGACCGCTTCATCTAGTTCTGAAATCAGCTCCTCTCTTCCCGGAAACATTCTGTGAATGAATCCGTCCCAGTCGAAATCTACAAGTACATTTCCAATGTCGAATATAACCGTTGTAATCATAAAATCCTGACTCCTTTTTCAGCAAGCTCAGATATATTCTTCTCATGGCCTGCCTCATCAACCCAGCCCAGCATACTCACAGGGACTTCAACTTTTCTGCCTGAATTCATCAGTGCAAGTACACTCTCTCGAACACAGAACTCACTCGCAATTCCAGTTACGATTACGTCCTGGCCTATGTCATCTTTCAATTCATGGCCTGCCTTGTTCCTCGCATTGAACGCTGAATATTCTTCCCGTGAATCAATATTACCCTTGTAGTATATGTTCGCGTCATTCGGTCTCTGTGATTCATTCTTCACATCATGATAGAAACTCTCGTGAATTTCCGCTCCATGTGTATCCGCATTGCAATGAACAGGCCATGTTCCGCCGTTCTGTGTGTAGCTGCAATGATTCAATGAATGCCAGTCCGCAGAGTAAAATACTTTTGCGTTCGGGTTCGCGTTTATGAATTCAATGATATTCTTCACAGCTTCCTCCGAATGTCCGCACGCTAAACTTCCGTCAATGAAATCATACTGACAGTCCACAACTAAAATATCCTTCATGATTCTGTTTCCCCTTTCTAGTTTCTATAGTTCATTAAACGTTCCCATCTCATTTATCACTGCTAATGCATCATCAATTAACTGCATGAACAACGCACAGCCTGTACCCTCGCCAAGTCTCATGTTCATGTGAAGAGGAGGATAGATATTCAGAAACGTTGAGGCAACATTATACGACGGCTCAAGTGATTCATGCGATGCAAACATGTATTCACGTGTGAGTGGTTCAAGCTGATATGCCATTAGTGCGGCTGCAATTGAGATTACTCCGTCAATTATCACGGGTACATGATACATTGCTCCTCCGATGAATACTCCCGTCATTGCAGCAATGTCTAAACCTCCGACACACGATATGATGTTCAGAGGGTCAGTGAGATTCAATGAGTGAAAGTTCAATGCATCAAGAATAACCTTCTTTTTGTTAGCATACTGGGTATCATTCAGTCCTGCTCCTCTTCCGATTAATGAATCATCTCGTGAATTCAATGCGGCCATGATACACGCACAGGCAGGTGTAGTGTTCGACATTCCTACTTCACCAGTGCCGATTATGCTTATGCCTTCGGATTTTGCTTCACGGACTATGTTTATTCCGTACATTATGACATCTTCAGCAAGTTCTAATGTCATTGCACGTTCATGAAGAAAATTATTCGTTCCGTTGGGCATGAACTTTCTCGTGATTATGTTCTCATGTTCAGTGAGACCTTTAACACCTAAGTCATATAGTCTCAATTCTGCTCCTGCCTGACGCGATAATATGTTGATACCTGCATTCTGATTCTCTGCATACACTTCCATTAACCTGCGCGTGAATTCTTGAGGTGAACTGCATACACCTTCGTCATATATTCCGTGATCTGATCCGAATAAGCATATAATCTTTCTGGTGAATGTGTTATGTATTCTGCCTGTTATGCCTGCAATCCTGATTGATATTCTCTCGAGTTCTCCTAAACTGCCGGAAGGTTTTATGAATCTGTTCTGAAGTTCAATAGCTTCATTCATGGCCTCAGCGTTTAGAGGCTCAATCTGTTTTAGTAGTTCATGTATCATGGTCTCACTTCTCGTTTAATAGTTTGAATGATAAATTACATGCAGTCTTGAAAAAATTTCCTGTTACATTCTTATGTGAGTTGAAGAACTCTATAAAACCTTTCATGTCGGACTGTGCAATGAAATTCAGAAGCATAATCTCATTATCCGTGAATCTCTTCGATGAAAGAAAACTCTTCATGTCAGGTGCTAGTCCCCATATGTTAAGCCATCGATGTATAAACCTCCAGCTTAGTGCATCAGGAGGGATTGATGTTTCAGCTAAGAGTTTCATGTTCCAGTAGAGGTTAGCGAGCAATTCATCATCAGGACGTGAAGGTTCAAGATACTTTGAGATATATCTGCACCATTTCAATGCTGTCATTATACGTTCACTGCTCCTCCTGAGAGATAACATATCATCTGTCATGTCCGTATCCTCAATGAAATAATTCCGGCTTCGTGATTTCTTCCGTAATTTGAACTTGGCCCATATCAGTGGCTCTTTGTCTCCCGAATACGACTTTGATGGTGATGATGCATTCAGTATACCGTACTGTTTCAGGAATAATGTCATATAGCAAGTGTTCTCACCTAAAATCCTTCTTGAAAGTATCACACCCGAAGACACAATATAGCTATCGTTGAAGGACATGCAGACATTCAAGCCTCCTTTACGAATCAAATTGTAACATAATGACAGTGAAGCAAAGATTAACACGCCGTATAGTAATTAGGATATAATACGCTTATTCAGTTTTCAAAAAATTACAATTTATTTTGAGGGGAGTGTTTATCACTATGAACCTGCCAACGTTCTTAGGAGGAGTACATCCGCCTGAAGGAAAAGCGTTAACGGAAAACAAGGTCATCGAAATACTGAAACCTTCAGATTCGCGTGAGTTCGTTTATCCGTTATCCCAGCATATTGGTGCACCATGTTCACCAGTAGTAGCAAAGGGAGATAAGGTTCTTGCAGGTCAGAAGATTGCAGACACAGAAGCATTCGTATCAGCTCCAATATTCTCTGCGGTCTCTGGTGTCGTGAAGGAAATTGCTCCGAGAATGACGATTGCGGGAAGTGTAGACCCATGTATCGTGATTGAGAGCGACGGAAAATATGAGCGTGCACCTTCATTGCTTGATGAGTTAGGGCACAAGCCCACACCGAATGAATATCTTAAACTGATTCGTTCAGCCGGTATTGTCGGAATGGGAGGAGCATGTTTCCCGACTCACGTGAAGTTGTCGCCTCCAAAAGGAAGCGTAATCAAATGGCTCATCGTGAATGCCGCAGAATGTGAACCGTATCTTAGCTGTGATAACCGTCTTATGATTGAAAGCCCTGACGAAGTGATTCGAGGTTTGGGTTATGCGCTTGAGATGTTTCCTGAAGCAAAAGGAATTATAGCGGTCGAGAACAACAAGCCCGAAGCGATTCGGACATTACAGGAGCATAATACGAATCCGAAAATCGAAATCATGCCTCACAAAGTGAAATATCCTCAAGGCGCAGAAAAGATGCTCATCTGGTCTGTAACTGGTCAGGAGATTCCAGTTGTGCCTGCATTACCCGCAGATGTTGGGTGCATATTGCTGAATACCCGAACATCATGGCACATCTGCAAAGCAATCGAAGAAGGATTGCCCGTAATGGAACGCGTAGTATCCGTAACAGGTGATGCAGTGAATGAACCTAAGAACCTTCAAGTGCCTCTCGGAATTTCAGTTCGTGAATTGCTCAATGCATGCGGAGGTTTCAAGGAAGAACCATTGAAGGTCATTGCAGGCGGGCCTATGATGGGACTTGCAATGAGATCAGTTGATGTTCCTGTAGTGAAGGGTACATCCGGGATTCTGACGCTCACGGATAAACTCGCATACATTGCCGAAGAGAGTGCATGTATCAGGTGCGGTAAATGTGTTGAATCATGTCCAATGCATTTAGAGCCTACACTGTTAGACCATGCAGTGAGAAGAAGAGATTATGCATCATTTGAGGCTCACATGGGAATGAACTGCATTGAATGCGGGTGCTGTGCATATTCATGTCCTGCATCGAGGCATCTCACACAGAGTTTCAAGAACGGAAAAGCGGCAGTAACTGCGGAACGTCGGAAGGCAGCAGCTCAGGCGAAAGCAAAACAGGAGGCGAAATAGAATCATGTCAACAAAACTTGTAGTCTCATCATCACCGCATGTACATTCGGACTTTACGACCCGCAGAATTATGGGCATGGTGATTCTGTCGCTCATACCTGCGGGCGTAATCGGAACATATTTTCTTGGGCTTCGAGCACTCTTCGTGATTCTTGCGTGTATCATTGCGAGCGTTGCAAGTGAATGGGCATGGCAGAAGCTCAATCACCGTAAAAGCACAATCTGTGATTTATCTGCTGTAGTAACTGGTCTTCTTCTTGCGTATAACCTTCCTCCAACGATTCCAATTTGGATGGCAGTATGCGGAAGTATCTTCGCAATAATCATCGTGAAACATTTCTACGGCGGAATAGGCTGCAACATCGTGAACCCTGCATTAGCGGCAAGAGCAATGATGTTAATCTCATGGCCTACAGCAATGACTACATGGTCAGTCAACGGAATATCAGGCCCAACACCATTAGCGGCAATGAAGGCAGGCAGTGCTGGAAGCGTATCGTACTGGAACATGTTCATCGGGAATATGGGAGGCTGTATAGGTGAGACATGCTCACTTCTTCTGATACTCGGCGGCTTATATCTCATATGGGAAGAAGTAATCTCGTGGCGAATTCCCGTAATCTATATTGCGACTACTGCAATACTATCTGCACTCTTCAATCACGGCGGAGCATTCATGCCATGCAGTGAGATTCTCACTGGAGGACTCTTAATCGGAGCTTTCTTCATGGCCACAGACTACACAACTTCACCGATGACAGCAAAAGGTCAGTACATATATGCGTTCGGTTGCGGATTGATAACGGCATTGATTAGAACATGGGGCGGTTATCCTGAAGGTGTATCATTCTCGATTCTGATTATGAACGTTGCAGTACCGTTAATCGACAGGTACACAGAACCGAGAGTTTTAGGCGGGCCTAAGAGCAATTTCTTCAAGAGAATGGGGGCGAAGTCATAATGTCAGAATCAAATGACAAAGTAAGTTTCAGAGAAGCAATGAAGAAAGCCCTTCATTTAGGCGGAACGTTATTCGCAGTTACAGCAGTTACAGGGCTGATATTGGGATTCGTACAGCACTTCACGGAGCAGGCAATAATGCGAACGGAACTTGAAGCTCGGAATGCCGCATTCCGTGAGGTAATGCCTGACGCAAAAACATTCAATCCTGTAGACGTTACTGATGATGAATTCATAACTGGAATTCAGAAAGCAGAAGGTGATTCAGGTCTTGTAGGCTGGTGTATATCGATAAGCTCAAAAGGTTACGGCGGCCCTGTAGGATTCATTGCTGGAATCACGAAGGACGGAACAGTGAAGGCAATCAAGATTCTGAATCATTCAGAGACTCCCGGATTAGGAGCGAGATCAACTGAACCGGAATTCTATGAACAATTCAATGATAGAAGTGTACTGCCATTGAAGGTTGTGAAGGGTACAGCAGAGAATCCTGATGAGATAGCGGCAATATCAGGGGCAACAATAACATCAACTGCTGTAACAAACGGAGTAAATACTGCTGTTGAATACTGGAGCAAGAAACTGAAAGGAGCTGAGTAAGAATTGAGCCAGAATAATTTTAGGATAATCACAAACGGAATTTTAGCCGATAACCCTACGTTCGTTCAGTGCATAGGATTATGTCCAACACTTGCGGTTACGACGAGTGTAGCCAATGGTCTTGGAATGGGAATAGCGGCAACGTTCGTATTAATCGCATCGAATATGGTCATCTCACTTCTGCGAAAAATGGTTCCCGATGAAGTCCGCATACCGATATTCATAGTCGTAATAGCGGGATTTGTTACGGTGATTGAGTTCCTGATGAAGGGATTTGCACCTGAACTGAATAAATCACTCGGCATATTTATTCCGTTGATAGTCGTGAACTGTATCATTCTTGCACGTGCGGAAGCGTTTGCATCGAAGAACGGAGTAATAGCGTCTGCACTTGACGGCATAGGAATGGGATTAGGTTTCACGATTGCGTTAATGTTCTTGGGTTCAATCCGTGAGATTCTCGGTGCAGGAACGTGGTTAGGAAATCCTGTAGTGAGCTTTGAACCTGCAATGCTAATCGTACTTGCTCCCGGAGGATTCATTGTGCTGGGTTGCTGCATGGGAGCGTTCAGAGCAATTCAGGCAAGAGCGGCGAAAATGCGCGGTCTTGGTGCAACTCCTGCAGAAGCGAGACCTGCGGGTTGTGGTTCATGTATCATGGCCAAGTTCTGCAATAAGACAGACGAAGAGTGCGAGGTGAAGTAGAATGACACTGACAGAATTATTCTTACTGTTCCTGAGTTCCATTTTCGTACATAACATTCTTCTCTCACGTTTCTTGGGATGCTGTCCGTTCATGGGAGTTAGCTCAAAGCTCAAGACAGCTCAGGGAATGGGAGCGGCAGTAGTATTCGTTATCGTTCTTGCGTCGTTAATGACGTGGCTGACGTATAACTATCTTCTTGTTCCGTTACATCTTGAGTATCTTTACACGTTATCATTCATTCTTGTAATTGCGGCATTGGTTCAGTTTGTGGAACTTGCATTGAAGAAACTGAATCCCGTACTCTATAAGTCATTGGGTATATTCCTTCCGTTAATCACAACAAACTGTGCAGTTCTCGGAGTTGCAGTGTTAAACATGAATGAAGGCTACGGACTTGCGGCGGCACTGGTGAATGCATTAGGTTCATCATTAGGCTTCCTTCTTGCGATTTCACTCATGGCAGGAATACGCGAACGCATAGAGGAAAACGAAGGCATACCTGATTGCTTGCAGGGTTTACCAATGGCATTAATCACGGCGGGTTTAATGTCAATTGCATTCATGGGCTTCACGGGAATAATAAAGTAAGGAGGCTATACAGACATGGATATAATGCATGTAATGATAACCCCGTTGACCTTAATGGGAGTAATGGGATTAATATTCGGAGTGCTGTTAGCGATAGCCTCAATAGTATTCCGAGTTCATCAGGACAACAGAATCTCACTGATACGCGCGGCTCTTCCCGGTGCGAATTGCGGAGGGTGCGGTTATCCAGGCTGTGATGGATATGCTTCAGGAGTAGTGAATGACGGAGCATCAGTGAATAAGTGCAGTGTAGGAGGTTCTGCTGTTGCACAACGAATAGCCGAGATAATGGGAGTTGAAGCAGGCGAGCATGTACCTGTACGTTCATTCCTAAGATGTAAAGGAACATGTGAGGCATCACCCCGACAGCTTGTGTATGACGGAATAGATGATTGCCGATCAGCGGTAACGATACCTGGAGGATCACCTAATTCGTGTCCGTTTGGTTGTGTAGGATTAGGAACATGTACGAAGGTGTGTGTGTTCGGAGCGATCACTATGGGTGATGACGGACTTCCTCATGTTGACCTGAATAAATGCGTTGGATGCGGCACATGTGTTGCAGTATGTCCGAAGGCAATGCTGACACTCGTACCTGTTACGGCAGATGTGATTGTGGCGTGCAATTCACACTGGAAGGGTACTATGGTGAAGGACGTATGCAGTGCAGGCTGTATCGGATGCACACTATGTGCTAAGAAGTGTCCGAAGCAGGCGATTACGATTGACCATGATCTCGCAGTGATAGATCAGTCGAAATGCATTAAGTGCGGATTATGTGCGAAGGTCTGTCCTGCGAAGTGCATAAAGGTTGGCGAGAGTGTAAAAGTGATAGAGAAGTCAGCATAGGCTTCACGAAGAATCAAACAAAAGCCCTGTCTGAGATGATAAAATTTCGGGCAGGGATATTTTTATGCCCGAAGAGGAGTGAAATTTTATGATGAATTTATTTGTTCTTGTCCCGTTTCTGATTTACGAGATATTCAGTATGATATTGCCTCTGAAAGCCCCTGTATGGATTAAAATATTGCTGTCAATAATTCTTCTTTCAGGACTATTGAAGATGATGCAGTATAGGAGATTTTCGACAGGTTTTGATATTACAGAGCTTCCGTATTATGCGAATCTGATTGTGTCAGTGATATTCAATTTCATAATAGTAGCTTTATTCATGCTTGTGGTGAAGGATACTGCATTCATTATTCTTCGCGTCATTCTGCGTCTACGATTCCCTTCGAGCTACGCCTCTCTTGTAGTTCTGATTCTGGCTTTCTGTTCAACACTTTACGGAACATATGAGGCCATGAGAGTGCCAGATGTAAATACGCATGAAGTGAAGGTAGCGGGATTATCGAAAGATTTAGACGGAATGAAGATAGCGATGTTAGTGGACATTCATGCGAGCGGATTAAATAACGTAAGGTTCGTTCAATCAATTGTCGATAAAACTAACGCTTTGAATCCTGACTTAATATTAATGCCCGGAGATTTTGCAGACGGCCATGTGAAGACGTTGTATGAAGATGTAGCTCCATTGAAGAATCTAAAATCGAAATATGGTGTATATGCATCAACAGGCAATCATGAATATTATCTTGATTTTCAGGGATGGATGAAAAGGTTTAAGGAACTCGGAATACGTATGCTTGAGAATGAACACTTGATAATCGAATCGGGAGATGCGAAGCTGATTATTGCGGGAGTATCAGACCAGACTGGCGGCAATCATAATACAGAACTTGCATTGAGGAATGTACCTGAGAATGTGCCGGTGATACTCATGGATCACAGACCAGATGCGGCACATGAGAACGCAAAGCATAATGTTACGATTCAGCTTTCAGGACACACGCACGGAGGACAAATGCCGGGCTTATATGAACTTGTGAAACGAGCCAACAAGGGATATGTTCGAGGGTGGTATGATATTGATTCAATGAAGCTGTACGTAAGTCCAGGAACATCACAATGGTCAGGATTTCAAGTGAGATTATTTGATCCTTCAGAGATTACGCTTTTCATTCTGAAATCCGAGTGATAAAAAAAACTCCCCTGCATAAACACAGAGGAGTCAAAATTATTCCGGCGACACTCTAAGCGTACCAGGATTAGTGTACGTAACCAGAGCTATTGTTCCCGGAACAGAACGCACATACTTTCGTTCAGTGTAATCAATCGGAACTGATCCCGATGACTTTCCCGATGAATGACTAGCCGCTAACTTCGCCGCATATTCGAGAATGCTGTGCTTTTCACCTTCAAGTTCATCACGCTTAACTCCCCGAATTATCACGTGTGCACCGGGCAATTCGTGAGCATGAAGCCAAATATCATCTGGTCTGGCTGCCTTCAGTGTAACGTAGCGATTCCCTCTCGCAGAAAGTCCGACGAGAATATTCACACCGTCATGATTGATGTTCAAGTGAGGAGGAATATCCTGCGATGTTTTCTTCTTATGCTTGGCCTGAGTTATTCGCTTCTGTTCAGGCGAAATCCATTCGATTAAATCCTTCAGTGCCTCAGTGAAACTTTCAGGGTCATCAATTGCCGCTAAGAGTTCATGCTGTTCATTCATCTCTTTAATTGATGATTTGATTGCTTCAAGATTAGCTTGAATTTCTTCGGGATTGCCTTTAGCCTTCCTGTAACGCTTGAAGTATCGTTCTGCATTTCTTGACGGTGATAGTTCAGGGTCAAGTGAAATTTTCAGTTCATGACCTTCCCAGTCAGTTAGTGTAACAGTCTCTGCCCTTTTCGGAATCTCGTATATATGTGCAAGTATCGCCTCACCTTTAAGCCTGAAGATTTCCGAATCTCTGCATTCCTTCAGTTGCTTAATCAGTCCGTCTCTGTGTCGTTCCTTCGATTTAACTGCACGTTTAATCTTCGCATCAATCTCATGTAACTTCTTCTCGCGTCCCTTACGCAGCAACGGCAATAGCACAGCATGACGTGAAGCCCTCAATGAATCATGGCCAAGCTCAAGCGTTTCATCAAATGCAAAATCGAATCTCGTCAGATAGTTATTCTTAGTGATGAGCCTGCACATAACATCTGAATTCTCATCAGTGAGTTTCATCAATGCCGAATGCCATGACATTGCCTCTCTCTCTTCCCAGTGTGATTGAATGAGCCGTGCTAATGGTCTTCCAATACCGTTTAGATTCTGCACATCCTCGAATGAAATTACGCGCTTATTCCGTAAGTTTATGCCATTGAATACAGGAGGCGGAGTGTATGCATGTCCCGGCAGAATAGTTCTGAAGTGATTCACATCAGGCGTTGAATGTCTTGCTGCTTCATCAATCTTCATGTTCTCATCAAGCAGAAGGAAATTTGCAACAGGTTCAGTAATCTCAATCACAAGATAGTAATTCACACTCACTCCCGCAGATACTCTCCGTCTTGCTGAAAATCTAAGTATCCTGTCATGATTCAACTGTTCAACCGAATATATCTCTCCTCCGTGAGTAAGTCTGCTCTTCAATGCGTCTGCTATTGGTGCTCTTGAAGGTGATATATCTTTCAGTGCGTTGATTTCACTTTGGGAGGCGATACATACTCCTGAAGTCCCGGACTGCCACGACAACAAGATATAATTCTCTGAAGAAGTCTTGAGTGCAACCCATGCTTCTCCGCCTTCAATACGATTAACCCGCAGAGGAAGTAATTTGCGTATTTCCCCTGCGAGTCCTGAAATGAATTCCGGCCCTAATGCCATAATCTATATCTCTTATCTCAGAAGGCCAAGAATACTGCTTCTCTGCATTTCGTTCGACTGTGCGAGCATCGCCGTGTTCGACTGCATGAGTATCTGCATCTTCGCGTATTCAAGAATCTCTTTCTGATAGTCCGTATCGCGTATATTACTGTTCGCATCAGTGAGAGCTTCTGTTTCCTTCGTGAGGTTATTGATGTGATGTTCGAGCCTGTTCTGTGCAGCACCTAAACTTGCCTGCTGTGTCGATACTCTATCTATTGCCGCGTCAATTAATGCTATTGAATGTGAAGCTCTCTCACGGCTCATCACGTTTACACCGTCGAGACCGAGTGAATGCGCTCCCATATCGCCGATGTTGAGCAGGACATCATCACCTTCACTTGCACCTGTCTGGAACACCGTAGTATTATCCGCAAGATGAAGAACAGACTCGCTCGTATCATTAACCGAATATACGAAGTTCTGAGTGTCAGAGTTCCATGCTGCATTAACACCCATCATAGGATCAAATTCAACGTCAACGTTCTTATGAATCACACCAACTAAACGATTGCCTGTAATCTTCACGTTCTCGGCGATAAGTGAATCATCATGAGCATCATAAACGCTCACTGAATATTTGTTCTCTGCGGCATCCTGAATCGTATTGAGTGAAAATGCCTTCAATACATCTTCATTCCCTGACAGCGTAATTCTTCCCTTTTCACCTGCAAGTGCAGAACGTATAACCATTGTGCCCTCTACAGTTTCAGCTCCTTTAGTGCCTCCTTCAACGAACGTAACGAATTTCGTAGCATCATCAACATATATTGACTGGCCAAGTCCGATTGAAATTGCATCATTCATTTTTCGTGCGGCATCATTGAGCGTATCACCTGCATAGAGCATAATTTTTGCCTGTTTTCCGTCGCCTTGAGTGAGTGTTAATTCTTTCGGCTCTTCAAGTATGAATGCTCCGTTTGCATCCCAAAATTTATCAAGGTCTCGTAATTTCGTGTTTCCGTTTGCGACCTTTCCGACATAAGACGCATTGAAGTTAGCGAGCGATACATCATCAGAACCTAACTTACCGCCTGATAATCCTGCATCTCTGAATGTACTTCCTGTTTCAAGGTTAATCGTTCCCTGCGTAACCTCTCCGCTTTTACCGTTCACAAAGTAATTCGTGAATTTCAATTCCTTATCGGCTGTTTTACTTCCATCGAGAACATAATGAAGCGTCTCGCCGTTAAAAGGGCCTCCGTTCCAGTTGTTGGGGTCTGAACTGTCAGAAAATCCTGAAATGTTTATATCAACTGCACTTTGATTCCCCGATGACGCTCCTCCTGCACCCACGAAGTAAACGAATTTCGCTCCTTCTTTCACGCCTGATAAATCATTCAGTGTGATGCTCACATTTGGTGTTCCTGACGTACTGCCGAAAATATCCGTTAATCCCGCAGCAGGACTATTTGTTGATATTAATATATTCTCCTGAACTGCAAAGGTGTTAGCACCCTCCTGCGAAAGTTTAGAGGCCGTAGCGTTGAGTGATACCAGACCGTTCACCTTGTCAACGGATTTAACTTCAAACATGACACTCGCATTGTCCGTATTTGTCCCCTCAATATTAAGGCTGAACACATTAGCAGCATTAATTCCCTGTCGTACATGATTGCCCTGAACTGTCGTAACTGGAGCTGAATCACCAGTGCCGCCCTCATATTTTATCTGAAGAATTGGAGCATCTCCGCTGTTGAGAGTTTTAGCTGTCAGTGTCATATCCGTTGTGCCTGCTGTGAAATCTAAATCAATTCCCATTCGCTGTGCACTGGCTATCATCTCATCTTTTACTCCTACATAAGTCTTGTTGTTTACAGTTCCTCCCGCGAAAAATGCTGCTTGTTCATCCGCTGTTGCTGTAGTTGAACCGAATATATCTGCGGAATTCATTGACCAAATTTCTACTCCGTCAGACGTTACAAGACTTACTTTATTTACAGGTGATGTCGTGTTGCTGAAATCAATTTTGCTCGTTACGCTGCTTTGAATCCCTCCAAGATCAATTGACCCCATGAACAACCCTTCAGAAGCATAGCTAACATTTCCGTCATGATTCACACTGTAATTCCCTGAAGGAAGATCGCCGCTCACATATACATCCTTAACTCCATACTCAGAGTGAACTGTTTTATCTGTCAGAACGTCATCATGCTTCACTTTGAATATATCCGTCTTCTGAACTTCAGCCTTGCCTGCCTCCGCACTTACATGAATCCTGAAGTTCCCGTCAACAGCATATTTCTGTCCGAACTGATCTATCGAACGCAATCCGCCTTTTATTATTGCCTTCAATTTATTGTCCGAACTGCTCCACAGAACAGCATTATCTCCGCTGAGAATCTTCTTTCTGTTGAATTGCGTTGTCTGTGCTATCAGGCTTATCTGATCCCGAATCTCGTTTATCTCAACCTGAATATAACTCCTGTCCTGCTGAGTTAGAACATCATTTGCTGCCTGCACTGAGAGTTCACGCATTCTTCTGAGCATTCCCTGTGTCTGGTCTAATGCTCCGTTAGCTGTCTGAATGAGGCTTATCCCGTCCTGAGAGTTATACAGAGCCTTATCCATTCCGAATATACGTGAGCGCATTGTTTCACTGATTGCTAATCCGGCGGTATTATCGATATCTGCAATTTTCGTTCTCATTCCCGTAGATAACTTCTCAAGTGAACGCTTCATTGCAAGCGTATTCTTCTGCATGATTCGCTGACCCATCAATGAAGTTATATCGTGGTTCATTATTAATGACATACTTTGTCTCACCTTCCTTAGTGTGTATGAATTTTCATCCCTGAATACAACTGAACCCCCGTTTTAGCATTTGAGCAGTTGAACGGGGATTCGCTTTCAATACTATGATTTACGCCTGAATGTCAAGTTTATGTCTTCGTTTCACCTTTCCGTTTGTCTTTTCGCGGAACTTCCGAATAAACCCGACCACTTTATCCTGCGGAACTTTGCGCACTATCGTCCCGTCCTCAGAATTTATCACGCTGACCTGAACTATATCAGCGTCCGTTATTACTTCATATCTCAGATGACGCATTGCAGCAGCACGGTCAATATTCTCTGCCCTCGCCTTTTGTGCCCTTTGTGCGATTGCGTCAGATTTTGACTGCTGAACCTTCTCCGTTTTAGCTTCTTCCTGCTTCCTGTTTTCAATTTCTTTCGGAGTAGGACTGCTCTCTGTGTTTCCGAGTGTCTTTTTCTTGATTACCTGACGCTGTACTTCGGCAGCTGGTGAATTACTGTAGAGAACGGGATCGCTAACTATGAATCCCATTGAACAGATTCACCTTCCGTTCTGTGAAAGCAAAAAGCCTTTCAGTAATGCAAAAAAGGGAAAAGAGGCTGCCCTCCTTCCCCCATGAAAATCACTGTATTACTCGAATTTACTCGAAAAATTACGGGTTAGCTGTAATCTTTCTTGCTTTCATTAACGGATCAGGCTAAGGACGTTCTGAGGCTGCTGGTTTGCCTGCGCGAGCATTGAGTTACCAGCCTGAAGCATAATGTTGAGCTTCGTGAAGTTCATCATTTCCTTCGCCATATCCGTATCCCTGATTCTGCTCTCTGCTGATGTCAGGTTCTCGCTTGCCGTCGTCAGGTTGTTGGCTGTGTACTCCAACCTGTTCTGATATGCTCCGAGATTTGCCCTCTGCGTTGAGACTCTATCGATTGCGTTGTCGATGATTGTGATTGAACGTGCTGCTCTTTCGTGGCTCATAACGTTTACGCCGTCAAGGCCAAGTGCGTGGCTTCTCATATCACCGATGTTCATTGCGAGGTCTTCACCCTCGTTTGCGCCGATCTGAAGGACTGTAGTGTTGTCGGCAAGGTGGAGCGTCGTGTCGTATGATGATGATGAATACGTGTAGCTGTTCGTGTTCGCGTTCCATGCTGCCGTGATTCCTGCGAGTGAACTGAACTCAACATCAACATTCTCATCAATCAGTCCGTGTGCAACGTTGCCGGTAACCTTCACGTTCGATGCAATTGATTTGCCCGTGTGTGCGTCACTGACATCAACTGTGAATGATGTCTCTTTTGAGCTTTGAATCTTGTTCAGTGAAAGCGCATTAAGTACTGCCTCATCTCCCGAAAGAGTGATCTCGCCTTCCCTGCCCGGTACTACAGTACGAATAACCATAGTGCCCTCGACTGTCTCTGCACCTGATGTTGCGCCATTCACGAACGTAGCAAAGTGAGTTGCATCGTTGACATATTGGCCCTGACCAAGACCGTTAGCGATTGCGTCATTGAGTTTGTGTGCAACATCGCCGAGCGTGTCATTTGCATAGAGAGTTATGCTTGCAGTCTTGCCGTTGCCCTGATTCAGCGTGATTGTCTTCGCATCGTCAAGCATGAATGTGCCTTCACTGTTCCAGAATTTATCGAGGTCGCGGAGCTTCGTGTCGCTGGTTGCAACTTTGCCTATATATGCCGCGTTGAAGCTGGCAATGACATCATCAGTTGAGAGAGGCGCATTAGTAAAACCACTTCCATCTTTGAATGTGCTGTTCGTTGAAAGAATGACATCACCTTGAGAAGCTGTACCAGTCTCCTGATTCAGATAGAACTGATTGAAATGAATATCTTTGTCTGCCAGACCCTTGTTATTCAATACGTAATCTACAGTCTGTCCATTGAGAGGACCGCCGCTCCATGCACCATCCCATCCGTTGTCGATGCTGGCATCAAGCTGTATTCCAAAAGCAGTTCCAGAATTGGACAGTGTTCCATAGCCAGCAGCGTTTGGTGTTACTGAGTATACGAACTTAGCCCCTTCACTCACCTGATCCAACGAGTTCTTAAGTTCAATTTGTACTGATGGATCATCACCCTTGCCTCCGAAAATCTGTGTCAGATTGACCGCACTACCGCTCGATTTTAGTACGATATTGTCCTGATAGGCTGTAGATGCCACTCCATCCACAGAGAGCTTGTTAGCAGTGGCCTTAAGCGTAACCGTTTGATTGACTGTGTCAATACCAGTAACTTCAAATAGTATACTGGCGTTTTCCGCAGCTTTGGTTACTGTTACATCAAACACATCTTCATCTTTTGCTGGTTTCTCAGGCTCTCCACCTGGTGATGTGAGAGCATATGTAGGGCTGGCTACATCTCCATCTCCTTCATATACTATTTTGATTCCAGGTGCAACTGTGCCTATTGTCGTTGCAGTGATTGTAGGTGTTTGCGAAATTCCGTCGAAAACAGAGTTGCTTCCAAGATCAATCCCCTTAGCCTTTGCTGCTTCTCTAATTTCATTATCAAGGCTGGAAAAAGTTACATTGTCGGTTGTGGTACCGCCGCCAAAGAATTTAGCCTGCCTGTCTGCGTCCGTTGAAGCACCATTACTCTGGAATAGGTCTTTCCCTGAAGTTGACCAAATTTCTACCCCGTCCGCCGTCTGAATGCTGATCTTATTTACAGGAGCATCTACGGTACCAAATGTAATTGTGCTTGTACTTTTGCTCCGAGGAAGTGCAAGACCGTAGGAACCAGTTAACATGCTACTACCTTCAGTAGCTGAGGATTGATATATCAACGAATATTTACCCGCAGGTACTCCCTCAATTGACACATCAGATACACCAGCAGCACTGTTAACAGACTTGTTGATTGCGACGTTCTCATGTTTAATTTTCATGATGTCGGACTTCTGAACTTCGCCCTGTCCCGGATCTGCTTTCACACGAATCTTGTAGTTGCCCTCAACGGAAACTTTCTGCCCGAACTGGTCGGTCTTTCTGAGTCCGCCGTTGATGATTGCTTTGGTCTCTGAATCACTGCTGCTCCAAAGTGCTGCTGCATCACCATTGAGGAGTTTCTTCTTGTTGAACTGCGTTGTGTTGCCGATACGGGTGATTTCCTCGTTGAGCTGGTCGATTTCTACCTGAATGTAGCTTCTGTCCTGCTGTGTGAGGGTGTCGTTTGCGGCCTGCACTGAAAGTTCACGCATTCTCTGAAGAATTGCATGTGTCTCACTGAGTGCGCCTTCTGCTGTCTGGATTAAGCTGATGCCGTCCTGTGTGTTGGCTACTGCCTTGTCGAGACCTCTTACCTGTGCACGCATTTTCTCACTTATTGCGAGACCTGCTGCGTCATCTGCGGCTGAATTGATTCTTAAACCGCTTGATAGTTTTGCTATCGACTTCTCCAGAGCATTGCTTGTATTATTAACAATGTTGTATGTCTGAAGAGCCGGTATGTTATGCTGAATTACCATTGACATAGTACATAAACCTCCTTGTATGTTTTGTTACTGCTCCCGATACTTCCGTGTAAGAGGAGCTTTGTCGGTAATTGTTCCTTCCCTCACGATTTCTGAGGGATACCGTGCCTCTTCCGCCGGACTTTTCTAGTGATGCCTTTCACTGTCTGAACGCTCGCGCCCGTTCTCTGAAGTGAGGCATTTAGTCTGAGTAGTCCGAGTAAAGGCAGTGCGCTTTGTTACAATAATAAACCTTATATCTTTTCGCGAAAAGGTTTCAGTATTTTAAATGGCCTTTTAATGTCTTTAATGTTACTGGCCTTTTTTTCTGTTCATACACATTTTCGGAGAGAGAACCGCATAACTTTAGCATCCTGTGATTCATTGTGCGCGTGATAAAATATTTTTCGGGGAGCTTCCATGTTCTATGGGAGGGGCTTTCAAAGGGGTTCACCCCCTTAGCCTGCATATCAGGTGAAAGGAGGTGATAGCGTGAGAGCTATAACAAAGTTCCTAGAGGCCGCGACTGACCTCATAAGGGCTATTGCGGATCTAATCCGCGAGCTTAAGCGTTAAATCCTTCATCTCAGGGTTCATTTTCTGGGGTGGGGGACGCAACCCCACTTCAGAGAAGCCCTGTTTTTAATACCGTCCTAACTCCCCAAGACGGTTATTATTATACCATTTCATGATAAAATAATTTTTGGGGATTTCCTTGCTAGTTTGTTGGCGAGGAAGGCTGCTAGGGGTTCACTCCTATTTAGCCCGGAGTTTTGGGTGAAAGGGGGTGATAGCGTGAGGACAATAATAAAACTCGTACAAGCCCTTAACTGAGCTTATACGAGCTTTATCGGATTTAATCCGTGAGTTCAAACGTTAGTATCAACTATACCATTTCAGGGTTTCATTCTGAGGTGGGAGGCACCCCGCTTCAGGTGGCCCTGTATTTTATCCCGTCCTAGATCCCCAGGACGGTTATTATTATACCATTTCATGATAAAATAATTTTTGTGGATTTCCTTGCTAGTTTGTTTGGCGAGGAAGGCTGCTAGGGGTTCACTCCTATTTAGCCCGGAGTTTTGGGTGAAAGGGGGTGATAGCGTGAGGACAATAATAAAACTCGTACAAGCCCCTTAACTGAACTTATACGAGCCTTATCGGAACTTCTCCGTGAGTTCAAACGCTAAATAGTTTCTGCTTTAGGGTTTTATTCTGAGGTGGGGACACGCACCCCGCTTCAGGTAGCCCTATCTTTTTATCCCGTCCTAGATCCCCAGGACGGTTATTATTATACCATTTCATGATAAAATAATTTTTGGGGATTTCCTTGCTAGTTTGTTTGGCGAGGAAGGCTGCTAGGGGTTCACTCCTATTTAGCCCGGAGTTTTGGGTGAAAGGGGGTGATAACGTGGAGAAGATAACAAAACTCGTAAAAGCTCTCACCGAACTTCTACGAGTCATCGCCGACATCATACGGCTATTCAAATCGCGTTAATTGTCCTTAACCTTAGGGTTTCATTCTGAGGTGGGATTACGCCCCGCTTCAGGTGGCCCTATCTTTTATCCCGTCCTAGATCCCCGGGACGGCTTTATTATACCATTCAAAATTATTTACGCTTATCTGAATTGTTATATACTTTTCGTATTTCAATTTAAAGGAGGAATTTTTTCATATCATGATGAAATATCTTCAGAAAATCGGTAGGTCTCTCATGCTTCCCGTCGCTTGTCTTCCCGCTGCCGGCATCCTTTACGGCATAGGTTACTGGATTGACCCAGCTGGTTGGGGTTCAAATTCTCTCGCAGCAGCTTTCTGCATCAAAGCAGCTTCGGCAATCATAGATCAGATTCCGATTCTATTCGCACTCGGCGTGTCCATCGGTATGGCTTCAGACAGAGACGGTACACCCGCTCTTGCTGGTCTCGTTTCATGGCTGATGATTACGACCCTGCTGTCGAGCAATGCAGTCGCTATGTACATGGGAGTTGAGGCAGCAAAAGTTCCGACGGCATTCGGAAAGATTCAGAATGCGTTCATAGGTATACTCGCAGGTCTCATAGGTGCATCTTGCTACAACAGATTCAAAAATACAAAACTCCCTGACTGGCTTGCGTTCTTCTCTGGCAGAAGATGTGTCGCAATCATTACCGCTCTCGTATCTGCTATCGCTTCAATCATACTGTTCTACGTATGGCCTGCTGTCTATGACGCTCTCGTTCAGTTCGGAATCTCAATCGTCGGACTTGGCCCAATAGGTGCAGGATTATACGCAATGCTCAACAGGGCTTTGATTCCTCTCGGTCTTCATCACGCTCTCAATGCCGTCTTCTGGTTCGATACCGCAGGCATTAATGACTTGGGTAACTTCTGGGCAGGCACTGGCACTCTCGGTGTAACGGGAATATACATGACAGGTTTCTTCCCGGTGATGATGTTCGGTTTGGTCGCTGGAGCTTACGCTATGTACAGGCAGGCTAAACTTGAACGCAAAAAATTTGCCGCAAGTTTACTTCTTGCAGGTGCATTCGCATCTTTCTTCACGGGTATCACTGAACCGATTGAATTCTCGTTCATGTTCTTAGCTCCGGGTCTGTATCTCATTCACGCAATCTTAACCGGAATATCTGCGTATGTCTGTGCATATCTTCCTGTGAGATGCGGATTCAACTTCAGTGCAGGACTCGTTGACTGGATTCTCAGCTTCAAAGCTCCTATGGCAGTTAATCCTTGGCTCATCATTCCCATTGGACTTGTCTTCGCTGTCATATATTACTTCGTGTTCACTTGGGCAATTAAACTCTTCGACCTCAAGACACCAGGACGTGAAGATGATGATGAAACTGAAGCAGAAAAATTAATCGTCCTCGCAAATGATAACTTCACTGAACTTGCAAGAGTTGTGCTTGAAGGTCTCGGAGGATTCAATAACCTGAAGGAATATGATTACTGCGCAACAAGAATACGCGTTGAAGTGAATGATTACACTCAGGTTGACGAGAAGAAAATGAAATCAGCAGGCATTCCCGGAGTTATCAGACCATCAAAGAATAACGTTCAGGTTGTAATCGGAACAAAGGTTCAGTTTGTATTCGATGAATTAAAGAAGCTGATTGATTCCCAAAAATGAGAATCTACATCACGAAGAACTATAACGAAATGAGCCGGAAAGCCGCTAACATTATTTCGGCTCAGATTATCCTCAAACCTAATTGCGTATTAGGTCTCGCTACTGGTTCTACTCCCGCAGGAATATATTCGCAATTGGTTGAATGGTTCGAAAAGGGAGATTTGGATTTCTCAGAGGTCGTAACAGTGAATCTCGATGAGTATCGCGGCTTAGGTGCTGAAAGTGAACAGAGTTATGTATCCTACATGAGGAAGAATCTCTTTGACCGCGTTAATCTCAGAAGCGAAAACGTTCACCTTCCAGACGGCAGAATCACAGACAGCGAAGAAGCATGCAGAACGTACAATAAACTTCTTGATGAGATTGGGCCGCAGGATTTACAGCTTCTTGGACTTGGCCGCAATGGTCATATAGGGTTCAATGAGCCGGGAAGCTTCTTCGAGAAAGACGTTCATTGCGTTGAACTCTCAGAGAGTACTGTTGAAGCTAATATGAGATTCTTTGAGGCAGGAAAGAACGTACCTAGTCATGCTTACACGATGGGCATACGTTCCATTCTTAGAGCAAAGAAGATTCTTGTCGTTGCATCCGGCGAGAATAAAGCTGAGGCTGTCAGAAAAGTTTTCTTCGGGCCGGTTACACCTGAAGTTCCCGGTTCAATTCTTCAACTTCATAATGATGTTACTCTCGTTGCTGATGAGGGTGCATTCATGAATTGCAGATGATAACAGCAAGAGCGGCTAATCATTCATAACCGCTCTTCAATTTTCAATTCTTCAATCGCATCTTCAATCACACGTTCACGCCGTAATCTTCGCAAAGTGCTTTAAGTCCTCCCTTGTAGCCTGAGCCTATCGCATTGAACTTCCATTCACCTTTATGCCTGTATAATTCACCTACAACAACCGCTGTCTCAACAGAGAAGTCCTCGCCTAAATCGTAGCGTATGAGTTCCTCGTCATTTTCGCTGTTCACGATATGAATGTATGCATTCGAGACCTGTCCGAAATTCTGTCCGCGTTCTTCAGCATTATATATTGTTACCGTAAATGCTATCTTGCTGACACTCTCAGGTACTCTCGTGAGATTCACTATGATTACTTCATCATCGCCTTCTCCTTCACCTGTAAGATTATCGCCCGTGTGTCTGACTGCTTCTGAAGGATGAACCAAATTGTTGTAGAACACAAAATCTGAATCTGCTCTGACCTTTCCGTTTTCACCAAGAAGAAAAGCTGCAGCATCAAGATCAAAATCATTTCCGCCGTCGTATTTATTGGTATCCCAGCCCAATCCTACAATTACTCTTGCAAGTCCTGGATTGCCCTTCGTTAAATCAACTTTCTGGCCCTTGAATAAACTGACACGACTCATCGACATACGCCTCCTGAAAGAAAAGATGAACTGCAAGAAAATATTATCAGTCAATTCTTTCATATTCAAGAATTGATTTGCTTTCCTCCGAACGAATTAGCCTTATGTACTCTCCGAATATCCATACTACTTTTGCGTCTACATCCCTGACTTTAGGACTTTCTTTGTAGTCGCATACTATCCATTTGTCTCCTTTGGGGCTAGTCCATTCTCCGAGATATTTCAGTGATTCATTTGCTGACATTCCGTTTGTGGTCTTCACGATTCGGGATTTAGTGTTCGGCTGTTTTCTCATTCTTACGTTTGAACCTATAATCTCAACAGTTCCGCCTTCGTAGTCAGTGTTGTATTCAAATGTGCCTGTATCCCTCACAAACGGTGATACTTTCTTAGCCTTCAATAATTTTTCGACCTGCTGCCTTCCTGAACGTATATTCTTCTCCGAATCATCTTCTACACTTATGTTCGCATTTGATTCATTTGATTCAGGCAATACCTCTGCGGATTCGGGTATGTCATGCTGAACCGAGATTGAAAATATATCAGGCTTATACGCGCTGCTGACTGGAGGAGAGAATACATTATCTTCATCTGAGGGAAGAGTTTTCACAGGAAGGGAAGCAATCATGTCATCAGTTTTCATGATGAAGAATGCAGCAGATAATATAACTGCTATGAACACAGTAACTGAAGCTGAAACAGTGAACATTAACATTTTTGAAGGTGAATCAGGATTATCATCTTCTATATCTGAATTCAGAATATCATCGAGAAACACTTTCGCTTTATCGTTACCTTGTTCCGCAGACATAGTGAGCCATTTCACTGCTTCATCATCATTCTTAGGAACACCATAGCCCTTGAGACACAGAAGGCCAAGATATAACTGTGCTTTATCGTGTCCCTGCTCCGCTGCTTTGCGATACCAGTACGCCGCCTGCACATAATCTTTTGGTATACCTTTTCCGTCATGATACAGGACTGCGAGATGATATTGTGATTTTGCATCTCCGTTTTCTGCATTTGGAATTAATCTCTCTATGAGCTGTTCATAGTTTTCCGTGTCAGGCATAAATCATCGGCTCTCCTCTTCAAGCCTAAAAATTTTCGTGAATTTAACATTGAATTCAGGTTATAATACCATAAAGGTAAAAGATGCGTGTGAACTTGCAGAACGATTGAATGTTAAGAAACTCATTCTATGCCATACTGAAGATGAGAACATTCACGACAGAAAGAGACTATATACTGACGAAGGAAAGAAATATTTTCACGGAAAGATATTCATTCCCGATGATTTAGAGACACTGACTCTCTGAGATATTCAAGAAATTTATTCGCTGACTTCGAGAATATATTCCCCTTCTTCCATGCAAATATTAAACCCGCTTTTATCTCCGGCATTAACGGAATAAACTTTAAGCCGCTGTCTTCTCCTACGTTCGCTATTCCCTCAATCGTAACGAGTATACCGAGACCTTCACGAACCATAACGGAAGCGTTGTATGCGAGATTATGAGTGCCTATGATGTTGAGTTCATCAATAGAATAACCGAGCCATTCTGAGAATTCACCCTGAGTTTTCGCCTGATGTGAAAAGAGTAACTGCCTATCATGCAAATCATAAGGTGAAATTGAATCCCTCAATGCAAGTTCGTCATCACGTCTCACAATCACTCCCCACGAATCAGAATCAGGAAGTGAAATGCAGTCATACTTCTTCAGATTCACTTTTCCCACGAACAGACCGAAGTCGATTAATCCCTTGTCGAGTTTATCACTCACATCTTCAGCATCTCCGCTTATCATTCGATACTTTATGCCCGGATATTGTTTGCACAGTTTCTTCATTACTGACGCAATATGTTTCACTCCGACAGTCTCACCTGCACCTATGTAAACCGTTCCGTTAATGCAATCGCAGGATAACTCAGCAAAAATTTTCTCTTCAAGTTCGGTCATCTCTTCTGCACGTTTCTTGAGCAGTAAACCTTCTTCAGTGAGCCTTATTCCATAGTTAGTGCGAAAGTATAATTTCTTCCCGATAATATCTTCAATCGATGCAATCTGACGCGACAAACTTGGCTGTGTTATGTGAAGTTTCTCAGCAGCTTTCGTTATGCTGCCTTCACGCGCAGCAGCAAGAAAATATTTCAGCAGTCGTAATTCAATCATAACGGATCACCTCCTCAATGAGTTATATCGTATCATAAATAACCGAATCACGAATCAAAGCATTAGACAATCTCTGCCTCAGCGGTGATAATTCATTCATCCAAATAATACAGGAGGAAGATAAAATGTTAAAAATAATTGCAGCGTCATTGATAGCTATGTGCATGGCCTCATCGGTATGTGCACTTGAGAATGACACAAGGGTATTCAAGATTGACCCTGAAATCAAATGTGAGAAGGTTCACTTTCACAACCGCTATGGTATAGACCTTACTGGTGATTTGTATCTTCCGAAGGGATTTAATTCCTCGAAGAAGTATGCAGTGATTGCGGTATGCGGGCCATTCGGAGCAGTGAAGGAGCAGGTATCAGGATTATATGCGCAGGAAATGGCGAAGGCAGGATATGTAGCACTTGCATTTGATCCTTCATTCACTGGTGAGAGCGGCGGGAATGTCCGTTATGTTGCAGACCCTTCAATCAACACTGAAGATTTTTCTGCGGCAGTTGATTATCTTTCAGTGCAGGATTACGCAGACCCTGAGAGAGTTGGGATCATAGGAGTATGTGGCTGGGGAGGAATTGCGCTTAATGCTGCGGCGATAGACACACGAATCAAAGCGACAGTTTCATCGACCATGTACAATCTCAGCAGAGTTTCAGCGAAAGGGTATTTTGATTCAGCAGACAATGAGGAAGCTCGTTATCAGATGAAGAAGACTTTGAATGACCAGCGCACGAAGGATTATAAGAACGGGACATATGCGAGGGCAGGCGGAGTAGTAGATCCATTGCCAGAAGATGCGCCTCAGTTTGTGAAGGATTACTATGCGTACTACAAGACACCGAGAGGGTATCATAAGCGTTCATTGAATTCCAATGAGGGCTGGACGGTTACATCATCGCTTGCATTAATCAACATGCCAATGCTTCAGTTTATTGGTGAGATTCGTACACCTGTACTGTTGGTTCACGGAGAGAAAGCACATTCGAGATATATGAGTGAGACGGCATACAAGGACATGAAGGGCGATAACAAGGAGTTAGTGATAGTGCCTGGAGCATCGCACTGTGATCTGTATGACAACATGGAGAAGATTCCGTTTGCGAAGATAATTGAGTTTATGAATGCGAACCTGAAATAGACATTTTTGATTTACGCTTCGTGTATTTATTACCCCGTGAGTAAAATGCTTGCGGGGTAATTTTTTGCTATATGCTGTTCCATATACTAACGATGAATGCATAGAAGCTACCGAAAGTGAATGACCTTATGATATAGGCGATGAATGATATTCCTACACAGCACATCACAAAGTTAATCTCTCCTCTGCTCATCTCGCCTATCTTCTTCGACATATGAAACACATGCATTCCTACATCACGTTTCCACGGACGCAAAAACGGAACTGTTCCGCAAAATGCATCTTCCAGAATGTGAAGTACGCACCCCATGAACCAGAACCCAGCGCATGACCATACATCATAGTGTGCATTATGGCCATCAATGAGACTTGATAATCTCGGAACAATCCAGCCTGAACGACTGAAGCATACGCACGCTAATGAAAGCCATATCACAAACCAGTGTGTATAGCGTCGATGATAGCGGTTTCGTTTTTTCCCGAAGAACATATACTCTGATGAATCAGGAAACGTACTGCCCATGAAGCTGAACAGTGCCGCTAATGGTGAACTTGTTGCACCGAGAACAAATGCTGTTGTTGAAAGACGATGACCTTTGCCAGTCATTAATTTATGCCTCCGAAAAGATTTCACTGATGTCTGAATCTCAAAAATAGTTAATATCTTTAAGATGTATTTTAGGCTATTATAACAGTCATGTTTATATTCATTTCAGGTTCATCAAAGAGCGGAAAGAGTTCATATGCAGAATCGAGATTTGAAGCACTTTCAGCTTCAATGAAGATATATATAGCAGCATCGAGGGTTACGGATGATGAGATGAAAGAGAGGGTGAGACTGCATAAGGAGAGACGAAAAGATAAAGGTTTCGTTACGTTTGAATGTGAATGTGATTTATGTAACGTGAATATTCCTGAAGGAGCAGATGTAATGATTGAGAGTTTAACGGCATGGACAGCAAATGAAATGTTCAGGGATGAATGCGTTTATGATTCAGAATATGTGATTGAGAAGATACATTCTGAACTTGAGATCATAAGACGCATGGCCATGAATGTAATTGTTGTTGCTGATGATATATTCTGTGACGAGATTGCGTATGATGAACTCACAGAACGATACATGAAGACGCTGGCGGAACTTGAGACATGTATAGCATCAGAGGCAGATGAAGTAATAGAGATATTTGCGGGGATACCATATAATTACGTAAAAGATTAGGGCGTTGTGCAGAATATGGGTTTGAATTTCAATGTAAGCGACAATGATACATCGGATTACGAGCATTTAGTGGAGCAGATACTTTCGAGGGTGAATGAACTATCACCTGCTGGATTTGAGCAGCTGATCACAGACCTGTTAATACGCATGGGTTATGAGGTCTATAAGAATGCGAAGAGACGAACGAGTCTGTCAGCGATTCAGGGGATAATAATCGAGGACAGACCCGGATACATGCCGATATATATTCAGACACGGAAACTCGAAAAGGGGAGCATAATAACGAGCTGGAACATGCAGACGTTCGGAGATGCAGTAACACGGAAAGCAGGACGCGGACTTCTGGTAACGAATGCAAGTTTTTCGAAGCCCGCACAGGATTACGCGAAGGAAAAGCACATCATACTAATTGATGGTCATATACTCGCACGTTTAATGATAGTGAATAATTTCTGCGTGAATGTCCGTGAGGTTGTCGAAGTGAAATCATTAGACCCGAATGCATTCAAAAACTACGATATTTGATTTGACACTTCAAGCGCACGAATCACAACCTGATCCATGTCGTAATACTTATACTCGCCTAACCTTCCTCCGAACAGGACATCAGGACATCGTTTGAGTGCGAGCTGTCTGTATGCCTCATAGAGTTTCGTGTTCCTGTCGTCATTGACGGGATAATATGGTTCATCTCCTGCCTTCCATGCGGAGCTGTATTCACGTGTGAGGACTGTTGAATCTGTTTCAAGTCCGGGATAAAAGTGCTTATGCTCAATTGAACGCATATAGGGGACATCTTTGCTTGTGTAATTCACGACAGCATTACCCTGAAAGTTATTCGTGTCATTCATGATTTCGGTCTCGAATCTTAATGTCCTGTATTCGAGAGTGCCAAGCTCATAGTCAAAATACGCATCAATCTGACCAGTGAAGATGATTTTTTCAGCGAGAGATTCTAATTCGTTTCTGTGTTCGAGGTAATCACAGTTTAATCTTACATCACAGCCTTCAAGAAGTTTTTCAATCATGCTTGTGTAGCCGTCAATTGGAATGCCCTGATACAATGCGTTGAAATAATTGTTATCGTAAGTGAATCTGACGGGAAGCCTCTTAATGATGAATGCAGGAAGTTCTGAACATGGCCTGCCCCATTGCTTTTCGGTGTAGCCTTTGATGAGACGTTCATATATGTCTCTGCCCACGAGACTGATTGCCTGTTCTTCGAGGTTAGAGGGATTCGTTATGCCTGATTCTTTGCGTTGTGCTTCGATTCGTTCACGAGCTTCTTCGGGAGTTTTTACGCCCCACATTTTGTTGAACGTGTACATGCTGAAAGGCAGAGAATATATTTCCCCGTTGAAATCAGCGATAGGAGAGTTCGTGAACCTGTTGAACTCTGCGAATTGATTCACATATTCCCAAGCGCGTTTTATGTTAGTGTGGAAGATATGTGCTCCGTAAGTGTGAACATGAATTCCGTTAATGTTCTCAGTGTAAATATTTCCTCCGATGTGATTGCGTTTCTCAATTACAATTACGGATTTGCCCTGTTTCTTTGCTTCATGAGCGATGACTGCTCCGAATAAACCAGAACCTGCTATTAGATAGTCATACATGAAGATTATCGATTGTCCTCCTTGATGAAATATTAAATTTTCACGTAACAGAATACCATAACAAAACTGCTCGCGAATGTCATTCAATTTTCGCAAGTGTAAGCATGTGAATATTGCCCCGAAAAATTTCCGTGAAATAATTTGTGCATGTGTCCATGAAAGGAGAAAATGAAAACGGTGTGAACAGCAAATGCCTTCTTTCAGGTGGAGAAGGAATGTACATTCTGATTGTAATGATAGGAGAAGACACTGCAACAATGACGGCAATCAGAGATTCATTTGCGTTAAAATAATCAGTAAGACGAAAGATTAAAGCTAAAACTCAGGAGGACTGTGAAAGTGATTCCGGCCCTCCGTTTTTTATTCGCATGAATCGCAAAAAATTTTGTTTTATGAGATAATTTCCAAAACAAGCAAAAGCCATTTCAAAAATTCTTGCAGGTGGTAGAAAAATAAATTTGCCCGTCTGCTTTTAACCAGAAAGGAGCTATGTAGACACACATGATTCAAAGACTGCACCGAAGCGACTTAGGCAACTCATTAAGAACGCTGATGGAAAACGATCCCGCCTTCCGACCTGTGGCTTACTTCTCAATGGAAGTCGGCCTCAAAGAGTCAATCCCCACATACTCAGGTGGATTAGGTGTACTGGCGGGCGACATCTTAAAGAGTGCCGCTGATCTCGGCGTACCTATGGCAGGAGTAACGTTGTTATACCGCAAAGGATATTTCGTTCAGGAATTCAACGATGATGACTGGCAGAAAGAGAAGCCGGTTGTATGGAATCCAGCGAAGGAATTAACACTTCTTCCGAACAGAATCAAACTTACAATTCAGGGCAGAGACATTCAGGTAGGAGTATGGGTATATGAGTGCATAGGCGCAACAGGTTATCCGTTACCTGTGTACTTCCTTGATACGGACATTGAACCGAATCACCCTGACGACAGAAAATTATGCTGGTATCTTTACGGTGGAGACAATCGTTACAGATTGTGTCAGGAATTTATTCTCGGTGTCGGAGGTTTAAGAATGCTTCGTGATCTCGGATACATGAACATCGATACATTCCATTTGAACGAGGGGCACGCAGGATTCTTAACGCTCGAACTGATGCGCGAACTCGGTTACTATGACCCTGATAAAATCCGTGAACAGGTAGTATTCACGACACACACACCAGTTCCAGCAGGCCATGACTATTTTGACTTCGGAATGATTGATGATGTTTTCCCTGCTGACGCAAAAGCAACGATTCACAGAATGATTCCAGATAAGCCAGGCGTATCTATGACTGAACTTGGCCTGAGATACAGCAGATACGTAAACGGAGTCGCGAAGAAACATGCGGAAGTCAGCAATGCAATGTTCAACATGGAGACGGTTGACTGGGTAACGAATGGAATTCACCCGACAACATGGATAAGTTCAGGAATGCGTAAGCTCTACAATAAGCATATACCTGGCTGGGAATTAGATCCCGGAAGACTGGTACAGGCACTAACGATTCCGAAGGATGAATTATGGTCTGCACATCAGGCATCAAAACTCAGGCTGTTTGCTCGAATCCTTGAGACCAATGGAATACAGCTTGACCCAGATGTACTTACATTAGGATTTGCGAGAAGAGCAGCGACGTACAAGAGAGCTGACTTGTTGCTTTCGGATATAGATAGACTGAAGAAAGTAGCAGGAGGCAAAAAGGTACAGTTCGTTTTCGCAGGAAAATCACATCCTCACGATGACGGCGGAAAGAGATTGCTTCAGAAAATCCGCAAAGCCTCAAAGGAACTCAAGAACGACATCACGATAGTATTCATTGACAATTACAACATGGAGATTGCATCACTCCTCACACAGGGCGTTGATGTCTGGCTGAACACACCTATGCGTCCAAGAGAAGCAAGCGGTACTTCAGGAATGAAATGCGCAATGAATGGCATCATGAACTTCAGTGTTCTTGACGGCTGGTGGATTGAAGGCTGGATTGAAGATGTAACCGGCTGGTCAATCGGGCCTGCACCAAGCGAGGCAGAGGCGAAGAATGCATCAGCACATTACGATGAAAGCCTTGATGCGATAGACTTATACGACAAACTCGAAAAGAAAGTTATTCCCACGTACTACAACAATCATGACAAGTGGGTAGACATGATGAGACATACGATAGCCCTTGATGCAAGTTTCTTCAACACACACCGGGTAGTCAGAGAGTATGCTTCAAAGGCATATTCGATTGATTTCAGGGGCATGTAAAAAATTTAGCTGGAAAATTTCAGCAGTGAAAGGAATGTAGTTTAACAGTTATGACGAAAAGCGGTAGTGCTGTGAAAGTTTTATTTGTTACAACAGAACTTGCTCCCTTCTCGAAAGTTGGCGGGCTTGGTGATGTTGCAGGTTCATTGCCTAAGGCGTTGCGTCAGGCAGGCGTTGATGTACGTGTAGTAACACCTGCATGGCCTGGAGTGCTTGAGAGAGTTGCGGCTTTGGGTATTAAGACTACGACAGTGAAGACGAAAGTATATGCAGCGTATGACTGGCGTATTCATTCAGCGAATGTGATTAAGGCGACAGTAGACGGAGTAACGATATATTTCCTGAATTCGGAAGACTATTCGGGAAGTCAGTATCCATCACAGTTAAATTTCTGGTCAGCTTCACCCTTCGCGGTATTCTGTATGCAGGCACTCGAATTGAAGGACGCAATCGACTGGGAACCTGACATCTATCATTGCCACGACTGGACGAGCGCATTTCTCCCCTGTGCATTAGCCTGGCACAGACACTACCGTCAGACCGGCGGAAAGAGCATAATGACACTTCACAACGTTGCGTATCAGGGAATACTTGAGCCTTCACCGTTCTTAGAGGCATCAGGGCTTGAACCCTGGAGCTTCAATTCATCGACGATGGAATTTTACGGTCAGGTGAACCTTCTGAAGGGCGGAATAGTAGCGGCAACAGCAGTAACGACAGTATCACCGACATACGCGAATGAGATTCAGACATACGAATCAACTCGTGAGCTTTCAGGGATACTCTATCAGCAGAGGAGCAAATTACGCGGCATAATCAACGGTCTTGATGTAAAGTTCTGGGATCCGAATGGAGATAAGGCAATTCCTGCGAAGTTCTCAGCAAAAGACCTCAAAGGCAAGGCTGCATGCAAGAAAGCACTTCTTGAACGTGCAGGTTTCGATCCGAAATCAGATGCACCCGTAATCGTATGCGTGAGCCGTCTCGTTGAACAGAAAGGCTTCGATATGGTCTTCAACGGTGCGGCACAGATAGCGGAGACAGGAGCGAAGTTATTGATTCTCGGTTCGGGCAATGACTGGATAGAGAACGGAATCATTCAGGCTTCAGAGACGTATCCGCAGAGCATAAAACTCTTCAAGGGCTATGATGAACCGTTATCGCACTTAATGTATGCAGGCGGAGATATTTTCCTTATGCCTTCAGTATTTGAGCCTTGCGGTTTGAGTCAGATGATTTCAATGCGTTACGGAACTGTTCCTGTAGTGCGTGAGGTCGGCGGACTGAGAGATACTGTGTTCGATGTTGACAGACCTGAAGGAGGAAACGGATTCACATTCCAGACGTGCGATGTTGACGGAATGATGTGGGCATTGAGACGCGCAGTTGACCGATACAATAACAATAAAGCGCAATGGAAGGAAATTATGCTTGAGGGAATGCATGAAGATTTCACGTGGGACAAATCCGCAGGTCTCTACAAGAATCTTTATGATGAATTGATGCAGTAAAAAGAGAAACATGCTCCTTGTTGTGAAAAAGCAGGGAGCGTTTTTATATACAAAGGAGGTCAAGTTTTCATGTACACAGGCAAACACGGAAGAGTACTCGGCGTTGTCCTTGCGGGAGGAGAAGGAAAACGCTTGATGCCCTTGACACAATACCGCGCAAAACCTGCCGTTTACTTCGCCGCAAAGTACCGTATCATTGATTTTGCACTCTCCAACCTCATCAACAGCGGAATCTATGCAGTTTATGTTCTCACGCAGTTTAAGAGCCAATCACTGAATGAGCACATTGAACGAGGCTGGCAGTTCGGAGGAGCAATGAGAGGAAGAGACTTCTTCGTAACAACGATACCAGCACAGATGTGGAGCGGACAGCATTGGTATCAGGGAACAGCGGACGCAGTGTATCAGGCGAAACACATGATCACTCGTTACAGGGCTGATCGTGTATGTATCTTCGCAGCGGATCACATCTACAAAATGGACGTTGACCAGATGATTGAGTACCACATGGCTCAGCATGCAGATGTAACGATTGCCGCAAATGTTGTTCCTGTTGAAGAGGCATCAGCATTCGGATGCATTAAGACGGACAATAGCGGAAGAATAATCGAGTTCATGGAGAAACCAGCAAATCCGCCGGAGATTCCAAGCAAGCCGGGATTCAGTTATGTCTCAATGGGAAATTACGTTTTTGAGCGTAACGTTCTCGAAGTTGCACTTGATGATGATGCAATGAAGGAAGAAACGAGTCATGATTTCGGCAAAGACATTATTCCTGACCTTGTTGCACACGGAATGAAAGTTTGTGCTTATGACTTCTCAACGAATGTCCTTCCTCACCCGTCAGCAGAGACTGAGCTTATTCACCAGTGGAGAACAGACAAACCATACTGGCGCGATGTAGGTACGCTCTATGCATATTGGAAGGCACACATGGAACTTATCGGACATGAATCAGAAATGACGCTCTATAATCCGATGTGGCCGATTCGCACGGTATCTTACGGAGATCCGCCATCATACTGCTATCCTGACAGCGGACATCCTGCGAACATCGACCGAGTTATGTTATCGGAAGGCAGCAGAGTATTCGGAGCTGATGTATCGCATTCAGTTCTTGCACGAAACTGCTTGGTTCAGGCAGGAAGCGTTGTGAAGGAAAGCATCATAGGCCATGACGTTATCATCGGAAGGAACTGCAGAATCAGCAAGGCAATTATTGACGGTAATAATATCATTCCAGACGGCACAGTTATCGGTGAAGACCCTGAAGAGGACGCGAAGAATTATTTTGTTGACAAGAAGACAGGCATAGTTGCAATCGGAGTTCCGAAAGAACTGTATCTGACTGGCAGCGATAAACTCTATGAAGAAGCACATAGCTGGGATACAATGGGCTAATAACTCAAGAAATTTTTTGCGGCATCTCCTGAAGTGATTCGGGAGGTGCTTTTTTTCATGCAAGGTTACGCGTGATTGTCCCTCCGCCTATCACATAATCTCCCTCATATATCACTGCCGCCTGTCCCCTTGCTGGCATTCTCTGAGGTTCACTGAATTCAATAACGAGTTCATCATGTTTGGTCTGATTGATTATTGAGGGAATTTCCTTTTGTCTGTAACGAATCTTCACACATGCATGAAAGTTATCGGGCAATTCATCAAATGCAATTATGTTTATGTCATTCACTATCACTCCTCGTGAATACAATCTGCCCTCTGAATCATCAGCTAACGTTATCGTGTTCTCATTCGGATTTATATCTGACACATACAATCTCGATTTCGCCGCTACACCTAACCCTCGTCTTTGTCCTGACGTGTAATGAATGATGCCTTTATGCCTGCCTATTACGTTTCCATGAACATCAACGAAATCACCTGAAGGGTATTCATGACCCGTGTATGTCTGAATGAATGATGCATAATCTCCGTCTGGAACAAAGCATATATCCTGTGAGTCATGTTTGCGTGCATTCGAAAAGTGAAGTGATTCGGCCAAGTCCCGAACATCTGACTTCTTCATGTTGCCTAACGGGAATTCAATTCGTGATAGCTGATTCTGATTCAGCATGTACAGAACGTAACTTTGATCGCGAGATAAATCTTCTGCCTTGCGCAACATGTAACGCCCTGATGAATCACGTTCTATCTTCGCGTAATGTCCTGTCGCAATCATATCAAGCCCCGTATCATTCGCATGTTCAAGCATAGTCTCAAACTTCATGTACCTGTTGCAGTCTATACATGGATTAGGAGTGCCGCCATTCTCATAGACATTCACGAACTTCTTTATCACGCATTCTTCAAAAGCGGCCATGTAGTTCAATATCTCATGCTCAATCCCTAATTCATCACATACTGCCTTTGCATCAATGATATTCTCACGTGAACAGCACGGATACTTTCCTGATATGCCGAGCGACTCATTCAGAAAGAGAAGCATCGTTGCTCCCCTGCATACGTCATGTTTCTGAGACATCAAATAAGCGGAGACGCTGCTGTCAACTCCTCCGCTCATTGCCACAAGTATACTCATGGGAAAACTGTATTACTTTAAGAGGTCGCTTAACTTGCTGAGTCGTCGAATGCATTCATTCAGGGTATCGTCTGAACGTGCAAAATGGAAGCGTATGAGGTTGTTGATTGGTTCACGGAAGAAACTTGAGCCGGGCACTGCCGCAACTCCGATGTTCTTTATCACCCATTCGCAGAACTCTAAATCTGTGTAGTCTTTGAACTGCGGTAATTCGAGGAAGTTCGAGATGTCTACCATGACAAAATATGAGCCTTGCGGAATATTATGTTTCATTCCGATTCTGTCTAATCCCTCAATGAATAGATTTCTCTTTCGCGTGTACTTGTCCTGAAGTTCCTTGTAGTAACTCTCTGGCAACTGGAACGCTCTCACTGCCGCCTCCTGCAATGGTGCTGCTGCTCCTACTGTCAGGAAGTCATGAACTTTCCGTGCTCCGTCAACAACATTCGCAGGCCCAATCAGATAGCCCAAACGCCAGCCCGTAATCGAATACGTCTTCGAGAGTGAGTTGCATGTGATGACATGGTCGAACATTCCAGGAAGACCTGAAGCGTAAACGTGCTTGTAAGGTTCAAAGATTATGTGCTCGTAAACCTCATCAGTTACGATATATGCATCATACTTCAGTGCAAGATTACCTATCTCTGTGAGTTCTTCCTTCGTGAATACTTTTCCGCATGGGTTGCTTGGGTTGCAGATTACTATTGCCTTTGCTCCCTGCTTGAATCCATCTTCAATTATGTTGATGTCGTAATTGTATGTCGGCGGAACTAACGGAACGTATATAGGGCTTGCACCTGAAAGAATCGCATCTGCTCCGTAATTCTCATAGAACGGTGAGAACACGAGAACTTTATCTCCGGGATTGCATATCGTCATCATCGCGGACATCATCGCTTCCGTACTGCCGCATGTAATTACTATTTCGGTCTCAGGGTCAATCTCGCGTCCTATCTTTTGGCTCTGTTTTGCACACACTGCATCCCGGAAGTTCTTTGCTCCGAACGTTATCGCATACTGATGCGGGCCTGTCTTTGCTGCTTCTGCAAGTGCATCTGTCATTTCAACGGGAGGATCCCAGTCAGGAAACCCCTGCGAGAGGTTAATTGCTCCGTACTTCATGCTGATTCTCGTCATTCTGCGTATTACGGAGTCTGTGAACGTGCCAACTCTGTCGCTGAGTTTTGGCATAATTGCTTTCAAGTCCTTTCATGTTTCAAAATATCCAGACAATTTTAGATTTTCTTTGCATTATTTGCAACACGTCTTAATTCCCACAGAATAGAATATAATACTCTAATGCAGAAAATTATCACGCTCAATAACAACGTAAGGCTTCTATTGAATGGCCATGAAACTTTTTCCGAAGTCAAGAACGCTCTCACTCATGCAGAACGCTCAATAAACCTCGAATACTTTTCATTTCACGATGATGAAACAGGTAATGCAATCAAAAATATTCTCATGGAACGTGCGCGTAAAGGTGTAACTGTCAGAATGATTCTTGATGCTGCCGGAAGCTGGAGACTGGGAAATAGATTCAAACGTGAACTTAAAGATTCGGGGATTAACCTTCAAATATTCATGCCCTTAACGATTCGCAATATAAATCACGGAGTAATTCACAGAGATCACAGAAAGATTATCACTGTTGACGGCAGAACCGGTTTTCTCGGAGGCTTCAACATCGGCGATGTTTATCTTCGTCAATGGAGAGATACTCACCTGAAGATTGACGGAGATGCTGTGAGTGAACTCGATAAAATATTCTTCGGAATGTGGAACAAGATAACAGGTTCAGATTTGAATCATGATTCATATTCATTCACTGAAGATTTGAATCACAATGTACCTGCGAGAATCATTGCCGGAGGAAAAGGCAACGGGGAATTCAGAGCTGTAGCCGATGAGTATGTGAGGATAATAACGTCAGCGAAAAAACGAATATGGATTACTACACCGTATTTCGTGCCTGACAGAAAATTTCTGAATGCCCTCTACTTGGCCTCACGCAATAACGTCGATGTCAGAATCATAATCCCTTCATGGTCAAATCACCCGTTAGTGTCTTGGGCTTCACAATCATATATCGATTTACTGCTCCGTAACGGCATAAAGATATTCGTTTACCGCGACAGGTTCATTCATGCTAAGACACTCATAGCTGACTCACATGTTGCATCTGTCGGAACTGCTAATCTTGATTCTTTGAGCTTCGAGATAAACTATGAGGTTCAGGCGTTCGTATATTCGACCAGACTTGTGCGTGAACTTGAAGAGGTATTCATTAAGGACTTGAATAACTGCACGGAGGAGATAATAGAGAACAGAAAAAACCGTCCCTTCATCAGCAGAATCAAAGCATGTATAGGACGGTTGTTGTCATCGTATTTATGAACGCTTAATCTTCAGGAAATCGTATACCCATTCCTCGATTATCTCCCAGAACAGCCATAGCAATACTGACGCAATCATCATCACTGCGAATAATATCTCTACCCAGAGTGTCAGACCTTCAGCAAAACCTGCACCTGTGAGTGATAGCACAAGCATTCCAGGAGCACGGCCAAGTAAACATACGAGTGATAGAGGAAGCAATTTCAGTTTCGTCAGGCCAGCGAGAAAACATACTGCATCATCAGGGAGTGCAGGCAGCAGGAATATCATGAAGAACGTCATGTATCCTCCGTCAGATACAACCTTATCGAAACGCTGAATTATCGAATCAGGCACTACCTTACGAACAAGAGATATTCCCAGCAATCGCGCTAAGACCATTGCGATTAAACTTCCAATCACAAGGCCGAGTGTCGTCAGGAACCATCCCTTCCAGAACCCAAAAATGAATCCTCCTGCTAATGCCGCAGCCTGTCCTGGTATTGGTGCAATAACAACCTGCAGCACTTGTACTAGTATGAATACCCATTCTGAACCTTCGCCGAGCGTCCTCAGTTCTGACGGGTTATGTGCATAGTACGATATGCTTTCGATTACTCCTTCGGGCAATATGAATCTCAATGCCAAGAGTACAGCCGAGAGGACTAACATGATGACGAATGCGGGAATGACGATCATGATTAGTGAAGAGAACTTCCGCTTGAGCAGATCAATGAACCACTGCTTTGTAAATCTTTTTTCGAATGACTTCGTTTGTGTTATCTGATTTTGATTCAGCTTAACGGGATTAGGTTTACGTTTAATTTTCTTCTTTTTCTTTGACATCTTTAACTCCTGAATAAAAAATGGACACCAGCAAAATATATCAACTGATGTCCAATATTATCTCATATCAAATTGCATTACAACGTTACTTCCAGCCCACAGACGATAAACTTATCCATTGATTTTCCTTGAACACACTGTTGCCTAAGAGATTCATTCCGTTGCTGTCTCGCAGAACACTCACCATTATTGTGCCGTCGGACTTCTTTAGATTCATCTCAACAAGCATTTCATGTTTTCGCCACCAGCCCTGATAATACATTCTCACTCTTGCGCGTATTACTCCGGATTCTTTCTCAAATGGATTTTCATCATACTCCGCAACTGCCTTCGAGGGGTTAGCTGTCGGGTGAAAGTCCGTAAGCACCTTTTCTTTTGCAAACGCGACAAAGTCAAAGCCTGACTCCTGTGCTGATATTGAGCAGGCCAAAATCATGATGAAAATTAACGATATTACGATGGAAATTGTCTTTTTCATCTTCACAATTACCTCCTTGATTGTAATTTCGTATACTTTATCAGTATAAAATCAGTATAAAATCAGTATAAAATCAGTATAAAATCAGTATAAAAAATAAATAAAAATACTTTATTATTTGAAATTGATGTTATGAGAATTTGAGCATAAAAAATCGGCACCAGCTTTATATTTCACTGATGCCGCGAAATAATCATTGATGGTTTTTGTAAAAAGGATTGACTTATTTCCAGCCCATTGCCGCAACGCTTACCCATTCGCCTTCTTTGAAGAATCTGTTGCCGACAATGTTCATGCTGTTCGTGTCCTTGATGAGGGAAATCTTAATCTGATTGTCTGATTTCCTGTAATCCATATCGATCAACATTGAGTGCTGACGAATCCAGCCTGAATAGTATATACCTACTCTGGCTCTGATGATTCCGTCTCCCTTGTCGAAAGGCTTCTCATCATACTGAACTTCTGCTTTTTCAGGGTCTGCTGTCGGATGAAAATCTTTCAGAACTCTCTCTTTTGCGAAATTCAGAAAATCAAACTCGCCTTCTGCTGCTTCAGTTGGTGCGGCTGCCTCTGTCTTTGAGGTATCTGTGATTGCGCCATACACTGATGATGCTTCTTCTGATGATGCACATGAAACTATTCCTGCGAGCAACATAATAACTAAAACGCTGATTGTTATCTTCTTCATTATGTAATGAAACCTCCTATGTGAGTTAATTCTTGCATTCAGATTTTACTATGCTGAATTCAAAAGTCAACTGATTCAAAATTGCTTTACATGTTCAGGATAACCAAAAGCAGATTACCTTCACGCAGGTAGACTTCAGAATCACATTCAGGACTCAGGACTTCATTGCTTATCCCGTACTGATATTCGCTCGTGATTTCTGCATCATTGAGATTGTATTTTGCGTTCGAGATTCTGATTCCCTTCGCGAGACCTGTAATGTTAATCAGCGAGAAGAATTTACAGCCGTATTTTATGTGTACAGTTTCACCAGCAGAAATGATTCGCATTCTCGAATAGTCATCAATAATCTCCGCATGTTTTCCCTCATTCGCGAGCATAAGAAGTGCATAAATATTTCCAAGCGTATGGTCTATGCGTCCTCCAGTTGCGCCGATAAGAACGAAGTCATCAAAGCCTCGTTTCATGGCCTCCTTGACGGCATAAATCGTATCAGTGTCATCTTTCACGACAGGAAGCACAATGACTTCACACTCTGCGTTCTCTGGTCTCTCGTGTGAATCAAAATCGCCTATGATGAGATCAGGAGAATGTCCGAGATTATGTTCATGTTTCAATCCGCAGTCGCAATAGATGAAGAAGTCATCATGCCTGAAATATTCACGGAGAGATTCATAGTTCCGAATCTCAGCACCTCCGATGATAATGCATCTACTCATTGGCCATGTCCCAGAATCCCATTTCGTAGAGCGAGCATACTCTGAAGATTTCAGCGATATGTTCAAGCTGTTGTTCTGAATAATCCTTCACTGCCTCTTCAAGTGTATTCAGCAATACTCTGTTCAACTTGCTGTATTCTTCACCTGAATAACATTTCACCCAGTTCCCGTAAAGCTCATGTTCGACTGCTTTAGGATTATTCCGCAGCATTTGTTTCGCGATGTCCTCATAGCTCAATGCACACGACAATATAGCCGCAAGTACTTCGGGTTCACCTTCTTCATATGCGATTCTGAGCATGTATGATGTGTATGACAGGTTTGGAAGTTTTCGCTGAGTTTCATCGAGTTCTGACTGTGATACGTTGAAGCGTCCCATGTAGCCGTTGTGTACATTCATTTCGACATTCGTTATCGCCTGAATTACTCCTGAGAATAACTTCATTGTGTCGAGACTTTTTGCCTTTGCAACTCCGAGCGCAAATACCTTCGAGTACTCATTGAGATAAAGATAGTCCTGAATGATGTAATTCTTGAACTTCTGAGGATCAAGCGTTCCCGTCTCAATTCCCTTCACGAATGGGTGATTATTGTATTCCGGCCATATATCTTTGACTGAATCCATGAGCCTCTCAAGAAGTCCGTTATGATGTTCTGAGAATTTGCCGGTGAGATTAAACGCGTGATTCATTGGGCCTCTTCCCTTGCCGAGATTGAGCATTGCACTTAATGCACCTGAGATATATTCCTTTGCACGTCCGACAGAATCATTCAGCGAATATCCTTTTGCGAGGTTAGCGGCGATTGCACTTGAGAGAGTACAGCCAGTGCCATGCGTGTTGGGATTGTCGATATGATTCCCGTAGAACCATGTGAATGAATCATGTCCTGTGCAGAGCAAATCATTCGCATCATTTACATCATGGCCTCCCTTAACGAGAACAGAACACCCATACTTCGCATTGATTTTTGCGGCGGCTTCTTTCATGTCATTCTGATTATGAATCTCAATGCCCGATAATATTTCTGCCTCTGGGATATTCGGAGTTGCGACTGTCGAGAGGGGCAGCAATTCTTCTGCGAGTGTCTTCACTGCGTCCTCTGCTATGAGCCTTGATCCGCTGGTCGATACCATAACGGGATCAACTACGATGTTACGTGCATGATAGTGCGTGAGTGATTCTGCGATAACGTGAATCAATTCTGAACTTGAGACCATTCCGATTTTTACTGCATCAGGGAATATATCCTCAAATACTGCATCAATCTGTTGTCTCAAAAACTCCGGCGATGATTCAAGAATTCCAGTTACACCTGTAGTATTCTGTGCTGTAAGTGCTGTTACCGCGCTCATTGCAAATACGCCGTTCATTGTGATTGTCTTTATGTCCGCCTGAATTCCTGCACCACCTGACGAATCACTTCCTGCTATCGTTAATGCCGTCTTCATTATGCTTCTATTGCCTCCTTCATGAAATCCTCAATGAAATAATCTGATACTTCAATAATTCTTTTGCGGTCTTCTATGCTTTCATTATCTGCAATTCCGACCGTGAAAAATCCTGCGTTCTTAGCTGTGTTCAATGCGTAAAATACATCTTCAAATACTGCAACGTCTTCGGGTTTGAGTTTCATATAATCCGAACAGGCCATGTAAATTTTTGCATCGTGTTTATTCGTTTCAAGTTCAGTGCACGTGAATATTGCATCAAAGTATTCATACACTTCCAGTCTCTTTAACGCTGAAGTCAAAAGCTCACGGTCTCCTGAAGTTGCAATGACCATAGGGATATGTTCAGCCTTCAATGCAGAAAGGAATTCACGAACACCATCTTTCAGTTTTACATGATGAACATAGAAATCACTAATCATATTGATAATGCCTGAACGAATTTTCTCCGCTGTCTGATTCAAATCATAATGCCTGCTGAGATATTCACAGCCCTGTTCAAACGACATCACGAACAATTTCTGATTAAGAGATTCATTCTCATGTATTCCGAGCTTCTGAAGATACTGAAGGCCAAGACTGTGCCACATGTACATAGAATCAATCAGTGTGCCGTCAGCATCAAAAATTGCTCCCTTGAACGTTATCTGCATACATCAACCACCAGTTCTCTCAATTCATGCGCAGCTGCTCTTATGTTCTCAGAGGCGAATATCGCGCTTATCACTGCAACTCCCTTAATGCCTGAACCTGAAAGCTCACGTATATTCTTCGTGCTTATTCCTCCGATTGCCACAACAGGAATCTTCACGGCACTGCATATTTCCTTCAACACCTCATGTGTAATGTCTACTGCGTCAGACTTTGAGCCTGTATGAAACACTGCACCTGCACCGAGATAATCTGCACCGTTAGCTTCAGCAATCAATGCCTCTTCGCGTGTACGAACTGACACTCCAAGTATCTTGTCAGGCCCGATTAAGGCTCTAACGTCTCCTGCTTTCATATCCTCTTGTCCAACGTGAACGCCATCAGCATCAACGTCTTTAGCGAGCATTACGTTATCATTTATCACGAAGGGCACATTATGTTCTCTGCATAATTCTTTCAGTTCGAGTGCCTGATACTTGAATGCCTCATACCCTAAGTTTTTTTCTCTAAGCTGAACGAAACTTGCTCCTCCGAGAATTGCATCACGGACATCATCATACAGTTTTCTTCCGTTTAGCCATGTCCTGTCAGTAACCGCGTATAACAGCAAACTCCTGCTATCGAATTTCATACTTTGCTCCTTCATCGAGAAATTCGCCTGTCATGTTGTATATCGCATTTATGATTCTGTCTCTGTATGTTGCATTTCCCTCGCCAGGCTGAAGATAAGAGTATCCGATTTCACCTGCAAGTCCCATCATGCAGACGGCGGCAGCGGAGGCATCAAGTTTGTGTTCAGGGTTAGCGGCAATGAACGCAGTCATGATTCCTGAGAGCATACAGCCTGTACCTGTTATGCGTCCCATTTCAGAACGACCGTTGCGAATCACATAACATCTCTGTGAATCAGCGACTAAATCAATTGCACCAGTGAGAGCGATAACTGAACCGTAAGATTTTGCGAATCCCTTCACAAATTCAATCATTGAATCAAGATTTGAATCGTTCACCGCATCAACAGCACTTGCATCTACGCCGTGAGTATTGCCTGAACCCATGAAGAGCGTCTTAATCTCCGAAGAATTTCCGCGTATGACATCAAATTTGATTTCCTTCATGAGATCCAATGCCGTATTTGTTCTCCGTGAACTTGCTCCTGCTCCAACGGGGTCAAGTAATAACGCATGGCCAAGTTCCGACGCTTTATGTCCTGCCCTGAACATTGAAGGTATTGTCCTTGCGTTCAGAGTTCCGATGTTGATGTTCAGACCGTTGCATATCTGCGTGATTTCGTATGCGTCATCGGGGTCATCAGCCATGATAGGACTTCCTCCGCAGGCGAGTATGATATTTGCGACATCATTTACCGTAACGTAATTCGTGATGTTGTGAATGAGCGGTGATTTCGTTCTGACGTTCTCAAGATAAACACTAAGGGACAAAAATTATTCCTCCTTTTTGAGAATGCCTGTATAATCTGCATATTGGGAAAAATATTTCGTTCTGAATTCCCTACGCCGGCATTATCCGGATCAGGTTCTTATGGTCGGAATATAAATTAACATTCCCTCTCAGCCTGTTATACAAGCTCCCATTTTTACATGATTGTGTTGCAAAAATTATTATATTACAAAAAATGCATTATGTCATTCAACTTTTTAGTACTTGACGTTATTTATTAGAACAGGTAAGATATGCATTACGTAGAGCTATGAATTATATTAACATGATTTTAGCAAAACGAAAAATTTTTTTATAATCAATTTTCAGGAGGCTATTTTTTAATGTCACAGGGTACCGTAAAGTGGTTTAACGAGAGTAAAGGGTACGGATTCATCACCGCTGATGAGGGTAAAGACGTTTTCGTTCACTTCAGCGCAATTCAGGGCGAGGGGTTCAAAACTCTCAACGAAGGTCAGAAGGTTTCATTTGACATCGTCAACGGCGAGAAAGGCCCTCAGGCTGCCAACGTCGTAAAACTGTAGTGTAAAGTCTCCTGCAACCGCGAAAACTACAAGGCAGCAGATAAAATCACTTTAGAGAAAAGAGTTAATGAGGACCCTGTGAAAGTTACGCAAGGCCCTCATTTTTTATTTCTTCACTCTTATTCTCAACAGTAGGACAAAAAAAGCACCCCGCCTGATTGGAGGTTGGGCGGAGTGCCTCTCTCAATAAGATGTCTTACCTTATTGTCTTACTTTATGACTTTACTCTGCTGCTTCCTCTTTCGCGTTTGATTCTGCAGCTTCATTAAGTCCATCTTCAGTTAAAACTTCTCCTGATTCTGCATCCTCTGCCTTAACAGCGATTACAGGGCTATATGTTACGTTCGCTCTGAGCCACGGATACACCGCAACGATCTTATTCTCTGGAACGACTTCAGTATCTTTTCCGTCAATTTCAAAGAAGTCGATTATTGCATCATCCTCTGATCCTGCATCATTCGGGAATGCGAACCAGTAGAGTTTTGCTCCTGCTTTCACATTCTCTGAAAGATCAACCTCGAAGCCGTACTGACCATCTGCTGTTGCGCTTATCTCAGGAAGGATTGCCGCGATTACGTATCCGCCTTCACTGAGTATCTGAGACTGTCCTGCAGTGATTGATGATACAGTGCGTTCTTCACCGAGTGTTACTTCACCTTCGCCGAGTTCAGCAGTAAGTTCATCATTGGTTACGATGTCCTCTTCAAGCTCTGATGTCTCACCGATTGTTTCATCTTCAGGTGTTTCATTGAGGTTAGCAGGCAATGAGGTAACGAGATTGCCCAAGCTAGTCATTGAAACCTTGATGTCCTGAGAGAATACAGTCTTATTTTTACTTCCGTTGTTTGTAACTGTCAGTCTGTATGTCGCTGAGATGTCGTTTGATGCAGCTACAACAGCACCGTCTCTACTCACAAGCTGTATTCCCTTGCTTATCGTTGCTGTGAGTGTAGCTTTGTTCTCGTTGTCTCTTCCGTTTTCTTTGACCTTCGCAACCTTCATCTTGATACGACTATCGCCGCTTACGAAACTCACTCTCCATGTAGTTTTTGAAGTGCCGCTTGCATCTTTGCCCGATGCGAGTATTACAGTGGTATCTTTTGAAGCTGCCGCAGAAAGTTTAGCTTTCGTGTCATAGCCAGGACTCGTCAGGGTTATCTCGCTCACGTTTGGAAACTCTGGTTCAGGGTCATACACAGTGAACTTCACACTGCCGGTTTTTACATTGCCCATATGGTCAACGGAAACGGTTACGCTCTTGTTCTTCACTGCCTTCGAATTAGCTGCATTTCCGTCAAACGTAATCTTGCCGTCATTAGCGAGTTCTATACCAGTCACATCATAGTTGGCGAAAGTTTTCCCGTTCGCAACTGCCCACTTCATATCTGCACTATCGCCGCCGGTCGCAACAAGATAATCACTGCTTGCTGTCCCTCTGACGAATTCAAGAGACTTCGTTGTGATTGTAGGCTTGCCACCTTTTACACCGATCTTGAAGTCTACAGGCTGTGAAATACCAGCAGCATTACCAGCTACTACCTTGAAGTCAAACGAAGCATATGCTGTTCCGTTCTTCGTTATCTTAGTTTCTGCAGTGCTTCCTCCTGCTATACCCTTTATCGTTCCCTTGCTGGTATCAAATGTCAGACCAAGTTTCGTTAAATCAGCTGAGTTATGCAGTGAATCGCTTGCAAGATCCCATGAGATCGGAGCTGTACCTGATGACGTAGAGAACGTAATGCTAATGCTCTTTCCGCTCTCAACTTCCTTATCATAGTTGCCTGTTCTGATTGTCGGAGCATCCTGACCGATAAACGTTATTGCAGTCTTCACCTGACCTGCCGCATTCTTTCCCGTTATGCTGATTTTCGTCTTCTTCGCTTCACTGCCGTCAGCCGTCGTAATCGTAACAGTCGCTCCATCATCCGTATCTGCGCTCGTAATCGTGAGTCCTGCTGTGCCACTCTTAGGCGAAATAGTCAGGGCTATGGGCTTATCTCCGCTGATCGTGATTGTCTTTAATGTCCCTGCAACCCCTGCTTTGAAGGTAACTTCACCCAAATCCGCGCTTGTCGTCTTTGCATTGTCATACCAAATCTCAGGAAGTGAACCGTCAACTTTGAGCTTGAATGTCTTCACAACTGGCTTACCGATTCCATTATCCGCTGAGACAGTAACAGTGAGGCTCTTGAACGCAAGGCTGTTTGCACCCTTCGTGAGTATAACTTTCTTTCCTCCGTCTATGTCTTCTGATTCCAGCTTGAGCTTAGTGTTTGCGGCTGTATCTTCTTCTGCACCCAGAACAATCTCATTCGCAGGAAGTCCGGCTGCCTTCGCATCAGAAGCCTTGATGTACGCACAAACCTCAATGGGCTTCGTTCCTGTAACATCAATCTTGTATTCCTGAGATGCTTTTGTGGTTGCTGCTGTGGTCGGAGTCATTGTACCGAATCTAGGGGCTGAACCCTTCAGCGTTATCTTTGCGTCCTTGCTTACAGCTCCTGCAGGGCCTGATCCTGTAACTATTGCATTCACCGTATCGACACGTTTACTGCCTGACACAGGAAGCACATCAAGTGATCCAGTGATTTTGCCCGTTGAAGCCTCAAGCGTTAAGCCTTCAGGAAGTTTATTGTCAGGAAGATCCGTTGAAACTGACCATTCAGTAATGCTCGTGCCCTTGAACTCATTGGTGTATGCACTGCCAAGCGTGATAGGCTTGAATGTCGCTGATGAAATCTTCGGTAATGCATAAACAGCAAACTTATCCGTTGATGCTGACGTGCTGAGTTTCGTGTTGGGATCAGTTGCCGTTATCGTTATGACATCTCCGTCCTTCGTTGCCGCAGTGAATTTTCCTGAAATTGTCGCTAACGTAGGATCATCTTTATTCGGCGTAAGTTTCAATCCGCTGGGAAGTTTCGTTGCCTTCCATGTTACAGGGCCGTCCGCAGAAATCGTAAGTGATGCGAATTCATCTCCGACTTTGAACTCTCCGCCTGCCTTGAATGCATCAGCTGAGATTGTTGGAGCTGGAGCAGTGATGTTGAACTTCAACGCTACTGTGTCATTGCCTGCACCGTTGGAGGCTCTGAATGTTACGCTCTTATTCTTCGCTGATTCTTCTGGTTTTCCGTAGATTGTGAGAGTGCCATTGCCATTATCTTTGCTCTCAATTCCCTTAGGCAATGTACCCTGTGATATATCCCACGAAATTTTTGTGCCCGGTGCTGAAGCCTTAAGCGTTACACCATTGTCTTTTGATACATTTGTTCCCTTCGTGAGCTCCAAATCATCAAGCAATGTCTGAGGAGTTCTCTTGTCGCTGATTGTTGGTTTCATTGGGAGGAATTTCAGCGTCTTCTTAACATCCTTCGAGGCTGTGAACGCCGCATTTCCGAGTTTGAATGTTATCGTCTTATCCACTGAGGTGTCAGAACCGAAATAGATTTTGTCAGTATCAGAAGCATCCGTACCTATGTTGCCTTCATCTTCAGCGAGTTTACCCGAAATCGTCAGCTTATCAGGATCGAATTCGAATCCCGTCGGTAAACCCTCCGCAGTAACTGAAACAGAATGTTCATTCGTTCCGCCAGACACTGTTAATCTCTGAGTGTACGTTTTGCCGTAGGTAACATTATTCAGATTCGCCGTTGTTATGTCTGGTGAACCAAGAACTGTAAGCGTGAAGGTCTTCGTATTCTTGCCGTAAGAGTTCTGAGTTTGCAGAGCAATGTTATACGTTCCTGCTACCTTCGGAGTTCCTGATAGAGTGTAAGTGAACCTCTGAGGATCATCTCCGCTTGGTGTTGAAGCTGTCGTCATGCTGAGACCTGTTGATGACGGAAGCCCTGTTACAACAAGAGGTTGTATTCCTATTTCTCCTGCCGGCGATTTCGGCGATGCACTTACGGTCGCAAACTCAACAGCCTTAATTGGTGTACCAACTCCCGGAACAGTTACGCCGTCTGGTGCTGCAAGTGAAGTTATGTCTGTTGAGGCCGGGCTGTTGATGCTCGGAGCAATTCCGGCTATCTTCAGTGTGAACTCTTTCGTTGTTGTCCCTTTCACTACGGTCGTTGACGAGCCTTTTTTATCATTCGTTGCTGTAACTTTGAACTTTTGGCCTGTAGTTGATGTCGGTTTCAGGAGCTTATCTGACGAGAGTATCAGGTCTCCGCTTGCATCATTGCTTACTGTAATTCCGTAACCATTGAGGATGGTCTGAACATCAGACGTAACTGTCATGTTGACGAATTTATCCATAGAGTCCTTATTGCCCGTTACGCTGATCACTTGATAATATGTGTCGCCGTGTTTGCCGTCAGCAATCTTTGTCGTTGTGATCTTTGGATCTGATTTTTGAAGAGGTGGCACAACAGTTATAGTTAAAGTAACTGCGCTTCCAAAAGTATCCGTCCTGCCTTCTCCTCTTAATGCTTTTAACTTAAATTGAAATGCACCACTGGAAGAGGGTTTTCCACTAACTGTAACGCTCCCTACACCATTGTTAGTCGTAATTGTAACATTTAAACCTGCTTTTTTTATCGCAGCTTCTGCTGTTATGTCGGTGGAAAACACAGCAGCAGTCTGATATTCATTCTCATCCCTCATATAAACGTACTGAACCGTTTGTGTTCTTGTCTCATTCTGAATAAATCCAGTATACTCAGACCCGTTAGGTACTCCATCCTTACTAGTACCATTCCATAACTCTATAGCTGCATAAGCTCCTGAGACAAACGTAAGAGAAAGTATCATACTCAAGAGCATAGCAAGACCTATAGTACGCCTTCCATTTTTCACCATAAAAACCTCCTTAAATTTTTTTTCTTGACTTATCGGCTCGCGGATGAGAGAATGAGTACCGAAAAATCGAGAGAAAAAATTGAATTTTGAGTGTAAAAATAATTTCCTATGATACTTTTGCGCAATAAAAAAAGTTATCACGAAAAAGCATCGCCCTATGTGCGCGTTTTGCTATGGTTATTTTTTCGCGTACCTCCTTTCGCATTATTTTATGTGTCGGATGTTTTTTTGCATTGCTTTACTTTCGGGTATCTTATCATTCATATTTTCAAACTGCAAGATTGAAAGTATTTCTGTTGATGTTATATTTCACCTTCCAGAACCATAAACCACATGCAGGAACGTTCATAGCTGATTCAATTCTTTCTCCTCCCGATAACAATCCTTCAAGCCATTCGAGATTACGTTTCCCTGATGCTATTTCGTTTACGTTCCCAACGATTATGCGTACCATGTTAGTCAGGAATGATTGTGCCTTAATGCTTATGATTGAGAGTTTGCCTCGCTTGCGTATCCTGAGTGTATCAATCGTTCTGTATGGGTCATCAGGACATTCACCGGCTCTGCAGAATGCTCTGAAGTTGTGCCTGCCCTGAATCATTTCACATGCCTTCCTTGCAAGTGTCATATCCCATTCATGGCCTTTACGCCACCAGACGAAATTATTCATGAACGGAGGACAGACGTAATCATTCCAGATGAAATATTTGTATTCGCGTGAGACAGCAGAGTATCTTGCACTGAAGTCATCGGGAACGTGATAGATTTTCATTATGCGAATGTCTTCGGGAAGATAGAAGTTAATTGCGAGGCGTAATTTGTCGGGAGTGAAATCTTTTGCGAGTTCAAAACTTGCAACCTGTCCGTATGCATTAACACCCTTATCTGTACGTCCTGCACCTATGATTCTGACAGGAGCACCTGAGATTTTCCCAAGTGCCCCTTCGATTACTTCCTGAATACTTAATGCATCGGGCTGAATCTGCCAGCCTGAATAATTTTTGCCGAGATAGCTTATTTTTGCGGCATACTTCATTCGTTACACCTAGATGAACCTCAACAGCTGATTCAAATTAACGTTATCCTGAGTTATTCGCGAATTGAAAAACTTGAAGCCGTTCTGATGATAAAAATTCATAAGCTGCGGTTTATCTTCGCATTCAAGAAATTCAATGACCCCTCCAAGAAAATATTTAGCATGAAAGATAATATCATGTGCCATATTCAGAAGAGCAGAACCATTTATGCGCTTGTCTTCTGGAAGAGCGAAATTTTTTCCAAGCTGTGCGATAAAATATGCCGATGCCGTGTATGTACTTGTATCTTCATTGAGAACTGAAACCCGCGAAATTTTTCTGCGCATAGAATTACTCAGTACAGAAGCTAGAACAGATATAGGTTTTACGGCTATGGAAAAGTAACCTGCCAGTTCAAAATTATCCTCTGAGAACACAAGATAAGTAACTGACTGGTCTTTTCTCGTGAAATTAACAGAATTGTGCAGTAAAAATTTTTCAACATCATGATTTATCGGGCATGAAAAGCTCATCAATATATCATTAAGTTCTTCGTTATCAATGTATGCCCTAATATTAACGACTGAATACTTTTCTGACATGATGCTTTTTCCAGTTTTCCATAAGATTCATAATCTCTTTTCCGTCCGTCAGTAACTTTCCGATTGAAGGCTGTCGTTCTGTTCTGTCCTGTTCAGCCTCATCAAGTGCATTAATGAAACGCACAGCACTTTCCGTATCGGTAATCACGAAATTATGCATAATGCTTGAAGTAGCCAAAAATCTCATCTCCTGTTCATATAATGAATACTAACACTCCTGCAATCACTCCCGAAAGAATAACTGCACATGTATCTTTGAATTTCCAGACTAACGGCTTTCGTCTCGTCCTTCCTTCACCGCCGTTATACCCTCGTGCTTCCATCGCAATAGCAATCTCATCTGCCCTCCTGAATATTATAACGAACAGAGGTATCAGTACAGGCATGAACGCCATAGCACGCTTAAAGATATTCCCCTGATCCAGTCTTGCACCTCGTGATAGCTGTGCTCGTATTATCTTGTCTGTCTCCTGCATCAGTAACGGAATGAATCGAAGTGCCATAGCAATCATCATCGAGCATTCATGAACTGGAAATTTGAATCTCTCAAGAGGATACAGCATAGCATCAAGACCGTCTGCGAGTTCCAGAGGTGCAGTAGTGAGAGGAAGCATTACGGCAAAGAGCATGAGAATGAAAAGCCTGAACGACATAAATAGCGCGTGAGCCAGAGCATTGATGAACGAATCACTGAATAAACCAGCTATTATGTTGAATACGAACGTGAATATCACGAGGAACATAACAGGTTTAGCTGAACGCAGCAGTGAAGGCCATGAAATTTTTGACGCATGAACCAGAACGAACAAAATTAATGTCCATATGGCAATTTCAGGGACATTATCTGCGGGAAATACGGCGGATACAATGAACATAAGCGAGAAAAATTTAGCTCTTGGGTCAAGGCTGTGAATAAATGAATCTGTTGGTATGTACTGTCCTAAAGTTAAGTTTGCGAAATTCATAGTATCAGTGAAATAAAATCTTCATAATTATATAGTAACGGGAAATTTTGATTTACCCTTCTGACTTCTGACGATAATCTTAACACATCAGGCCATGCTTCAGGCTCAAGTGTATTCATGATTCCCTCGAGGACTTCATGAGGAGTACCTTCCTGAATCACAGTTCCGTCTCTGAGCATTAGAATTCTGTCGCTGTAATTCAAGGCCATGTTCAGATCATGCGATATAGTGATAACAGTCTTGCCTTCATCGCGTAACCTTGAGAGCATAGATAGCAGCTTCTTCTGATATGACGCGTCTAATCCTGCTAAAGGTTCATCGAGAACAATGCAGTCAGGTTTAGCGGACAGAACTGAAGCAATAGCTACAAGTCTTCGTTCACCGCCAGATAATGCGATTGGGTTACGTTCCAGAAAAGATTTATCGAGACTTACGCATTCAAGACCGTAAAGTATCGCATCATCGAGTTCATGATTCTTAAAGCCTGCATTCTTGGGAGCAAAAGCTAATTCCTCGCGTACTGTCGGAGAGAATAACTGATCTTCGGGATGTTGAAACACTAATCCGACCTTCTGACGCAATGAATGAACTTCTTCACCTTTCTGCGGAATGTCTGAGCCGTTGAAATATATTTTTCCCTCCTGAACCTTATATAGCGCATTCAAGTGCTGAACCAGTGTTGATTTTCCTGAACCTGTCCTGCCGATTACGGAGAGCCATTCACCGCTGTAAATCTTCGCATTAATATTCCTGAGCACATAGCTGTTCACATCATCATACATGAACGATAAGTTTTCGATTCTGAACTTCTCCGCCAAATTATCCCTTTGAGTATGAGTTAATATTTTCGGCTTAATGTCTGCAAGGTCATCGGGGAATTTGATATTGTGTTCAGCGAAATATTTCTGTACCTTTAATTCATCAGGTATCCCGAAGCCTAAACTCACTGCATCATTCCAGAATTCGGACGTATTACCTTCCCATATGACCTGGCCATGTGAAAGCACAATTACGTGCTGAATGTCATCGAAATTATCTGCTTCAATCTGATGTGTAACCTGTATTATAGTCATGCCTTCAGAATGAAGTTCGCGTAATGCATTCTCAACATCAATTCTGCCTTTTGGGTCTAACATTGCAGTAGCCTCATCGAGAATGAGACACTCAACTTTAGCCGCAAGTGCACCAGCGAGAGCTACACGCTGCTTTTCACCTCCAGACAGGGCATACACAGCCGAATCGCGTTTATGAATCATGTTCACGCGTTCAATTGACGAATCAACACGAGCCTGAATTTCATTTGACGGCAGACCTTGATTTTCAGGTGCAAACGCAATGTCATCTTCAACCATAGCCGCGACAATTTGATTCTCCGGGTCTTGAAAGACCATGCCTATTGTGCCTCGCAAGTCTCTGAAGTTCATAGTCTGAATGTCAGTTCCGTTTATGAGACATTTGCCTTCTATGGGAGCTTCGAGACCTCCCATAATTTTCACCAGCGTAGATTTTCCTGATCCGTTATGACCGAGAATAGCAATGCGTTCGCCTCTGTTTACAAAAAACGAGACGCGGTTTAAAGCACGTCCCGTATGTTTTGCATCGTATGAGAACGAAACAGATTGCACCTCGATTAACGGTGTATCATCTCTATTTCTGTTCTTCTTTTTCAACAAGTTCTATCACTGCCATTGGTGAGCCGTCGCCTTTCCTTGCGCCCAGCTTTACGATTCTAGTGTAACCGCCCTTATCGAAGCTCTTATATTTCGGTGCTATATCCCGAAATAATTTCGTGGCTGCTTCTTTATGCGGCATCTTCGAAAACACTACGCGGATGTCATGAACTGAACCGCCTCTTGCACGCGTGATTAATTTTTCGGCAACTCTGCGTAACTCTTTTGCTCTTGTTACTGTCGTGATAATGCTGCCTTTAAGGAATAAACTTGCGGCCATGTTACCGAGCATTAATCTTCTGTGGCTGCCGTAACGTCCGAGTGTCCTGTGATCAACATGATGTCTCAATTTCTGTTTGCACCTCCCTGTTATGAGTTATTCTTTTGATTCTGATTCTGATTTTGCTTCTGCATCTGCGTCAGATTCTGATTCTTCGCTTGATTCTTCACTTGCTTTTTCGCTTACGTCTTCTGCATTCTCGTCAGATGATTCATCACTGCTGTTTTGAGCATCTTCTGATGTTGGCGTGGGTTCAACCTTGAGAGCATGGCCAAGAGCAGTGAGTTTTTTCTCAATTTCAGTCAGCGAAATTTTTCCGAGATTGCGAATCTTCAATAAATCCTCGCGTGATCTCTGGAGCAAATCTCCTACGGTCTGAATTCCTCCGCGTAACAGGCAGTTCTCACTTCTGATTGAGAGTTCAAGTTCATGAATCGAATGCGAGAACAGCTCATCATCTCCTGTTTTAGTCGCGCTTGATGTCGGCTTTGTCGGTGGTTCGCTCGGCTTCTCTATTTCTAATACGGCTGGTTTTACAGGCATAAGCGGAGCAGTTCCGACGGTATCCGCAATCTGTGAGAAATAATCCTGTGCAATTCTTGATGCCTCACCTACAGCGTCTTCAGGTGAAATTGCGCCGTTAGTCCAAACTTCGAGAACAAGACGCTCATAATCAATGCTCTGTCCGACTCTTGCAGGCTCAATCGTATAGTTCACTCTCTTAACGGGTGAGAAGATTGCATCAGCCAGTAACGCATTAACGGGTAACGGAGGCTGAGAAGGTCTCTCACGTTCAGCAGAGAGATAACCTACGCCGCGTTCAACGTAAATTTCCATTAAGAGATGAGCTTTAGGTTCAAGAGTGCAGAGAAAGCCATCTCCGAAGAATTCAAAATCATTATCCCACGGCATATCTTTTGCTGTTATGACTCCGGGATTCTCTTCGCGTGTGAAAAAGTCTTTAGGCAGATCATCAGAATCGAGCGTGATAATCTTGAAGCCGTCAGCATTGAGTTCACTCTGTTCAGTCTTTGCTCTTATGGGAATATGTTTAAGGTTCATTAGAATCTCTATGACATCCTCGCGTACTCCTTTAATCGTGCTGAACTCATGAAGTACTCCCTCAATCTTTACGGCAGTAACAGCCGCACCTCTGATTGATGAGAGCAGCAATCTTCTGAGAGCATTCCCTAAAGTATCACCGTAACCCCTTTCGAGAGGCTCAAGATACAATTTTCCGTAATCCTGAGTCTTTTCCTCGATATAAACTTTAAATCTGGTGTTGTTCTCCAAATTCAAAACTCCTTCAGATTCAACGACCACTAAACTCTTCTCCTCTTAGGCGGTCTGCATCCGTTGTGCGGGATAGGTGTAGCGTCCTTGATTAAATTAACCTGTAGACCTGCCGCCTGCAGTGCCCTTATCGCACTTTCACGGCCTGGTCCTGGCCCTTTGACAACAACGTCAATCTCCTGAACTCCCTGATCCTGTGCACCTTTCGCAACCTGCTGTGCCGCAATCTGAGCCGCAAATGGTGTTGATTTCCTTGCACCCTTGAAGCCTACATTGCCGCCTGATGCCCACGTGATTATATTTCCGCCTCTGTCGCTGATACACAGAACCGTATTGTTGAACGTTGAGTATATGTGTGCAACTCCGTAATTTATATTTTTCTTCTCGCGCCTTTTGCCTTTACGAGCCTGCGCTGTTCTCTTTGCCAACTTTAATTTACCTCCTGTTTAAGCTGCCTTATTTCGTAGCAACCTTCTTGTTCGCAACTGTTCTTCTTGGGCCTTTGCGGGTTCTTGCATTAGTCTTTGTGCGCTGACCTCTGACTGGAAGGCCAAGACGATGGCGAATTCCTCTGTAGCATCCGATGTCCATCAATCTCTTGATATTCATCGAAATCTCGCGTCTGAGATCTCCTTCAACTTTGTAGTTGTCTTCAATCTCGCGTCTCAATTTCTGACTGTCTTCTTCGCTGAGGTCTTTCACTCTTGTGTCAGGATTAACGCCTGTAGCCGCAAGAATCTTCTGTGAAGTTTTAAGGCCGATTCCGAAAATGTACGTTAAACCGATTTCTACCCTTTTCTCTCTGGGCAGATCTACTCCTGCTATACGTGCCATTTAAATCAATTACCTCCTGACACCCTGACGCTGTTTATGTCTTGGGTTACGCGAGCAAATTACGCGCACGACACCATGACGGCGGATAACTCTGCAAAATTCGCAGATAGGTTTTACTGATGGGCCTACTTTCATTTTTTATATCACCTGAATTTATTTGTATCGATAAATTATTCTGCCCCGCGATAAATCATATGGGGTGATTTCAACGAGCACTTTATCACCTGGTAATATCTTGATGAAGTGCATTCTCATTTTTCCGCTGACGTGTGCCAAAACACGATGTCCATTTTCAAGTTCAACTCTGAACATTGCGTTCGGCAGTGGTTCGGAAATTACACCTTTAACTTCGATTACGTCCTCTTTGCCGGAATTTGCCATTAATCCATTACGCTCCTGTAAAAATATCCCCGGTCAATGTCTTTACCTGCCTTTATGTATTCTAGTAAATTTTCTGCGCGTCTCAACGTCGATTGCAAATGTCTGGGGTTCTTCATCTTTGGTCTTGAAACATTAAATTTGTCTGGCCGGATTAACTTCACTCTGCCGTTTGAATCAAAACCTGCAACTACATATTCAAGCCCGGTATCTTTGCCTTGCCTTGAGATTACTACCTGGCCTATCTCGAACTCTGCCATTTGGTTAAAATCTCAGGCCCGTCGTCAAGGATTACAATCGAGCGTTCAAAATGTGCGGCATCGGAACCGTCAGCTGTCGTAACAGTCCAGCCATTAGCATCAGTGTTCACATCTTCGCGCCCGGACATAATCATAGGCTCAATTGCTATTGTCATGCCTGCCTTTAGCGTCATACCCTGTCCTGCCTTACCGTAATTCGGTATCTGCGGAGCTTCATGCATCTTCTTTCCGATTCCGTGTCCTGTGTAGTCCCGAACGATTCCATATCCCAGAGGCTTAACGTAACTCTCAACTGCATAGCCTATATCGCCGAGTGTATTTCCCTTCACAGCTTTGGCTATTGCCCTGTTCAATGAATCCTCTGTAACTTCAAGAAGATGTTTTCGTTCTTCACTTATACTTCCGACGGGGTAAGTGCACGCAGCATCACCGCAGTAACCGTTCACATAAGCTCCGACATCTATGCTGATAATATCGCCTTCCTGAAGTATTCGGTTGAAATCAGGAATTCCGTGAACAACTTCCTCATTGACTGAGGCGCATATAGTTCCCGGAAACGGTGTGAATCCGAAGCCTGGCTTATAGTTCTTGAATGCGGGTATGCCGTTATTAGCGCGTATGTGTTCTTCCGCGAGCCTGTCTAATTCACCTGTTGAGATGCCAGGACGCACAGCCTCACGCATTATGTCTAACACTTCAGCTGTAACACGTCCTGCGATTCTCATTAACTCTATTTCGTCAGCGGTCTTAATTTTTATCATGGCTCAGTAGTCCGATGACACGTTCAAAAATTTCTTCGGGCATTCCAGTTGCATCGACTTCAAGCAAAAGTTTTCTTGCCTTATAAAATTCTATGAGTGCTTCTGTCTGTTCATGAAAAACTTTAAGGCGGCTTCTGATTGTCTCTTCATTATCATCTGCTCGTCTGTAGAGTTCTCCTCCGCATGAAGGGCATTTATCGTTGTCCCAGTTCGTGATAGCCCCGCATGAACGGCAAACAGCGCGGTTAAGCAATCTCTTCACGATGTCATCATCGGAGACCGTGAACATAATAACGCCGTCAATTTTCGTCTTACTTTCGAGGAATTCTGCCTGCTTCACTGTTCTAGGGAAGCCGTCAAGCATGAATCCCTCATCAGGTTTGAGTGAATCGAGACGTTCACCTATCATCTGCATCACAACTTCATCGGGAACAAGTTCGCCTTTGTCCATGTATTTTTTTGCTTCAAGTCCCAAAGGTGTCCCTTGATTCAAATTATGCCTGAGAATATCACCCGTTGAAATGTGAGCGAGACCATGACGTTCTTTAAGGAAAACGGCCTGAGTACCTTTACCGGCACCAGGCGCACCTAACAATACTAACTTCATGATTAACCTCTCAACAGACCACGCGAACGACCGCCGCCGGATTTCTTCAGTATGCCGTCATAATGCCGCATGAGTAACTGTGCTTCAATCTGGTTGATCGTGTCTATTGCAACTCCGACAACGATTAGTACCGCAGTTCCGCCGAAATAGAAGCTGCGAACGTTCAAGACTGACGACATAATATTCGGAATCAATGCAACGATTGCTAAGAACACGCCGCCTCCGAGTGTTATGCGTTCCATTACGCGCGTAATGTAATCCGATGTAGGTTGTCCTGGTCTTATGCCGAGAATGAATCCTCCGTACTTCTTCATGTTGTTGGCTATGTCTGTTGGGTTAAAGACGACTGCCGTATAGAAATACGAAAAGAAAATAATCAGGGCAATGTTGCAGAGAATATAAAATACGCTGTTCGGAGCAAACAAATTGCTGAAGAATCTTCCCACAGAACTATCACTGAAATAATTTGCGATTGTATACGGGAATATTAAGAGTGAACTTGCAAAAATTATCGGGATAACTCCTGCCTGATTCACTTTCAGAGGGATAAATGTGCTCTGTCCTCCGTAAATCTTATTCCCAACTACTCGCTTTGCATACTGAACGGGAAGTCTTCTCTGCCCTTCCTGAAGCATAATGCATCCTGCAACAACGACAACCATTAATACGATTCCGAGCAATAATGCAATCACGCTCAGTGAACCCAGTCTGACCATGCTCCATGTCTGAAGTATTGCCTCTGGGATTCTCGCAACGATACCGGCAAAGATTAACAGTGAAATTCCGTTGCCTATACCGTGATCTGTGAGTTCCTCGCCTAACCACATGACCGCCATTGAACCCGCAACCAGTGTCAGAACGACTAAAATCCATTCGAGAACACCGACCTGCATGATTCCGAGACTGCGAAGCCATGCCGTCATACCTACTGCCTGAACGACTGCGAATATGACCGCTCCGTAACGTGTCCATTGAGTTATCTTTTTATGACCGTCAGCTGAATCCTTCTGTAACTTCTCCAAGTACGGGAAAATTACTACGAGTAACTGCATGACGATGCTTGAGTTGATGTACGGAGCAACACCCAGCGAGAATATTCCGAAACGGCTCAAAGCTCCCCCTGAAAATAGATTCAGGAAGTCCATAACGCCGCCGCCTGTATTGAATAAATTTGCCATAGCAGCACGGTCAACGCCTGGACTGGGGATGTAAGCTCCCAGTCTGAAGATGAACAGAATGAATATCGTGAAGAATATTCTGCGCTTCAGATCCGGCAGCCTGAAAATATCACCCAGAGACCCGAACATCAGATTACCTCATGAGTTCCGCCGGCAGACTCAATTTTTTTCACGGCTTCTTCGCTGAATGCACTTGCTTTTATTTTAAGGGACTTGTTGAGTTCTCCGTTGGCTAAAATCTTCACAGGAATGTTCTTTTTACGAATCACTCTTGCCTCGAACATGATTTCGGGATTGACTTCATCGCCAGCTTTGAACTTCTTATCGAGAACATCAAGATTAACAACCTGAAAGACTTTCGCAAATCTCGCATTATTGAAGCCTCTCTTAGGTGTGCGTCTCGTTAAAGGCATCTGTCCTCCCTCGAAACCCGGACGAACTCCGCCTCCAGTTCTTGATTTGTCGCCTTTATGACCTTTGCCTGCTGTTTTGCCTTTGCCGCTTCCAGGCCCTTGACCAAGACGTTTATTCTTGTGTGTTGAGCCTTCTGCGGGATGCAAATCATGTAACGTTATCATTCTACAACCTCCCATTTAACCAGATGACGCACGTGATTTATCATTCCGCGTATCTGCGGTGTATCTTCGTGTTCAACTTCGGAGTTCAATTTCTTGAATCCAAGTGCCTTAATCGTGCGTTTCTGCCTTTCGGGGAAAGCTATTGCGCTCTTGATCCACTTTGCTTTTATCCTGGCCATGTGAATCACTCTCCAATTACTGCTGCTTCTTCAGGAGCAGTTTCTTCATTCGTCTCTTCACCTGAAAGCCCTCTGAGTTTCATTATCTCATCTGCTGTTCGGGTTATCTTTATGGCCTCAAGAGTAGCGTGTGCAACGTTGATTGCGTTTGATGTTCTGCCTGTAACTTTCGTAACAACGTCCTTCACTCCGCCAAGTTCCATTATTGCACGGACAACTCCGCCTGCAATAACTCCTGTTCCATCTGGGGACGGCTTGAGCAAAACTCTTGCTGCACCGAACTCACCGACTACAGGATGAGGAATCGTATTGCCTGCATGACGGACTTCGACCATATTCTTCTTGGCCTTATCGATTCCTTTTCTGACTGCTTCAGCTATTTCTTTTGCCTTGCCTATTCCTGTTCCGACCTGAGAGTTTCCGTCTCCGACCACAACAAGAACTGCGAACCTGAATCTCTTTCCGCCTTTTACAACTTTACTTACGCGGTTAATCGCTACTACGCGTTCCTGAAATTCTGGTGCTTCTGTATCATTTCTTCTAGGCATCTTAGAACACAAGCCCTCCTTCACGAGCAGCATCAGCCACTGCCATAACTTTCCCTAAATACGCGTGGCCTCCTCTGTCGAACACTACCGTGCTTATTCCTTTGGCCTTTGCACGTTCCGCTATCGTCTTTCCGATAACTTTTGCGGCTTCTATGTTGCAGCTTCCCTTGAGTTCCGGCTGTAATGCCTTCTCTAATGTTGAAGCTGATACGAGAGTGTGCCCTTTCTCATCATCAATGACCTGAACGTAAATATTCTTCAGGCTTCTGAACACACAAAGGCGGGGTTTCTCTGCTGTACCCGAAAGAGTACGGCGGAGTCTCTCATGCCTTATAACGCGCATATCATTTCTGCTTTTCTTCTTCATCTTAGTTTACTTCGCCCCAGTCTTACCGGCTTTACGGATTATGTATTCATTCTCGAACTTGATACCTTTTCCGTGATAAGGCTCCGGCGGTCTGAATTCCTTAATGAGGGCACATGTCTGCCCAACGAGTTCCTTGTCGATTCCCCTGACGTGAAACTTAATCGGGTTCTCAACAACTATCTCTATTCCTTCGGGAGGCGTGAACTCTATCGGATGTGAATAACCGAGATTCATCACGAGCTTCTTTCCCTGAAGTGCTGCACGCCAGCCTACTCCGACAATCTCCATTGTCTTTGAGAATCCTGCTGTTACTCCCGTTACCATGTTTGCGATTAATGCTCTGGTCATTCCGTGCCACGCTTTAGTCTGCTTCTCTTCGTTAGAGCGTGAGACTTTGACTTCTGAGCCTTCAATATCAACATTGATACCGGGCATTAACTTTGCGTGAAGTTCACCTTTCGGGCCTTTCACTACGATGTCATTTCCTTTGAGTTCAACGCTTGCACCTTTTGCGATTTCCACTGCTTTGCGTCCAATACGAGACATGATTTATTCTCTCCTCCTACCAGACATAGCAGAGAACTTCTCCGCCTAGACCAAGTTTATTGGCTTCTGCGCTGGTCTTCAAACCCTTTGACGTTGATAGAATTGCGAGACCTAATCCGCCCATTACAACGGGTAATTTGTCGCGGCCTACATAAATTCTTCGTCCTGGTTTGCTGATCCTTCTAAGTCCCTGAATAACTCTCTCACGATGTGATCCGTATGATAAATAAATTCTTATCTCTGTATATGGTTTATCGGGATCAGTTATCATTCTGAAATTTCTTATATAGCCTTCATCCTTTAATATTCTGGCTAAGGCTAATTTCATTTTGCTCGAAGGAACATCAACGCTCTCTGAATAAATCATATTGGCATTGCGTATCCTCGTGAGCATATCTGCAACAGGGTCATTTACGTACAACTTGATTTACCCCCTACCAGCTTGATTTGACAACGCCGGGAAATACTCCCTCACGTGCCATTTTTCTGAAGCAGCAGCGGCACATATCGAACATTCTGATGTATCCGTGAATACGACCGCATAACGGACATCTGTTATGTTGTCTTGTGCTGAATTTCGGGGTGAGTGTTGCTTTGTATCTCAGTGCTTTTCTTGCCATTTTTCTCCGTTACACCCCCTGATTACTCGTTCTGAACGGCATTCCTAGTCCCTTCAGCAATGCGAATGCTTCTTCATCACTCTTAGCTGTCGTTACTATTGAGACGTTCATACCTCTTGATCTGATTACCTTATCGTAGCTTATCTCCGGGAAGATTAACTGCTCGCGTAAACCTAAATTATAATTTCCGCGGCCATCGAATCCCTTCCTTGTTATTCCCTGAAAATCTTTAATTGCAGGAAGAGCAAGCGAAATAAGCCTGTCAAGAAACTCCCACATCTTTGCACCCCTGAGCGTTACTGCACATGCAACCGGCATATTCTGACGCACTTTGAATCCTGCGATTGATTTCTTTGCGCGTTTCAGTAACGGCTGCTGTCCTGTAATTGCTCTGAGTTCATTGATTGCCGCGTCCATGAATTTAATATCGAGCTTTGCATCACCAACACCAATATTGACGACTACCTTCTCGATTTTAGGAAGCTGCATAACGTTTTTATATCCGAACTCGCGCATCATTGCAGGAGATACTTCGCTTTTATATTTTTCAAGCATTCTCGGTGTCATTGCCATAGTTTAAAGTCCTCCGCGATCTATAATCTCTCCGCACTTTTTGCAGACGCGGACTTTCTTCCCATTCTCAAGGAAAGATGCACCGACTCTTGTAGCCTTCCCGCACTGAGGGCACACTAACATAGCCTTGCTTGCGTATATCGGAGCTTCCTGCTTGATTATTCCTGACTGAGGATTATTCTGCGAGGGCTTTACATGACGTGAAACCATATTAACGCCTTCAACAACAATCAGATCTCTCTCAGGTATACGGCGAATGATTTTGCCTTCTTTGCCCTTATCTTTTCCGGTGATTACTTTCACTCGGTCATTCTTCTTTAATCTTACTGACATGATTTTTTTCTCCTACACGACTTCAGGAGCCAGCGATAATATACGCATGTACTTCTTAGCTCTGAGTTCACGACCTACAGGCCCGAATATACGAGTTCCTCTAGGCTCACCGTTTGCATCAATCAGAACAGCAGCGTTGTCATCGAATCTTACATACGTACCATCACGTCTGCGGACTTCTTTCTTCGTGCGAACTATGACGGCCTTCACTACACTGCCCTTCGGAATGTTGCTGTTGGGAATTGCTTCACGCACTGACGCAACGATGACATCACCGATTGTGCCGTAACGTCTCTTGCTGCCTCCCATAACCTGAATGCAGAATAATTTTCTTGCTCCTGAATTATCAGCGACGTTCAAGACAGTTGTTAGCTGAATCATTTACTCCTGAACCTCCTCTGATACTTTCTCAAGTGTCTCATCTGTACCGAACACAGGTGCACGTCTCGTTACTTCAAGAAGTTCCCAGCGTTTAGTTTTGCTGAGAGGTCTTGTTTCACGAATGCGAACTTCATCACCCATACGGCATGTGTTCTCTGCATCATGAGCCACGTACTTTTTTGCACGCTTGATTCTCTTTCCATATAACGGATGCTCGGCCATTCGCTCAACACGGACTACTATTGTCTTGTCCATCTTGTTGCTTACGACTATTCCCGTTCTTACTTTACTCGGCATTGTCTGCTTCCTTTTCTGCAACTGCCTTCTCAGTCGCTATCGTTAAGAGCCTTGCAATAGTCTTTTTGACTTCACGAATACGGCTCGTGTTCTTTAAATGCCCGACAGCATTCTGAAAACGCAGATTGAATAATTCTGTCTTATACTCCTTAATCTTTCCGGCTAACTCTTCTCTCGTAAGTTCACGGAGTTTTTCCGGCTTCACGCTCGCGTCCATCAGGCTAATCACTCCCTCCGCTGCGCACCATGCGAACCTTAACGGGCAGTTTATGTGATGCTGTCCTGAAGGCTTCCTGTGCGAGATCTTCGCTGATACCAGAGAACTCGAACAATACACGGCCTCTCTTTACGGCGGCTACCCAGAACTCCGGCGCACCTTTACCTTTTCCCATTCTTGTTTCAAGGGGCTTCTTTGTATACGGTCTATCGGGGAACACACGTATCCAAATTTTTCCGCCTTTCTTCATCTTTCGTGATATTGCTACACGAGTTGCCTCAATTTGTCTGGCAGTGAGCCAAACGTTTTCGAGTGCCTGTATACCATAATCACCGAATGATACTTCTGTGCCTCCCTTAGAGATTCCTCTTAACGGAGACCTGTGAGACTTGCGGAATTTTACTCGGCTTGGCATTAACATGATTCACTATGCCCCCTTATTCGCTGGCCTGTTACGCGCAGTACGTGTAGGTGCCTGAGCTTTTTTCTCATTCTCGCGGTCTCTGTATATCCAAACCTTGCAGCCTATTACACCGTACATTGTTACAGCCTCTGCAAATCCGTAATCAATATCAGCTCTGATTGTCGAAAGCGGTAACTGACCTTCGTTGTACCATTCAGTACGAGCGATTTCTGCTCCGCCTAAACGACCTGCAACCTGTGCTTTGATTCCCTTTACGCCTGCCTTAGTTGCGCGGAAGATTGCCTGCTTCATTGCGCGTCTGAAAGATACTCTGCGTTCAAGTGAGCTTGCGATTCCTTCTGCTACAAGCTGGGCTTCAACATCAGGATTATTTATCTCATGAACGTTTACCATGACCTTTCCGCCGGTTATCGCCTGAAGTTCATTCTTGATGTTCTGAATCTCATTGCCGCCTTTGCCGATTACGACACCAGGACGAGCAGTGAAGATAGTAAACCTTACGACAGGCCCGACACGCTCAATGTCTATACGGGAAATGCCTGCGCCTTCCCATTTCTTCATTATGTACTTACGCAGCTTTATATCTTCGTGTAACTTCTTTGCGTAATTCTTTTTGTCCGCATACCATCTCGCCTGCCATTCGCTTGACACTCCGAGACGATAGCCTACTGGGTGAACTTTCTGTCCCATTCTGAAAATTTTCCTCCTACTGACGTTCGCCGAGAGCAATCACTACATGTGATGTCTTATGCACATACGGATGAGCGCGTCCCATTGAGACTGGTCTGAATCTCTTCATCATAGGGCCTTGATTTGCATATGCCTCATGAACATAAAGTTTATCGAGATCCATTCCGTAATTATGCTCTGCGTTCGCCATTGCACTATTCAGCACTTTCAATATTATGCGTGCTGCTTTCTTGTCGCTGAATTTTAATATCACTACGGCGCGTTCTGCACTTTTCCCGCGAATGAGTTCCAAAACCTGACGGACTTTATACGGGGAAATTCTTGCGTTTTTCGTCATAGCCTTTGCGGTTTTAATCTCTGCCATGATTTACCCCTATTTCTTTTTGTCCTGTCCTGCGTGATGTCCGAACTTCCTCGTCGGAGCGAACTCACCGAGTTTATGACCTACCATGTTCTCACTTATGTAAACGGGCAGATGCATACGTCCATTGTGCACAGCTATTGTGTGTCCAATCATCTGAGGCACAACCGTTGAACGTCTCGACCACGTTTTGACCACGTGCTTATTGCCTGAAACGTTCATGTCCTCTATTCTGTCAAGAAGCCTCTGTTCAACAAAAGGCCCTTTCTTTGTCGAGCGCATTTATTTTTCAGCTCCTTTTACTTATCATAACGCCTGCGGATTATCAGCCTGTCTGACGGCTTACGCTTGCGTGTCTTGTAACCCTTTGCAGGAGTTCCCCAAGGTGAGACAGGGTGCTTATTGGATTTTGATTTTCCTTCACCGCCGCCCATCGGGTGATCTACAGGGTTCATTACCATTCCTCTGACTGACGGCCTGCGACCCTTCCAGCGAGTTTTACCAGCCTTGCCGAGAGAGATATTATCGTAATCTTCATTGCCGACCTGTCCGACTGTGGCCATGCATTCAAGAAGCACAAGACGTAATTCACCGCTCGGCATTCTGATATATGCATACTTTCCCTCTTTGGACATTAACTGCGCTGATGTTCCCGCTGAACGTACAAGTTTTGCACCGCATCCGGGCTGTAACTCGATGTTATGAATGACCGTACCGACAGGAATATCTTTGAGCTTCAACGCATTGCCGGGAGTTATATCGCTCTCAGGGCCTGAATAAATCACATCGCCTACGTTCAAACCTTTGGGAAGAATGATGTATCTCTTCTCGCCGTCTGCATAATTTATCAGTGCGATTCTTGCGTTCCTGTTAGGATCATACTCAACTGTCGCTACCTTTCCGGGTATGCCGAGCTTCTCCCGCTTGAAATCTATTATCCTGTATGCGCGCCTGTGTCCGCCTCCGATATGACGCATGGTGATTCGGCCTGTATTGTTTCTGCCTCCATGCTTTCGGAGCTGAACTACAAGTGAACGTTCTGGTTTATCTGCCGTAATATCATCCCTGCTCTGTATCGTCATATGACGACGGCCAGGTGTATACGACTTAAACTGTTTAATTGACATCTTGAATTAAATCTCCTGTTTTATATCGAAGCTCCCTCGAAGAACTCTATACGCTGATCCGGCTTCAGTTGTACAATAGCTTTCTTCCATGAACGCGTATAACCCTTCGATGCTCCTCTGCGGCGTAACTTTCCCTTAACGTTGATTGTGTTCACACCGGCGACCTTCACGTTGAATACTTCTTCAACTGCATCACGAATCTGAATCTTGTTCGCACTCTTGTGAACTTCAAACGTGTACTTATTCAGTGCCATTAATGAACTTGTCTTCTCCGTAATAATCGGTCGAATGATAATGTCATGAGCAGTTAGATTCATTTTGAATATACCTCCTCAATTTTCGCTACAACTTCCGGTGTTACGACTAAGTTCTTAGCGTTCAGAATGTCATATACGTTTATGCTCGCAACGTTAATGCATTTTGCCCCGGGTAAATTTCTCACTGACCTGGTTACGTTCAGACCATTGTTGTGATAGATGACTAATGTCTTGCCTACACCGAGTGCATCAAAGAGATTCTTGATTGCCTTCGTTGATGGCTTTTCGATTGCGTCAAAACCTTTCACAACAGATAAAAGATCTTCGCGGACTTTATCAGAGAGCACGCTCCTCAATGCGAGACGCATTACTTTCTTGTTGACTTTCTGGTGATAGTCTCTTGGGTGCGGGCCATGTGCAACACCGCCGTGTACCCATATAGGTGAACGTGTACTGCCCTGACGAGCACGTCCTGTATGCTTCTGTCTCCAGGGCTTTTTGCCTCCGCCTGACACATCACCGCGTGTCTTCGTGCTTGCTGTACCCTGACGGCAGTTAGCTAAATGCGCAACGACTACCTGATGTATCGCAGGCATATGAACGGGTGTATCAAAGACTTCTGCTGAGACTTCCATTTCACCGGCACGTTCTCCTGTGAACTCGTATACTTTTACGAATGGCATTGTATTCTCTTTCCCTCCTTAGGCTTTCTTGCAGAGGGCAAGCAGACTGTTCTTTGCACCAGGTACTGCGCCTTTTACCAGAATCAAATTATTCTCAAGGTCAACGGCCATGACAGTCAGATTCTTCACGGTTACTTTATCGCTTCCCATATGTCCGGGCATTCTCTTGCCGGGAAATACTCTGCCGGGATACGATATTGCTCCGCTTGAACCTCCGTGCCTATGCTCTACCGATGTACCATGACTGAACTGCTGACCTCCGAAGTGATGACGCTTCATGACTCCTGCGAAGCCTTTTCCTTTGGAGATACCCTTAACATTAATCTTCTCTCCAGCTTCAAACAAGTCGGCTTTTATTTCCTGTCCTACTTCATAGCCTTTCACGTCATCAAGCCTGAATTCCCGAAGTGTTTTCTTTGGTTCAAGATTCAATTTCTCGAACATTACCTTCTGCGGTTTGGACAGCTTATGAGCCTTAACAGCCCCGAAGCCGAGAAGAACGGCGGAATACCCGTTCTGTTCAGGGGTACGAATGGCAATCACTGAACACGGCCCCGCAAGGACTACCGTAACAGGTACGGCTTGTCCTTCGGAATCATATATCTGTGTCATGCCGAGCTTCTTCCCCAGAATCCCTATTGGCATAATTACTTTGTCTCCTTACGACTAAAATTTAATCTGTATGTCTACACCTGACGCTAAATTTAACTGCATCAGAGCATCCATCGTCTTCTGTGTCGGGTCAATAATGTCAATCAACCTCTTGTGCGTGCGCATTTCAAACTGCTCTCTTGCATCTTTGTCCTTATGCGGTGATTTCAGAATCGTAATTCTTCCAACTTCAGTAGGAAGCGGAATAGGCCCTGAAACTCTTGCGCCGGTACTCTGTGCTGTCTCTGCTATCTGTGCAGCTGAAACATCAAGCACTCTGTGATCGAATGACTTCAACCTTATGCGGATTTTGCGTGCCATGATTATCTGTCCGACTTTACTCGATTATCTGTGTTACGACTCCCGCACCTACTGTGTGGCCGCCCTCACGAACTGCGAAGCGTAATCCTTCTTCCATTGCGATAGGAACGATTAAGTCAACTTCAAACGTTGCATTATCGCCCGGCATTACCATTTCTACGCCCTCAGGAAGTTTAATGTTGCCGGTAACGTCCGTAGTTCTGAAATAGAACTGAGGCTTGTATCCCGCGAAGAACGGTGTATGTCTTCCGCCTTCCTCTTTCTTTAAGACGTAAACCTCACCCTTGAACTTCGTATGAGGAGTAACTGAACCCGGCTTTGCGAGAACCTGACCGCGCTGTACTTCGTCCTTATCGATTCCTCGAAGGAGTACACCAACGTTGTCGCCTGCTTCTGCACTGTCAAGAATCTTCCTGAACATTTCAAGTGATGTTGCAACTGTCTTGCGTGTGTCTCTGGTCATTCCGACGATTTCAACTTCCTCGCCTGCCTTGATGATTCCACGCTCAACTCTTCCCGTTACGACTGTGCCGCGTCCCGTAATCGTGAATACGTCTTCAATCGGCATAAGGAACGGTTTATCAATCTCACGTACAGGATCAGGAATGTAGTTATCGCATGCATCCATAAGATCAAAAATGCATTTGCATACAGGGTCATCTCTCTTGCCTGTGCCTTTTTCGAGAACTTCAAGTGCTGAACCGCGAATAATCGGAATATCATCGCCGGGGAACTCGTACTTGTTGAGGAGTTCGCGTACTTCCATTTCAACGAGGTCAAGAAGTTCGGGGTCATCAACCTGGTCTGTCTTGTTCATGAACACGACGATCGCAGGAACGTTGACCTGACGGGCAAGAAGAACGTGCTCACGTGTCTGGGGCATTGGGCCGTCTGCCGCACTGACAACAAGAATCGTTCCGTCCATCTGTGCAGCACCGGTGATCATGTTCTTGATGTAGTCTGCATGTCCCGGACAGTCGATGTGTGCATAGTGCCTCTTTGCTGTCTGATATTCAACGTGTGCAATGTTAATCGTGATTCCGCGCTCTCTCTCTTCGGGAGCCTTATCGATCATGTCATATGCTGTGAATTCTGCATTGCCCTCTGTAGCAAGGCACTTTGTGATAGCCGCTGTAAGTGTCGTCTTACCGTGATCGATATGCCCGATCGTACCAATGTTCAAATGGGGCTTGTTGCGTTCAAATTTTTCTTTTGCCATAACTCATTTCTCCTTTTTTACTGCTAAATTCTTCCCTGCAAAATCTTTTCACTGACTTCTGCGGGGGTCTGTTCATAGTGATCAAACTGCATCGAGTAATTCGCACGTCCTGATGTCTTGCTTCGTAAATCCGTAGCGTAACCGAACATTCCGACTAAAGGCACGAATGCACGTATGATTCTTGCGTTTGCTCTAACGTCCATTCCGTCAATGCGTCCTCTCCTCGATGACAAATCACCAATGACATCACCAACATATTCCTCAGGCGTTACTACTTCAACTGACATTACAGGTTCCATAAGCACAGGGTCTGCGCGTTTCATGGCCTCCTTGAATCCCATTGATGCCGCTATCTTGAACGCCATCTCCGAGCTGTCGACTTCATGATATGAACCGTCAACTAATGCTACCTTAACGCCTATTACAGGATACCCTCCAAGCACACCTGACTGTACAGCTTCTTCAAGTCCTTTTTCGACTGCCGCAATGAATTCCTTCGGGATTACACCGCCTACAATCTTATCTTCAAACTCGTACTTGCCGCCTTCAAGAGGTTCAATCTCAAATACAACATGTCCATACTGACCTCTTCCGCCTGATTGACGGATATACTTTCCTTCTGCACGTGCTGCCTTTCTGATTGCCTCACGATATGCTACCTGAGGATTTCCTACCTTCACATCAACTCCGAACTCACGCTTCAGCCTGTCAACGATTATCTCAAGGTGAAGTTCTCCCATTCCTGATATTACGGTCTGACCGCTTTCCTCGTCATTATGTACCTTGAATGTAGGGTCTTCGTCAGCTAAGGCCGTTAATCCCTTTGAGAGTTTCACTTTATCGTTCTGAGTTGCAGGTTCTACTGCGAGCGATATAACTGGTTCAGGGAATTCAAGGCTCTCAAGGACTATCTGATTCGATTCATCGCAGAGAGTATCACCTGTTCTCGTTGCGCGCAGTGAAGGTACTGCTACAATCATTCCTGCTTCCATTGAGTCAATATCTTCGCGCTTGTTTGAGTGCATTCTCATTATGCGTCCGATTCGCTCTTTCTGTCTCGATGTCGGATTGTATAACGCATTGCCCTTCTCAAGTTTACCCGAATATACTCTCAGGAAACATAATTTTCCCAAAAATGAATCAGAAGCAATCTTAAATGCCAATGCCGCAAATGGTTCATCAGGACTGCTATGTCTCTCAAGAATCATTTCAGGATCATTCGGTGATAATCCCTTAACCGGCGGAATATCTATCGGACTTGGAAGATATTCAACAACCGCATCAAGCAGAGGTTCTACGCACTTGTTCTTGAATGCTGATCCGCATAATACCGGCACTGCTTTCAGGCTTATCACTGCCTCTCTGAGTGTCTTGCGAATCAATTCAGGACTAACTGGCTTTCCCTCAAGGAACAACATCATAATATCATCGCTGAAATCCGATAACGCTTCTATTATAGTGTCTCTTCCCTGCTTGGCTGGCATCGCAAGTTCTGCGGGGATTGGTCTCTCTGTTGGAGCCTGGCCAAGTACACCCGAAAAATAAAATGCTTTCTGTTCAATTAAATCTACTACTCCGGCGAAGTCATCTTCTGCTCCTATCGGAAGCTGTATAGGAATCGCATTAGCTCCAAGCCTCTCACGCATGGCACTCACTACGGACGGAAAATCAGCACCGATTCTGTCCATCTTATTGACGAACGCAATTCTCGGAACATGATATTTATCCGCCTGTCTCCATACCGTTTCGGATTGAGGCTCTACTCCTCCTACCGCACAAAACACTGCTACAGCTCCGTCAAGTACTCTCATAGACCGCTCTACTTCCGCTGTAAAATCCACGTGGCCTGGCGTATCAATCAGGTTGATAGTATGACCCTTCCACGCGCAAGTTGTAGCAGCACTCGTGATTGTTATTCCCCTCTCACGTTCCTGCTCCATCCAGTCCATAGTCGCGGTTCCCTCGTGAACTTCACCGACCTTGTAATTACTTCCCGTGTAATAAAGTATACGCTCGCTTGTCGTTGTCTTTCCCGCATCAATGTGGGCCGCTATACCTATATTACGTACTTTAGAAATGTCCTGCAAAAATTTACACCTGCAATAATATTAGTTTTACCAGCGATAATGCGCAAATGCCCTGTTCGCTTCCGCCATTCTGTGAGTATCATCACGGCGTTTTATTGAAGCTCCTTCATTCTTGTAGGCATCCATTAATTCACGCATTAATCTCTCTGACATGGGCATTCCCTTTTTCGCTCTCGCAAATGATACTATCCAGCGAATCGATAACTGCACTCCACGTTCTGGCGTTACTTCTACCGGAACCTGATACGTTGCTCCTCCTACACGGCGGGGACGTACTTCGATGTTCGGTGTAACGTTCTTCATTGCAGTCTCGAATACTTCAAAGGGTTCTACTCCAAGTTTCTCCGCTGCCTGCTCAAGTGCTCCGTAAAAGATTTTCTCGGCAAGGCTTCTCTTTCCGCCCATCATCAACGCACTTATGAACCTTGATGCTGCCGGGTTACTGAATCTTATATCCGGCACTGGCGGACGCTTCTTAACATGTCCTTTTCTCGGCATCTTGTGTAATTCTCCTTCTGCTAATTAGCTTTCGGTCTGCGTGCTCCATACTTTGAACGGCTTCTCTTCCTGTTTTCTACACCACCGCAGTCAAGCGTTCCTCTGATTATGTGATAGCGTACACCTGGAAGGTCTTTCACTCTTCCGCCTCTCACTAATACCACTGAGTGCTCCTGCAAGTTATGTCCGATTCCTGGAATGTATGAAGTAACTTCGATTCCGTTTGTCAGTCTCACACGCGCAACTTTCCTTAATGCTGAGTTCGGCTTCTTGGGAGTTATCGTATATACACGTGTGCATACTCCTCTTCTGGCCGGATTCCCCTGCAATGCCGGAGAATTACTTTTGCTCTTTTTCTCTTCACGTCCAAGACGCACTAACTGATTAATTGTTGGCACAAGTCTCTGCTGTTGAATGATTCTATTTTCGGGTTTATGATACTGCCCTATCAGCAGCAGATTACACCTCCTCTCTAAACATTACGTAAAAACAGCCTGTTAATATTAGCAAATTGCTATCTTCAATGTCAACATTTGCTTTTATCTGTTATCGTAATAAAGTTCATTATAAATCAAGGACATGAATATCTAAACATCATTTCACATGCTATAATCTCAAAAACTATTCAAAGATGGTGGCGTAATGCTAGTACATTCTATTCGGCTGAACAGTTTTTTAAGTTACAGTGAGAAGAGTAATCTCATTAAGTTAAAGAATCTAAATGTTATTATTGGCCCTAATGGTTCTGGAAAATCTAATCTCATCGAAGCATTTGACTTGCTGCGTTCTGCACCTCGTGATCTTAGAACTCCTATACGCGATGGAGGAGGCGTTCGTGATTGGCTATGGAAAAATAGTAATAACTCTTTCTCGAATGCAAAAATTGAAGCGGTCTTCGATAACCCCAAAGGCAAAAGAAACCTGAGATACAGCCTTTGCTTTACGGAAGAAGCTCAGAAATTCATCATCACAGATGAAAGAATTGAAGGTGAGTATCCAGATAGTGCAGATAAATCTCAGCCATATCTTTACTACGAATTTCATGGCGGAAGGGCAACAATAAATGTCCGTGATCATTACCGGAAACTTCAAACCGAAGATATAGACCCAACACAATCCATTTTGGCACAGCGCAAAGATCCCGATCAATACCCGGAACTCACATATCTTGGTGATGTTCTGCCGAAAATACGTCTATATAGAAACTGGAGTTTCGGACGTTACACACCTCCGCGTTTACCTCAGAAAACAGATCTTCCAAGTGATGTGCTTGAATCTAACGCGGAAAATCTTAGTCTCGTTCTAAATTCGTTTAATGATTTCTCTAAAGAAAAGAAAAATCTTATGACTGCCCTGCGTGAATTATATTCGGGGATAGACGATTATTACCTTAAGATTGAAGGAGGAACAGTACAGTTATTCCTTCGTGAGGGCGAACGCAGTATCCCGGCAACTCGTCTCTCTGATGGAACGTTACGTTTCTTATGCCTGTTATCGTTTCTCTGTCATCCAAGTCCTCCTCCGCTCGTCTGCATTGAAGAACCTGAATTAGGCTTGCACCCTGACATATTGCCGGTCTTGGCCAATCTTCTCAAAGATGCCTCCAATCGATGCCAGCTTATTGTTACGACGCATTCTGATGTCTTAGTTGATGCTATGAGTGATCAGCCTGAAGCTGTAGTTGTTGCGGAAAATTTCGGAGATGGAACGACACTTCAGAGACTTAATGCGACGGAATTGAAGCCTTGGCTTGAGAAGTATAGATTAGGTCAATTGTGGACGCAGGGACATATCGGAGGTACACGATGGTAATTGCAAAAATTTTCGTTGAGGGCGGCGGAGATGCAAATCTTCTCAGAACAAATTGCCGTAAAGGCTTCTCAAATTTCCTCAAGAAAGCAGGTTTAGAGGGATTTATGCCTCGCATTGTTGCCTGCGGAGGAAGAGAAGCTACATTTAATTCTTTCTGTACAGCGATTAAAAACGGGGAGAATGCATTCCTCTTAGTGGACAGTGAAGAACCTGTGAAAGCAGAATATCAAAATGGATCTCCAGAAACATGGAAACCTTTTTCACATCTTCAAGAGAGAGACAAATGGGACAAGCCGCAGAATGCAGATGAAACACACTGCCATCTTATGACGCAGTGCATGGAGACATGGCTCATAGCAGACAGAAATGCTCTCGCAAAATACTTCAGCAAACATTTCAATGCTAATGCTCTTCCTGCATTGGGAACTGACCTTGAGGCCAAGACCAAAAGTGATATTTATGACATTTTGAGACGAGCCACATCACGATGCAATAAGCACTATGACAAAGGGGATAATTCATTCGAGATTCTTGAAACCATTGATCCCGCTATTGTAACTTCACAATGTGCGTGGGCAAAACGTTTCGTTGATATTCTAAAGGTGAAGTTGAAAGAATTATCGCGATAAATCAGCTAGTTTCAATCATATTATTCTGAACATTTGAACAAGTTCATTATTGTTCATACTGTGGGTGGCGAGAAGATGAAAACCATTGTGTACGTAAAAATCAATCAGCTTCTCGTTATCCTCAGTCTCAACAAACACAACCGTACCTCCAACAAGATATTGCGCCTGTCTTGATAGATTCAACGCCGCATTCAGAAGTTCATCTCCCGTGATTAATTCGTTCAATCCGTTTCTGTAATTCTTCCCTAACTGAGCTACAAGGTACGCTGACATTGTATAGTTCTGTTTCGATTCGTCCAGCCTGCATATACGTTCTATTTTCCTTCGTATTGTATTGCTTGGAATGTCGCTTGATTGAATAATCAAAGGTTTCGTTGTAACTGTGAAATAACTAACCGGCAGTGTAGCATCTGAAAATCCATCTGCAATATCATCTTTGGGAAAAACAAAGTACGTTACCGATTGATCCTTCTTCGTGAAGTCGATTGCATTATGCTTCAAGAAATGTTCAACATCACTGTTAGGTGCACAAGTAAACTGCGCAATTATCCTTAACAGCCAGTCTTCTCCCAACCCTCTAGAATCCCTCAACGCATCTCTGAAACTCACATAGAAAAACGCATTATTCCTGTCCATAATTCGCCTCTTTTAGTCTCTCTTCTGCTTCAAGCCTCTCAACACCCTTCTTTAATCTAATGAAAAGAGTTTCAATCTCTTTCGGATCTGTGAGAAGTCTCGCATTAGGTTCAATTGGTTCTGGTTCACTGTCCAGCAGATTCACAAACGCTTCAACTTCCTCTTTGCCCTTTATCACAAACGTCTTAAATATGCTTGATGTTGCCATCGCAAATACATCTCCTCAAAAAATTTTTTTGCATTTGAATTATATTTCAGCAGCAACAATTTTTGCATTAAAGAGCAAAAGATAAATCGCCGAAAAAACTATTGAGAGGAAAAAGTAAAACCTCACAAATAATCTTTACGTGTTGTACATTTTATGCTTTGTCATTAAAATATGACTACTCTGGGAAGCACAAAGACTACATCACAGTTCATATTCAACTCACAAGGAGGGGATCGGAAAAAAACAAAACGGGCGCACGGAGGCGAATTCTTCTCTGATAAGTTCAAGAATAGTGGAGAGGAATTCATGGAAAAAATTAAATGTCTTATCTTAATTTAGCATGAACAAAAGGGAGGTTTTGTTTCATGAAAACAAAGAAGCGTTTTATTGGGTTCGCAGTCGTTGCAGGGTTCTTGTTATCTTTGGCAGGAAGTGCGTGGGCAGCGTATACTAAGTCTGCGATTAACATGCGAGAGAATGAGACTCCATTCGAGAAAGCAGAAGTAGATGCAACTTATAATCAGACAGTGAAGTACATATATGCTTCGTCTAGTGGAAGCGTAACAACTGCATACTTTTTTTTAGGAAGCAGTTCAAGCTCATACGCAAATAACGGTACTGCGGGTCCAGATTCGCTGGATTTAGGAAGTGGTCTTTCCGCAACTGTCGCTACAAGTTCTAATATAGCTTCTCTTACGATATCTGGAAAACCAACGTCATTAGGTGATATATCGTTTAAGCTCTGGAGGAGTTCAGCAGCTCTCACTAGTAAGCTCACAAATGTTGCTTATTTAGACATTACAATTTCTGTTAAAGAAGCCTACAGCGCACCAAAAGGTAAACCAGCATTCAAGACAGCAACAAAACTTGCGGATTGTGAGATTAATGATTCTTTCGAATACACTATTGAAGTTACAGCAAACCAGAGCGGAGTAGCTGATATAGAGCTTGGTGATCTTCCAGAAGAAACTGAAAGTGGCATAAACGAACTCACAATAACCGAGACAGGGGACAACAAAGCAACTCTAACAGGTACGCCTAAGTCAACGGGTACATTCACAATTCCTATTAAAGCAAAATGGGATGAAACAAAAAGCGGAGGCGAAGTACCAGAAGATGAAACAACAGCTAACTTCACGCTCAAAGTTACAGGCATAAAACCCTCAATTACAGCAACAGCAGGCGGCACAGAAGTTGAATCCGGCGGCGACCTTTCAGCAGGTTTCGACGTAGACGGCGTTGATGACGAGGGCACAGTAGTTGCAACTACAGCCATGAAGGATGGCGGAATTGTCTTCACAGCAACAGGCTCAAAGGGAAATAAGTTCGACATCACAGTATCAGGGCTTCCAACAGGCATGACAGCAACAAAGGGCAAAGTTACCAAGAATGAAGATGAAACGATGTCCGACTTAACTGCAACCATAACCGGCAGCCCAACCAAAGCAGGAACGTACACCATCAAAGTTTACGGAACAAATGATGACGGAAAAGGCGATGAAGTATCGTACACTCTCAAGGTATCATCAAATCCTGACCTCTCCAGCCTGAAGCTCTCCGATGTAACGTGGGGTACAGCATACAATGCAACACTCACAGCTAAGGGACTTCAGACCGGCGAAAAAGTTACGTGGTCAATCGAAGACCCTGAAGAGGGTGCAAAAGGAAACTGGCTGAAGACATCTGATTTCGGAGACGATGGAACAACCGGCCTCACTCTTGATTCTGAGACAGGGAAAATCTCAGGAACATGGGACAAAATGGATTCTGATACAGAGGGAGTTGGAGTTGCTTTAGGTTCAGCAAAGGACAAGACCTACAATCTGAAAATTAAGGCTACACTCGGAAAAGCAGAACCTACAAAGACAGTTACGCTGAAGTTCAAAGCCGCAAAACCGACAATCGGAACACCTAAATTAGATGACTCTGAACTAGATGGTGCGGCAGAATTTGACTATGATGCTGAAGCGGCACAAGAACTCAAAGTTTCAGCAAAAGGTCCCGGAAAAGTTAAACTGAGTGCTTCAGGGTATCCTAAATGGATGACAGTTACATCAGGAACAGATGAAGAAACCAAAGAACCCACGCTCACAATCACGGGTACACCTACGGAACTTGCAAGCAATGCATCATTCACACTTACGGCAGAAAATGCTGCTGGAAAAACAACGTCCACAATAAGATATTCTGTTACCGGCACATTGTATTGGGACACTACAGAAGAAGGGGCTGTTGATCCTACTGGAGAAGGTACACTCCCGGACGGAGCATACAAGAAAGGTGAAGACATTACAGCAGAGGGTTCAAACCTTAACGTAGAAGCTCTTCCAGGAAACGCAAAGGCAGATGCGCTAGGTACAATTACACTCTGTGCGAGACCAGGCCCGATTCAGTGGAAAGCTACGGGACTTCCTGCAGGCGTAACACTCACGCCAGACAAGAAAAACGGTACAATTGCATATCTCTCAGGAAAGCCTACAGCAGTAACTACGAAACTTGATGATGACGGAGAGAGCAAGTACACGATAACGGCAACGAATACAGTTACCCGAAAGTCGCTTGACCCGATAACCAAGAGCATAGTCGTTTACGATACGCCTGTCATCACTACTAAAACTCTTCCAGCACTCTCAACTGGCAAGAACTATTCAGCGAAACTTGCGGTATCGAACGCACAGTTCAACGCAAAATGGACTGTAGGATTCGGCGAAACTGAAGATGAAGCAAAAGCAGACACTACAGGGAAAATAACAATTGGAGACGGAACTCTTGAGTTTGACTCTGATACACTCACGATCACTGGAGATTCAGACATTAACAGAGTGAAAAATGTCTATGTTTACATCAAAGTTGAGAACCCTGCAGGTGAGGATGAAGATACATTGTCCATCACCGTTAAGGGAGTTGCCGCGAAGATTGATAACGTAACATTCGGAGATCTCGCTGACGAGGAAAGCATAGAGTTCACAGCAACAGGTACTCAGCCAATCACAATGACTGCATATATCGATAAAGCGGCGGCCAAGTCGATGTTCGGAGTTACTGACGGAACAAGCATTGATCTCTCAGATGAAGATAACGTTGCTAAACTTGTGTTCGCACCTAATACAGGCACATCCAATGTAGGCGCAAGAAAGAAGAATGTAGGTAAAGCTCCTGTAAACGTGAAGGACGGTGAAGGGACAGAAGATAACGGAACTGGACAGCTCTCTGCTGCTGATGGCTTGAAAGCTATCTATAAGAATGTTCCTGTAACGATTGCTGTCATTAACGCTGGAATGACTAAACCTGCGACTAAGGTCTTCAAGATCAACTACACGCCTAACGACTACGAGAAACCTTCTCTGACAGTCAACGGTACGGCACTCGAAGAAGACCCCGATCCGATTCAGGGTAAGGCTGGCGAGGATGTAGCAAACTACGTGATAACTGTGGAAGGAACTGATCCGATCGACATCAAGGTAAGCGGTGCGGCAAAAGATACTGCAGAGGAAGGCGTAAAAGCAGCAGTAAGCGACAAGACCATAACGATCAGCGGAAAATATCCTGCAGACAAAGAGAGCAAGACCACGATAACGGTAACGGCAACGAACACATCAACGAAGGATAAAGTTTCTCGCAAGTTCACGTTTGTGGGAGCACTTGCACCGTCAATCACAACTGCAGAATCAGGACTTAAGAAGGAAGTTGAGGTCGGAAAGTCTGTAAATATTTCACTCGCCGCAAAAGGAACGAAAACACTCACATGGTCAGTTGCAAACGACACATTATTACCTGATGGGCTTATGCTGGATACTGAAAAGGGCAAGATTTCAGGAACGCCTACAGCACCGACAGTTAACGACGCAGGAGAATATGAACCTGCTGTTGTTCCTATCAAGGTAGAAAACGCTGCCGGAGATGATACGAAAGACGTAACGATTGGTGTCAAAGGCAAGAAAGCAACCCTCAAGACGAAGACCGTTACGATTCAGAAGGGCGACGACCTTGCAAACGAGTTAACAGCTGCAGCACTTGAAGTATCCGGCGTTGATGATACTGACACTGTGAAAATAACTCCTGCTGAAACGATAGTCAACAAGGTCAGCGATGGAGGCGAAGCAGAGACAGCAAAACTCACAGCACTTGGCCTTACGCTTGCTAAGGACGGCACATGGACAGGTCCAGATCTCATTGCAACAAAGGGAACGAGCGTTAAACTTGCAGTCGAGAACATCGGAACGATAACAACTGGCAGCGTGAAGATCATCATCAAGGATGTACCTCCAGAGATTGAATGTGATGATAGTGCAAGCAGGATTAATATTGAAGGCAGTGCAACAGGCGCAGTTACGAAAACTTACGAACTTTCAATCAAGGACGGCACAGTAACAGGTGATACTGCGGTAAACTGGAAAATTTCAAAGAAACCTTCAAAGATTCAGGCAACAATCACGCCGAGCAAGAAGACCGACGATGCAATAGCTGGTGCAACTGCTACACTGACGGTTACAGTTCCGAAAGGTTTCAAGAACAATCAGAAGAAGGATACGGCAAACCCTGTAGTTGACGAAGAAACCGGAAAGAAAACGTATCACTACACGGATGAGTATCTCTACACAGAATTAACTGTAACGCTGACGAACAACAGCACAAAAGACACTGGCGAAATGGTCTTCAAGTTCAAGGTAAAACCAGCTGAACCAACTGCAAAAGATATGGCCGACTTTAATGTTGAGCCTGGTGAAGATCCTGACGATGAAGACAGTGAAGTAGAAAATACGAATGCTCTTCCTCAAAACGTTACGGAGAATAAATCAGAAGCCGATGAAGCTGAAGCAGACGAAAGACTCATAGTCGGTGAAGCAAGAACTGCAGACAGCCTCACAGCCAGTGAACGTGCATTCCTCGCTGAGAATGGATATGTCATCGCGGCAATCCTTCCTGAGGTGAAAGCAACTGAAAGCGACTGGTACAATATGAACGTTGCACTCGCAGAAGAAGCACCCAAAGGCGGAGAACTCGTGTGGTTCGCATTCCCCAGAAATGCAGAAGCTACAGAGGACGATGAAGCAGTGTTCTACGATGCAGAAGGCGCAGAGATTACTTCAGTCCCAGAAGAACACAAAGCGGAAGTGTCTGCATGGTTAAATGAGGACGTAACATATGCACCTGTTATCGCAGTCAAAGTTGATAACGCAACAGGAGCAAAAGATACTCTCAATGACGCAGACGCAGGAGACGTTGTAACTGAAGATGCATTGAAAGAAGCAAAAGAGTAAACGCATTCATTCAGTTTAACGCGAAACATTAACAATAACGAAGGCATCCTGTCTTAAATGGCAGGGTGCTTTCTTATGCACGAAAATTCATGATTGACTTGACAATTCAAGATTCATATGTGATCATTTACTCGCAAAAATTTTTTCATAAACGGAGATTTTAAGTTGCATAACAGAAGTCTTAACTCAGCAGATTTTTTCAGCTTTACGTTTTACCGCTGGTATCACTACCAGAGGTTTAATTCGCTTTGGCTGACTTGAGGCTTCAATAATACAACTGAATACACGAACCAAAACAGAAGCACCTTCTGAGACAGTCAAAGAGTTTCGGAGGGTGCTTTTGTTATCCCGAAATTTAAACGCGAGGAGAGAAGCAATACATGCCTGCCAACGTTAAAATCAATGCCGCGAATCACTGCTACACAATCAAAATACGAAAAGGTCTCGTAGAACGTCTTGGTCTTGAGATACTGAATCTCAATGACTATTCAGATACGGAAATCGCATTAATCACTGACGAAAAAGTCTCTGGTCTATATCTTCAGAAAGTCATCATGAACTTCCAGAGATGTCCCAAACCTGAAGGAACAAAATTACGAATCTGTGAACTGCTCATCGATTCACATGAAGCATCAAAGAACTTCAGAACAGTCTCGAAATTGCTCGAAGATTTAGCTTCACTTGGCCTCAGTGAAAAAGTATGCATAGCTGCACTTGGAGGAGGAGTTGTATGTGATGCGGCAGGGTTCGCGGCTGGATGCTACAAAAATGGTGTCAGGCTCGTGCTCATTCCCACAACGATTGCAGCTATGGTGAAATCATCTGCTGGAGGTCATGCACGTTTAAATCTCTCTGCCGGTGAAAATCTCGCTGGAATGTCATATAACCCTTCACTCGTCCTATGCGATACTGAATGCCTCAGAACTCTTCCTGATGATGAATACAGAAGCGGATTATCAGAAGCATTCAAGACGTCGATTGTTGCAGGAGGAGACGTGTTCAGGATGTTCGAACGCGGAATTGATTCAGGGAATATCGAGAAGGTCATTGAGGAATGCGTGAAGTTCAGAGCAGACATTTCAAGCAATGATGATATGCAGAAGTCTTTGAAGCTCGGCTGTGTTGTCGGTAGCGCAATAGGTGCACTGAGCATGTACGAGATTCAGCACGGACTTGCAACGGCTCAGGGCATAGCAATAACTGCAAGGGCAGCGGCAAAAATGAAATGGTGCAGTGATGAGACCTCAGATAGAATCATAAACGCAATGAAGAAAAATAATCTGCCGGTTTCATGCAGGAGTTTCACAGCTCAGGAGATTACACAGGCCGCGCTCGCCAACAGGACACAGGGAAGCATGATTGATATGGTGATTGCGTCCGAAATTGGGAAGTGCGAAATAAAAAGTGTAAAGGCGGAGGAACTTGAAAGCATTATTTCTATGGGCATGACCGCATAAATGTAATATAATATAGCTACATACTTTTCATGCTTTTCAGGAGGTGCTATACACATGGAAATACGTTTTGTTCAGCGAGGCACTGAAGTAGACAGCAAGCTCAGGGAGTATATGGAGAAGAAAATCTCGAAACTTGAGAAATTCTTCAAGAAAATACTGAACTGTCAGATTGTAGTTACTCATCACAAAGGCAGCTTCAACGTTGAGACGACAGCTAATGCTAACGGAGTAATTCTCAGAGCAGAAGAAGATGCATCAGAACCAAGAGAGGCATTTGATCAGGCACTGAAGAATCTTGAGAGACGAATCAAGAAGCATAATTCGTATCTCAAGGACAGGGCGCAGTTAGGTGCAGGTGATTTCACATTCAGCCTTGAAGAGGTTGAAGAGCCTACAGAGTCATCAAATGCAATTGAGAAGGTCAAGAAGGTTCAGCTGAATCCTATGGAGCCTACAGAGGCTATCATGCAGATGGAGCTTATTGGTCATGCGTTCTTCATGTTCCAGAATGCGGAGACGGGAGAGATTAACGTAGTCTACAAACGCAAAGAGAACGGCTACGGTCTTCTTGAACCCGTAAGATAATTCCTGCGAATCATTTTCCCTCTGGCTTAATCGTCAGGGGGAATTTTTTTTTGCGTGATATTATTCTCCATGAGGTGAAACAATGAATAATATCAGAAACTTTTGCATAATCGCTCACATCGATCACGGGAAATCTACTCTCGCTGACAGATTATTAGAATCAACAGGCACTATCGCTTCAAGAGACATGAAAGCTCAGATATTAGACTCACTAACTCTTGAACGTGAAAGAGGCATAACCATAAAACTCGTTCCAGTCCGAATGAATTACACGGCTGATGACGGCAATCAATACATTCTCAATCTCATAGATACTCCAGGCCATGTTGATTTTGCATACGAAGTCTCACGCTCACTCGCCGCTTGTGAAGGTGCATTACTGGTCGTCGATGCCTCACAGGGAGTTGAAGCACAGACAGTAGCGAATGCATATCAGGCAATAGAACAGGGACTCGAAATTCTTCCCGTAATCAACAAAATAGATTTGCCCTCAGCAAGACCAGATAACGCTAAACAGGAAATCTCAGAGGTTGTTGGTCTCGATGCAAGTGATGCAGTTCTGACAAGCGCAAAGACAGGTGAAGGTGTTCATGATATTCTTGAAAGAATCGTTAAGGACATTCCTGCTCCGGCTGGAAACCCTGATGAACCATTGCAGGCTCTCATATTCGATTCTGTTTACGATAACTACAGAGGCGTTATATGCTATGTCCGCGTAATCAACGGGAGGATTCGTGCAGGTCAAAACATAATGTTCATGTCCAACGGAATCACTTATCCCGTAAATGAAGCTGGAGTATTCAGACCGTCATTCACTCCCGTAGAAGAACTATCAGCCGGTGAAGTCGGTTACATCACTGCGAGCATTAAGACACTTGCAGAAGCTCAGGTAGGCGATACGATAACTGACGCTGCAAATCCTGCACCCGAAGCATTACCAGGATACAAAAAAGTTAAGAGCGTTGTGTTCTGCGGATTCTATCCTGTTGAACGCGATAACTACCCACAGCTTAGAGACGCACTCGAAAAATTATGCCTGAATGATTCCGCCGTAACATATGAACCTGAAAGTTCAGAGGCATTAGGATTCGGATTCAGGTGCGGATTTCTTGGCCTCCTTCATATGGACGTTGTACGCGAGAGATTACGCGAAGAATACGGCGTTGAACTCGTTGCTACTGCCCCCAACGTAATATATGAGGTCGTGAAGTCATCAGGTGATGTGATTGAAGCTCATCGTCCTTCTGATTTTCCTGACGCAAGCGAGATTGTTGAAATCAGAGAACCATATATCAAACTCTCTGTGTTCATGCCGTCAGAATACACTGGAAGGGTCATGCAGTTAGTGCAGGATAAACGCGGAACATATAAGTCGATGGATTACATTACGCCTGAACGTGTCAGACTGGTCTATGAAATGCCATTATCAGAATTCATTGTAGATTTTCACGACAAACTTAAATCTCAGACAAGAGGCTATGCTTCACTGGACTATGAGCTTGTCGGTCTCAGAGCAAGTGAACTCGTTCGCGTTGATATTCTCGTAAATGGTGAGGCGGCTGATGCGTTCTCGTTCGTGTGTCATAAGGATCAGGCATATAATCGAGGTCATGCTGTCGTTACGAAGCTCAAAGAGTTAATTCCGTCTCAATTGTTCGAGATTCCAATTCAGGCATCAATAGGCAGAAGGGTAATCGTTCGCGTGAATGTCCGTGCACTGCGAAAAGACGTTCTAGCTAAATGCTACGGAGGAGACATAACACGTAAGCGTAAATTGCTTGAGAAACAGAAGGAAGGCAAGAAGCGTATGAAACAAATCGGGAAGGTTGCAATTCCGCAGGAGGCATTCTTAGCGTTTATGCAGGTTGATTCGGGCGAGAAATAATATGCCGGGATTGTACGTTCATGTTCCGTTCTGTGAGAAGAAATGCAAATACTGTTCGTTCTATAGCGTCGTGAATCATGAGAGCCTGATTGATTCGTATCTTGATGCACTCGAAGCTGAATCACGACGGCTTGAATCTCATCCGCAACTGAAGACACTGTACATCGGCGGCGGAACTCCGAGCGTATTATCACTCTCACAATGGAAGAGGCTCATCAGCATAATCACTTCATATTTCGATACGTCATCGCTCATTGAAGCAACAACGGAGGCTAATCCGAACTCAATCACGAATGAGCATATATCATTCTGGAAGGATAATAATATTACGCGTGTAAGTCTGGGAGTTCAGAGCATGAATGATGGTGAACTTGCGATACTTGGCCGTATTCATGACAGTATGCAGGCATTGAAGGCAATGGAACTCGTGAATACTTCAGGAATGAATCTGAGCTGTGATTTAATCTTCGCAATTCCCGGACAGACTTTAAGAACATGGAATGATTCACTTCATACGGTCATGAATTATGCTTCTCATATCTCGACGTATCAGCTCACACTCGAACCTGATACACCGCTTGCACGTGAACTCGGCGATACAGACTTAAACGCTCAGGGTTACATGTTCTATCGTTATGCGCAATATATGCTGCCAGGAAAGAATTTCATTCAGTATGAGATTTCCAGCTTTGCACAGGAGAATCACGAATGCATTCACAATCTTTCATACTGGAATCATGATGACGTAATTGCACTTGGCCCTTCCGCTGTTGGATACATTGACGGCATAAGATACACGAATCCCCGAACACTCAGCAAATATCTCAATGCGGCCAAGAAGAATTTTCCTGATGAATCATTCTCACGTGAGGAACTCTCTCCTCATGAACGCAAAATCGAACTCGCAGTGTTATCACTTCGCACAAGATACGGCATAAGTCGCAAAGACATGTTGCCTGAAATCGAACACGTTTTAGCTTCAATGCCTGATGACCTCTTCATTAAGACACCTGAAAGAATATCACTCAGCAAAAGAGGAATGAGACTAGGCAATTCAATATGGTCTGAGCTAATAGATTTGTGATAAAATATCTCATGTCCGGCTCAATGCGGCGGAGACCTGCGAATCGTGTCAGATCGGGAACGAAGCAGCACTAAACAGAATTCTTCGGGTGCCATTGAATACCGGGCACTTTTTATGCTTGTTTCTGTTCACATGAAAAAAGAGAGGCCGTCTCATTCTTGTTGGGTCTCTCCTTATTTGAGGGGGGTAAAACTATACAAAACGATCAAACAAGAACGAGGGTTTATTAATTAATTCCTTCAAAACCATTCTTTCACGAAAGCTCACTTGCAGGTGTAAAGCTCATTGTGATTGACTTGCTATTTCGTATTTGTTCGTTACGTCAAACATTATAGCTTTAAATTTTCGCATGTCAATATTTTTTTCTCATAATTAAACGCTAAGTAACAAGTCTAATGTGCATTAATGAAAAGATGCTAGAATAACCTAATCACATTACCCCACTGAATAGAGATAAACGGCGGGGTAAAATTTTTTTTTGACATGTGCAAACAAGATATGAAAGGAGAGAATGAAAATTGTTTGCTCAGTTTGTTAGTTTTCTTAATGAAGGTTCATCAGCTTCAGCAGGGATAATCAGTGTTGCAATAATGCTTCTATGCGGTTTTGCCCTCACGAGAATTACGAAACTTCTAAAGCTCCCGAATGTTACTGCCTATATCATCACGGGAATATTAATCGGCCCTTACTGCCTGAATCTCGTTCCTGAAATCGTAACATCTCGTACAGCGTTTCTTCCTGATATTGCACTGGCATTCATAGCGTTCAGTACAGGACAGTTCTTCAGGTTCAATGCACTCAAGGGGAACGGAATGAAGGTTCTAATCATTACTGTAGCTGAGGCATGTATAGCTTCAGTCTTCGTGTTCATTGCAGTGTATTATGTCCTCAGAATGGATTTAGCTTTCTCAATTGTACTGGCTGCATTGGCTTCGGCTACTGCTCCTGCATCTACAATGATGACTATCCGACAGACAGGTGCAAAAGGGGATTTCGTGAACACATTATTGCAAGTTGTAGCACTCGATGATGTGGTAGGACTGCTCGCGTACAGCATTGCAATATCACTCGCACTCGCGTCTTCAATGTCAGAAACGTCTTCAGGATTCGATTTTCATAACGTAATCCTGCCTTTGATGATGAATTTGGCATGTATGATTCTCGGTGCATTACTTGGAATTCTCATGAAGATTATGATTCCCGAAAACAGGTCTAAAGATAATAAGCTAATAATATCAGTTGCAATTCTATTCGGATTCTGCGGAATATGCCAGATATTAGAAGTGTCGCCTCTCTTAGGCTGTATGTTCATGGCCACTGTCTATGTGAATATCACTGACGATGATAAATTATTCAAGCAGCTCAATAACTTTAGTCCGCCGATATTGTTGTTGTTCTTCGTCAGGTCTGGTATATGCTTTGAGCTTGGTGCATTATCCGGTTCAGGTAACAGCGGAAATGCATCGTTACTGATGCTCGGTATCGTGTATTTCATAGTCAGAATATTAGGAAAATATGCAGGAGCTTTTATCGGATGCTTCGCTACGCACAAAGATAAACTCGTAAGGAATTATCTCGGTCTCGCTTTAATTCCTCAGGCAGGAGTTGCGATAGGTCTCGCTGAATTAGGAGCACGTACATTAGGCGGTGAAATGGGAAGTGCATTGCGTACAGTCATTCTTGCTTCAAGCGTATTGTATGAGCTTATAGGCCCGGCATGTGCAAAGTTATCGCTTTCACTCTCGCATTCATATGATAAAGATGCAGTTGATGAGCCTGTAATGAAACCTGAAGACGAAGATAAACTTATCGTGAACCTTTTGATTGAACGCATTCGTGAGATTCAAAGTGAGATACCCCAGCACAGTCCCGTTATGGTGAATGAAACTGCGGGCAATAACATACAGGGAATGCATACGACACAGAAACATTTTCACACGAACAACACGAATTATCACTGATGAAAAGCATCTCAGAACATAAAGCACCTCCTGAAAATTTACGGGAGGTGTTTTTCTTTGCAAAATTCTTAAAGTCTGTGATATTGATATATAATTATTTCACTCACAATAATTTTTTCATGAAAGGATTTGATTCACAACATGGAGATGTATTTAACCGCTTTAAAGGATCTCATGCTTCAGTCAGGTTTCTTCGGACTGACTACGGGCAATATTATCATGCTCATAGTCTCATTCGTTCTGCTCTATCTTGCAATTGGAAAAGGTTTTGAGCCATTGCTTTTAGTCCCGATAGCTTTCGGCTGTCTTCTGGTGAACCTTCCGTTATCAGGAATATGGGATGAGTTCAACGAGACGACACACACAATAGGCTTTTTGCGTTCACTGTATTACGGAGCAGAATTCGAGATTTACCCGATACTGATATTCTTAGGCATCGGAGCAATGACGGACTTCGCACCGTTAATTGCTAACCCAATAACGTTTTTGCTCGGAGCAGCAGCACAGTTCGGAGTGTTCGTAGCGTTCATAGGAGCTAACTATCTTGGGACTTTGACGGGAGGATTCGTGTCATTCAACATCAAGGAAGCGGCAAGCATCGCAATCATTGGAGGTGCAGACGGCCCTACGAGCATATATCTGACGGTCATGTTAGGACAGACGCAGATACTCGGTGCGGTTGCAGTTGCGGCATATAGCTACATGTCATTAGTACCGATGATTCAGCCGCCGGTTATCTATCTCATGACGAGCAAGAAGGACAGAGGAATCATAATGGGACAGCTCAGACCCGTATCACATCGTGAAAAGGTTCTCTTCCCGATTATATGCACGGTTGTATCTGGATTAATTCTTCCTGCATGTGTGCCGCTTGTCGGAACGTTAATGTTTGGAAATCTGCTTAAAGAATGCGGAGTTACTGACAGGTTGAGCAATACAGCACAGAATGAGCTGATGAACATCGTAACGATATTCCTTGCATTGTCAGTAGGTTCAACGATGGCAGCAGAGAGATTCTTAACGGTCGGAACTCTCGCGATAATTGCACTTGGTCTTGTTGCATTTGCGTTCTCAACGTTCGGCGGACTTGTTTTCGGTCAGATAATGAAAGTGTTATCGGGCGGAAAGATTAACCCGATGATAGGTGCGGCAGGAGTTTCAGCAGTTCCAATGGCGGCACGTGTTGTTCAGAGGTGCGTACAGAAGGAATATCCTGGTCATTTCCTGCTGATGCACGCAATGGGTCCGAATGTTGCAGGAGTTATCGGCACGGCAGTTGCGGCAGGTGTTATGCTGACACTGCTCAGAGGCTAATTAGGACATTCAAAGTTTGAGTTATTTGCTCACATGAAAAATATCACCGGGCGGTTTGTTAATGAATCTCCCGGTATTTTTTCAGAGAACGGCGGATAAATTATGTCTTCATTCATAAATAAATTTTTGGGGTTCGTTAAGAATATTGTCGCAGGCAGAAAGAAAGAATCACCTGAGCCTGAAATTATACGTGAATCAGAAACACAGCCATCACAGGAAATCGTACACGAAGAAGAAATACCAGAACAGGAGATGATACCCGAACCAGAACTGCAAGAACCAGAGCCTGAAGTGATACCTGAACCAGAACAGACGGATACAGAATCAGAATTAGAACCTGAGCTTGAACTTGAAGTACAAGCTGAACTGTCTGAACCTGAATCTGAAATACAAGCTGAACTGCCGACACCTGAACCAGAACAGGCAGATATAGAACCAGAACCTGAACTTGAAATACAAGTTGAACTGCCTGAACCTGAATCTGAAATACAAGCTGAACTGCCGGTAGCTGAACCTGAACAGACAGATATAGAATCAGAACCAGAGCTTGAAATACAAACTGAACTGCCTGAATCTGAATCTGAAACACCAGCAATAGAACCAGAATCTGAACTGCATACTGAACTTCCAGCACCAGAACCAGAACGCAAAGATGAATACGATTACACGCAGATAATGCACGCAATCAGAAACATAATCACTCAGCATTACGGGTATTACGGGTTCAATATTGCAGATACAAAAGGCTATGAACGTTTTAGGACATACGCGAAGAATTATGAGATTTTGCTTCCAGAGTCAGATAACGAACTACGAAGGCTGATTGTTCGTTCAGGTACTCTCATTGACGGAACAATTTACGTGTTTGATTCTGAAGACGTGAAAATGATGCTGTGTGAAGTTCAGAGGCTCATTGATAAGGGTGTGAACGTGATATATTTCCGTGAACTTGAGAGTTTCATTGAGGAGAGCAATCAATATCATAATCTCAACAGTAGAAGAGCAGTACGTGAGATACTCATGGATAGTTATGACGGGTGTACATTCACTGAGCTTTACATGGAGACATCATCAGGGCCGAAAAAATTCAGGTCATACATGGACGGATTGAAATATGTGCTGTCGAAATATTTCCCCGATGGATTCAATGCAGATTATGCATTGCTGAGAGAATATGCCGCTAAAGAGAATATTATTCTTTCAGGAAACGATAAGGCACTGAAGCGCGAAACAGACGCGTTATTGATGAAATAAAAAACGGGAGACATATGCGCCTCCCGCACAACGATTCATTCCCATTCAATCGTTGCTGGCGGCTTCGATGTTACATCCATTACAACACGGTTAATCCCTCGTACCTCATTGCAGATTCGCTTTGAGATTCTATCCAGCACATCATAATCTATCCTCGACCATTCCGCTGTCATTGCGTCCTGTGAATGAATCGCCCTCAGCACTACCGCTTCATTGTATGTCCTGCTGTCCCCCATTACACCCACGCTTCTCACTGGCAGCAGCACACAGAATGCCTGCCATATTCCCTCATACAGACCTGCACGTTTCAGTTCATCCCTGAATATCGCATCTGCCTCACGCAATACATCAAGCCTCTCACGCGTAATTTCTCCCAAGCACCTCACCGCCAGACCTGGACCAGGAAAAGGCTGACGGTTCACTATTGCTTCAGGTACTCCGATTATCTTTCCGATTACACGAACTTCATCCTTGAATAAATCCCTCAATGGCTCAAGCAGTTTCAGGTTCATGTGCTCAGGCAATCCCCCTACATTGTGATGTGATTTAATCACCGCTGCTCCCTTCTTCAGTCCACTCTCTATGACATCAGGATATATCGTTCCCTGCAAAAGCCATTCTGCATTTTTAATCTTTCTGGCCTCTTCTTCAAACACTTCAATGAATAACTTTCCGATTATCTTTCGTTTCTTCTCAGGGTCAGTTACTCCTGCAAGCTCACGAAGGAATCTATCTGACGCATCAACGTATATCACATTCAATCCCATATCCTTATATGAGTTCATGACTGCTTCAGGTTCATGTAAACGCATGAGGCCATGATCAACGAACACGCATTGAAGTTTGCCGCCTATTGCACGGTTCACCAGTGCCGCTGATACACTCGAATCAACTCCGCCTGAAAGTCCGCATACTACTCTTCCGTCTCCTACGTCCCGTCTTATGCTGGCTATCGTTCCTTCAACCCAGTCCTCTAAATCCCAATCTCCCGAACATTTGCATATCCCGAACACAAAGCTCTTTATGATTTCATTTCCCTGTTCAGTGTGTACGACTTCAGGGTGAAACTGCAAGCCGTAAAATTTCCTCTCTGAATTCTCGATTGATGATGTAATTTCGCCTTCAGTTGATGACGTGATGATGAATCCTTCAGGAAGTCCTGATACGTTATCTCCATGACTCATTAAGACGTTTATGCTCTCATGAATCGAATTGTTCAGGAGTTCAGATTTCCCTGTTCTGCGAATCTTCGTTACGCCGTATTCTTTTGCATTGCCTGATGAAACAATGCCTCCTGAGAGTTTAGCGAGTAATTGCATTCCGTAGCATATGCCCAGAACAGGACAGCCGAGATTCAGAATCTCAGGGTCAATTGTAATTGCATCAGGGTCATTCACGCTGTCAGGGCCTCCAGAGATTATGATTCCCTTCGGTGAATATGCTTTTACTGTCTCGCATGAAGAATCCCAGTTCAGAATTACGCTGTGTACTTTCATTTCACGAAGCCTTCTTGCGATTAGCTGTGTGAACTGTGAACCGCAGTTGATGATAATGATGTTTTCGTTCATAAATTATTCTCCATTACCTGATAATTTTCGTAAAATTATACATGCCATAAAAAATTTAAAATGTTATATAATTGCATGTTAGAAATAGTTTAAGGAGGCAATGAATTTTATGAATTTACGTAAAATATTTCTATTCTCATTTCTCATTATGATTCTCTCTTCTGCACAGTCATTCGCAGAGAGCACTTATGTTGCTGGTGATGTAGTTGTTGTTCTCAGGTCATCAGGACAGGTTTCAGCATCATCATCTTCAGTAAGTTCAGCAGCATCGTCATTCGCAGAGATGAACGGGGCATCACTCACGAAAGTATATCCTGCGTTATCGAAGGCAGGCAATGAGATATTCGCATTGATTCACTCTGATGATATTGACCCTGAAGAGTTCTCGAAACTTCTCATGAAGAACCCTAACGTCATAGCAGCTTCACCGAACCATATCGTGAGAGCAGCAGCTGTTCCCAATGATACATATATGTCTCGGCTATGGGGATTTGAGGCAATCAATATGCCGAACGCATGGGACAAGGAAACAGGAAGCAGCAATGTCTATGTTGCAATAGTAGATTCAGGAATCGATTGGACTAATCCGGATCTCACTGCGAATGTAGCAAGCAATCTCGGCTTCACAGCAATAGGCATACCTGCATCAGCATATGACGGTTTCGACAATTATGGTCATGGGAGTCATGTAGCGGGTACAATCGGAGCAGTAAGCAACAACGGGGTAGGTATAGCAGGAATAAACTGGTATGTCAGAATGATTCCCGTGAAAGTTCTCGACAATAGTGGTTCAGGTACAACAGATACGGTAGTTGAAGGAATGAATTACATTGCACAGCTAATGTCCGAAGGCTATAACATCAGGGCAGTAAATCTCTCCCTCGAAGCATATGTAGTAATGGCACCAACACATGATAATCTCATTCAATATCCTATGTGGCGTGCATTCAAGGCAGTAGATGAATACAATCAGGCAGTGATAGTTGTAGCGGCAGGGAATCAGGGAATAGCGATAGGTGAGGCAACTACATACACAAAGCGAGATTCTGGCGGCATAGTATTTGAGAGGGGCAGTTATGCATACCCTGCATCATTCAAAGGCTTGAACAACATGATAAGCGTATCAGCGGTGAACATAAGCGGAAATCTTTCATCGTACAGCAACTATAATGCTGATATATCTGCTCCTGGCGGAGATCTCGATACTGATGAAGGTTTGATTCTAAGCACATGGATTCAGAATTCCCAATTCCTAAATGACGAAGGAATATCTATCCGACCACTACGGGGTACATCAATGGCCGCACCTCATGTAGCTGGAGCAGCAGCACTTCTTTCCGCACATGATCCTAGTATGACTGCATACCAGATTAAGACGTGCATTTTAGATAGTAGTGCTCCAGGCGGTGAAGGGCTTCTTGATGTAGATGCGGCGATACTGTATCAGGAGTATTATGGCAAGAGTCTGAGCAGTGAGGGTACAGAGGGGAATTCATACAGTGATTGGAGAGGTAACAACAAGGACGACTACGATTATGGTCGTGATTATGATTATGGTCGTAATGAATCGTCTTCAGGTTCTGGTGGCTGTAACGGATTCATGTCAGTATCAGTAATATTTGCGATGATTTTGGTTTATCCGCTTGCAAGAAAGTTAATGAGCTGATAGAATTTCACATTGTGTTGAAGTTGCCGGTGTGGCTCAGAGGTAGAGCAGCGCACTCGTAATGCGCAGGTCAACAGTTCGAATCTGTTCACCGGCTTCATGAAGAAAACTCGGTAAAGACCGATAGAAAATAGAAATCCGCTTGCGAGGCGGATTTTTTGCACTTATTACTCTGATGGAATAGCGATGTGATCGAACGACAGCTTGCGTATTGAAAAAATGCAGTGCGCGGTGTATATAATCACGCAGAATATATTCCTGAAAGAATCAAGCTCATGCAGTGGTGGGCTGATTATCTTGACGGTCTTGCTGAATGAAAACGGCCTCCTAATTATGGAGACCGCGATCAAGTGAAACGCAGTACACAACACGCAATGAGTGTACTACAAAAATGGGTGATAGAAGAATCGAACTTCTGACCTCTTCCGTGTCAAGGAAGCGTTCTACCTCTGAACTAACCACCCAATTCCAAAACGAAATGTATAATACCAAAATTTACCCGAATGTCAAACCTTCAGCTATAATCTCTGCAATCCAAAATTAAAATCAAAATTAAACGGGGAAATAAATTCATGAACAGCATAATGCAATATGAAACAGTATCTCTCAATGATGAGGAATCATCTCTCGTCATTCTGAATCAAACAAAACTCCCGAACGAAATCGAAATACTTCACCTGAAAACTCAAAATGAAATCTGGAATGCAATCTACTCTCTTCAGGTCAGAGGTGCTCCCGCAATAGGAATAGCCGCAGCTTTCGGTCTATATCTCGCGGCCAAGAAGATAGAAGCAAATGATTATGCTTCATTCATGAGGGAATTACGGGATGCAAAAGATTATTTGAACTCATCACGTCCAACTGCAGTTAATCTCTCATGGGCATTAAACAGAATGGAACGTACAGCAATGAATCACAAAGGCAAAAGCATTCCCGAACTCAGAGAATTATTGCGCAGGGAAGCAATTGCAATCAAAGATGAAGATACTGATATGTGCAGACGAATCGGTGAACATGGCCTCACTCTCATACATGACGGAGACGGAATACTCACGCACTGCAACGCCGGGCAGTTAGCAACATCGAAATACGGAACTGCATTAGCACCCATACATCTCGGACGTGAACGCGGCATGAACTTTCACGTCTTCTGTGATGAAACTCGTCCACTTCTGCAAGGTGCAAGACTATCAACATTTGAGCTGTATGCAGACGGTGTTGATACTACACTCATATGCGATAACATGGCCTCGCAGGTCATGAAAAACGGCTGGGTTAATGCGGTCTTCGTTGGGTGTGATAGAGTAGCATCGAATGGTGATGCATGTAACAAGATAGGCACGTCAGGAGTTGCAATTCTCGCGAAACATTACGGGATTCCGTTTTACGTTCTAGCCCCGACATCGACAATCGACATGAGCATATCACGAGGAGAAGATATTGTGATAGAAGAAAGACCGTCATACGAGATAACCGAAATGTGGTACAGCAGACGAATGGCTCCTGAAGGAATCAAAGTGTATAACCCTGCATTCGATGTAACTGACCATGAGCTTATCACGGGAATAGTAACTGAGTTCGGAATATCATATCCTCCTTATGAAGAGAGCCTGAAGAAAATTTTTGAAAGTAAGCAAAATAATCAGCAAAATTAAAGTTGCAAAGTGCGAGACCGATAAATAACACGTAAGGCAGGGAAGCCAGTATAAAGCAAAGGAGTGCGATAAAATGAAAATGGATAACATAAAAATTTGAGAGACGAGGATTTTTATCCCGTTTGCAGGAGGCTAAATTACAATGAGGATTTATCACAACATTCCGGCACTCACAGCGTATAATTCGTTGAACTCAACGAATACCGCTATGGAGAAGTCGATACAGAAACTTTCAACGGGTCTGCGAATAAATTCAGCGGCAGATGATGCGGCAGGATTCGCAATCAGTGAGAAGATGCGCGCACAGATTTCCGGCCTTGAGATGGCAGTCCGCAACACACAGGATGCGACATCAATGCTTCAGGTTGCAGAAGGTGCACTCGGCGAGACGAACTCAATGCTCCAGAGAATGAGAGAGCTTGCGGTTCAGGCATCAAATGATACGCTCACATCACAGGACAGAAGCTATATACAGCTTGAAATAGATCAGCTTGAAGACCAGATAGACAGAATAGCGAAGACAACACAGTTCAACAAGAAGAGATTACTCGATGGTTCAAGTGCGGGAATCACATCATCAAGCAATTTAAGCGTGAAGGCATATGTACGCGGTTCACTTCGAGAGATTGACCAGTTCGGACAGAAGAAGTCATTTGAGGGCAACTACAAGATCACGGTGAATGTTGATCCGAGTCAGACGGGAACAGGCCAAGTGCAGAAATCCTCAGTAATGACGATAAAGCACCCGAACGTTATAACAGATGTAGTAGCAGATAAAGGCATTCAGAAAGTTGCAGTCGATAACGTACCTGCAGGCGACTACAAGGTTGTTGCTGTAGCAGGCACAGCAGACCACAAACTCACAGGTGTATATAACACATCTACAGTCGCGAATGCTGATTTAGCGCAAGCAATTGATCTTCAAAACATTTGCAATGACAGCCAAACGGCAAATGCGAGTGTCCTGTTTGAGGTTGTATCAAAGACAGATGACAGCATAACACTCAGAGCGACATCAAATGTTCTCACGGCAGACGGAAATGTTAAGAATTACCTTGAGGATGAAATTATTGTAACCAGCAATGGAATCGATGTAAGCTACAAACTTGGACTTCTGGATACTGATGCCGCTTCTAATGCTGCATGCACACTAAAACTCGGCAGTGATCCAACACAAATTGATGTCGGGACAAAATTTGTCTACAATTTCACAGCCGGCGGTGATGTAGGTGTACAGGTAACAGGAGAGCAGGATAAGTACTGGCCTGACAAATGGGGCACATGGGAAGATACTTCGACTACACCTCCAACTGAAATAACGAATGCAGTTACATGTGATGATACAGGAAGTTACGATAGCACAAACGATACTCCTAATCCTATAACATACGGCCTAAAAAATACGACCAGCGACCTCAGCAACAAGGAGATTCACTTCAGGAATTTCTTCATTAACGGCGACAACGGTACAGTATATGAGGGTGATGTTATCCTCACGACTGATTCAGATTTCGGAAGTGTAACTAGTGGTAAAAATCTTGCATCATTCACAGCGGCATACATCGGCAAGACGGCAACACTCGACACGAAACTTCGCGACCTCAATACATTCTGGAATTCATCAGGCGTATTCATGCTCGACACTCCTAAGACCATAACGATCAATCAGGGAGACGGAAAGAGCACATCAATCACGCTTTACGGAACTGACACGATACGTGAACTTCAGGCCAAGTTCAATGAGGCAATCGGTGTAGGCTTAGGTCAGGCTCAGTATGTTGATGGAACAGGAGCGAGCAAGTTCTGCACATTCGTGGAACAGGGCAAAGAAGATCCACAGGGACTTGAAACAGTGGCGGGTACGTTCATATTCAGGTCAATTCTTCCTGGTGCAAACGGCGATCTGACGTTCAGCGGAGACGAGGATTTAATCAACACATTCGCTCTCAACGTCGTTAAGGAAAGTTCAACTGCGGCATTCAGGGCATCAATCTATGACGCTCACACTGGAACTCCGATAGCAACGAACGTAAAAGTCTCCGACAACAAATTAATCGGCGTGCTTCATGATAACGTTGACATTGAATTTGACGCAACTGCAAACATCAAAGCCACTTGGAGCGAGCAGGAGAAGAATTTCATCCTTGAGCCTGAAGATGATGCATACGAGGCAATCATTCACATCGTGGACAGCTCAACAGTCTTCCAGATCGGAGCAAACGAGGGTGAAGACATCGCAATAGACATAGGGAATATGTCAGCAGGTTCTCTCGGCGTAACGAACATCAACGTATCAACCCGTGAATCAGCATCGAAGTCAATCGGTCTCATTGACGCGGCAATCAATAAGGTATCAACTCAGCGTGCAAAGATAGGCGCGTATCAGAACGCACTCGAATACACAAGCGAGAACCTGACCACGACAATGACGAACCTGACAGCAGCAGAGTCCAGAATCAGAGACGTGGACATGGCACAGGAAATGATGAACTTCGTGAAACTTCAGATTCTCAACCAGAGCGGTACATCAATGCTTGCTCAGGCGAATCAGCTTCCTCAGTCTGTGCTCAGCCTCCTCAACAGCTAAATATAAATTTGCACATAACGGCAGAAATTTTCTTTCAACATATAAAACTCCAACCCATAAAAAGATCCGGATTAACCTCCGGGTCTTTTTTATTGCGCATATTTTCTCGTATCTTGTTGTATAATTAGTTATCCGAAATTTTTCACATAAATTTTCACATAAACAGGAGGAATTTTTATCATGGCTGTACGAGTTGCAATTAACGGTTTCGGGCGCATTGGCCGTCTCGCATTCCGTCAGATGTTTGGTGCAGAAGGCTATGAAGTCGTCGCAATCAATGATCTTACCAGCCCTGCAATGCTTGCACATCTCCTCAAGTATGACACAGCACAGAAGGGTTATTGCGGAGTAATCGGGGAGAACAAGCACACAGTAACAAGCAAAGAACCAGTATTTGAAGAAGACGGAAAGACCGTGAAAGTTCCCGGCTCAATCACTGTTGACGGCAAGGAGATTACAATTTACGTAGAATCTAAAGCCGCAAATCTTCCCTGGAAGGCACTCAACATTGACGTAGTTCTTGAGTGCACAGGATTCTATACCTCAAAGGCAAAAGCTCAGGCTCACATTGATGCAGGAGCACGCAAGGTTGTCATTTCAGCACCAGCAGGCAATGACCTTCCGACAATCGTCTACAACGTCAATCACAAGACACTGAAGCCCTCAGACACAATCATTTCCGCCGCAAGCTGCACCACTAACTGCCTTGCACCCATGACAAAGGCACTTAATGATGCGTTCCCAATTCAGAGCGGTATCATGACGACAGTCCATGCTTACACAGGCGACCAGATGATTCTTGACGGCCCTCACCGCAAGGGAGACCTTCAGAGAGCACGTGCAGGTGCAGCAAACATTGTACCGAACTCAACAGGCGCGGCAAAGGCAATCGGACTTGTTATCCCCGCACTGAACGGAAAGTTAATCGGTTCTGCACAGCGTGTACCAGTACCTACAGGATCAACAACTATCCTTGTAGCTGTCGTTAAGGGCAAGGATGTAACGAAGGATTCCGTCAACGCTGCAATGAAAGCACAGAGTTCAGAGTCATTCGGTTATACAACTGAGAAATTGGTCTCTTCTGATGTGATTGGCATGACCTACGGCTCATTGTTCGATGCAAATCAGACAATGGTAATTAAACTTGACGATGATACATATCAGGTTCAGGTTGTCTCATGGTATGACAATGAGAATTCATACACATCACAGATGGTACGAACAATAAAGTACTTCTCAGAACTTAAATAATCAGAATCAGAATCAAAATTTATTCCTGTCCTCTTAAACGGGGGCGGGAATTTTTTTATGCGCTATAATATTTTCAATTCAGCACTTCATAACAGGAGATGATATTTTTTACATGAAAATGCTTCTTGGCCTCATGGGTTTACTCTCAGCCGTTACTATCTGTTTCGTCCTCAACATTGCGAGCAGTATGTTCATTCCGTTAGTCATTGCATGGTTCATTCTTCAGATACTTCGTCCTGTTGTGCAGGCAGGAAAAATTCTGAGATTCAATACGTGGCTCAATATTATTCTTGTGTTCTCGGTCTTGTCGATTGCGGGCATAATAGGTTTTAAGTTCGTAGCTGCTCAGGTTATCGAGTTCGCAAATGTGTACGCGGCATACTCTGATAAACTCATTGAATGGTTCGCTAAACTTCTTGATGTAATGAGCATACCTCCTGAGGCAGTGAAGAATTTCGACTGGTTTGGAATATTACGAAGTCAGGCAAGCAATATCTCTTCACTCATTATCACACTCTCAAGTAAATTCGTTCTCACGTTCGTATTCTTGATGTTCATGATGCTTGAAGCTCCATATCTTGATGAGAAGATTGATGCTGCCTTCGGAAGGAATGCAAAACGCGTGAAGAATATTCTCTCGTCAATCTCCGAACAGGTAAGTCAGTATCTCGGCACTCTTGCGTTAATCAGTCTCGCTACAGGTGTATGTGTCTGGCTTGTACTTATGTTCCTTGAGGTTAAACTTGCGGCAGGATGGGGAGTTTTAACGTTCCTTCTGAATTTCATTCCTACTGTTGGTTCTATCATTGCTACTGTTCCTCCAGTTGTAATGGCAATCATTCAGTTCTCGCCTGGACTGTTCAAACCCTTCATCGTTCTGGTATCACTCACTGCGATTCAGGTTACAATTGGGAATATCATTACGCCCAAAGTCGTTGGCGACAGACTAGGTGTAAGTCCTGTAGTGATTCTACTATCGTTATTGCTGTGGGGAATGATATGGGGTATTCCTGGTGCATTGCTGTCAACGCCTATTGTATCAATCATCAAGATAGTATGCGAGAATATTCCTGTTCTGAATTCAATAGCTGTTCTGATTGGGAGCGGAGATTCGATCAGGAAACATAATGCGAAGACAGCAAATGATAATACAATCTCTGAAGTTAAGACAAAAATCACGGATACTGTGAGAAGATTTCATGCAGGAAGAAAGAATCGCGGAAAGAAAAAATAAATCAAAAAATAAATCACTTGACGAAATCATGAACACTCACTAAAATATTTTCCTGTTGTAAGGCGGTATAGCCAAGTGGTAAGGCAGAGGACTGCAAATCCTTTACCCCCAGTTCGAATCTGGGTGCCGCCTCCATTTTTTTACCCTTATATTACTTCTCAGTAGTTCACACTGATGAGCAGCTTTGCAGAAATGAGAATCTATCGTGAATAAATTTCCGGTATTATTGAGGTTTCTAAGCACGCATACCGAACAGAATTTTTGTGCCTCGCATCTTAAACATTCAGGCAGATTATTCCATGTGATGCCGCGTAATTTTCTGAGTTCTGGAGAGTTATTCCATACATCATGAAGAGACTGCTTATATGCATTCCCTATAACATAGTTCTGAAAACCTGCGCATGGATAATAACCTCCGTTTTGTGCGACGCATATAGCCCTTCTGCCTACACTGCATACAGGATCGTCCTCGTTAATCTCTTCCTGACTGCCTGAAACGTAAGAAACTGTATGACTTAGAAACTCTTTTATCTCTTCGGATGAAAGCCTGAGATTAAGGTTATCTGTTGTATTATCCGTTCGTGCTGTTATCATGAGGTCTGTGGAGAGTTTGATTCTTCTATTAGCTGCCCATTCACAAACTTCACCGTAAGATTTATATGTTTCCTTCAGCACAGGAAAATTCACGTGAACAGGAATATTTGCGTCAATCAGTTTCTCAATTCCAGATACAGTTGCTTCATGTGAACCATGAACTTGTGTAACATGGTCATGCTCCGAAGGATTCATGCTGTATATGCTCGTCTGAATGAATTCAATATTTGCTTCTTTGAGTACTGATATTACATCATCGTTCAGAAGCGTTAAGTTGCTTAGTACTGTAATCGAGAAGTCGCATTTTCTCGCGTATGAAAGTATTCTTGTGAAGTCTTTATGCAGTAAACATTCTCCTCCTGAAATCGTAAGATCAAGAACGCCTTCATCTGCTGCCTGTCCAAGTATATCAATGGCAAGTGATGTATCTATATCTCTTCTGCAGCGTTCTTCAGGAAGAAAACAGTGTATGCACCTTTCATTACATCTGTTCGTTATGTCCATGTGCAATGTCATTATCTTTGGGGAATCCTTAAACATTTCGTTCATGAAGTGCGTTACTGAAGAATTGAAATCATCTCGTGTTTCAGTGCGTAATGTACGAATATCCGAATAACGGAAGGAAGGCATATTCACGGCAATATCATTTTCAGATGAACCTGTGATTACGAATCCGTCTTTGCTTAAATCAAGAATGAACTCATAAAAATCATTGCGAATTTCATCATCATCAGCATCAATGAATTCTGAACTTATGACTGAGATAACATCTTCAAATTTCTGAGGCTGCCGTTTGATGTAACGTAAGAATACAGTTCCGACATCATCATATATACGTTCATGGCCGCTGCGTTTGTTTACGATAAAACCGCAATGATCGTATATTCGTATGAAAGAATGAACTGTGAGACAAAAGAATTTTTTATTCATCTGATTTGTATGACTGTATGAAAAAATTCCGGGCTGATGATTAACCCGGAAATGAATTTTTAATTACCAAGGACATTTTGAATTTGCACACTTGAATTCACGGTTATGTTCCTGCGAAATACTTTTCACGAGAACTTTTGGTTTTCTGTAGCTCATCATCTTTTCCTCCTTTCATATTAATTTTCTTCCAATATCAGTGCCGGTTTCAGATCATTGTTCTCTTCAATACGAAGCATTATTATATCTGACACGCATAAAGGAAACCATGTGAAATTTTCTGAAAGTTTCTGCACAGTCATCACGCAATGAACAGCATTAGTATTCTTATCTCCGAAATACAAACTTCCCTGCTGCCTCTTATAATGATTGCCCTCCAAAAACTTTTGAATCTCACCATAAGCATTACCGCAATTCTCACCGTAATATTCCTTCAATAAGTCCGTCTTCAGATCAAAAGCTATTGCATATGACATCTCAGAATTCACCTCCGTAAATATCAGTTCAGCTTATTTGGTAAGCATTTTAGCTGACATTTTTTTTTTTGAACGGTAATATTACTGATTTTAATAAAGAATTATCATCATATGGCTATGAATAAAAACTCAATCATACAGTTATAATTTTCTCAGGAGGTGATGAAACTTGAATATTAAATACAAAGCGGGCATGACTTTATACCGTTCATTAGTCAGCACATTCTTCACGCTCGGAGGATTGAAGATTCTCAACCGCAAATATAAGAATGACATGTACGGCAGAGACGGAAATGTTAAAGACATTCCAGAAGGTTGCATATGGGTTCATGCTGTATCCGTCGGTGAAGTTCAATCTGCAAGTTCATTGATACGTCAGATAAAACGCACTAGCACATACCCTTGTGTACTATCGACAGTAACGACTACTGGCAGAGATATGGCACTCAGACTTCTTGACGGTATTGCGGACAGAATAATACACAGCCCATTCGATACGAGAAAATTTGTGTCGCGTTCACTGGATGCTATAAGACCTGCAATATATATCACAATGGAAACTGAATTATGGCCTGAAATGCTCTCTCAGTTGAAAGCACGTAACATACCTGCATTTCTCGCGAACGGAAGATTATCCGAGAAGAGTTTTAAGCGAATGAAACGCACAAAATTTTTCTGGAGAGGAGTTATCGAATGTCTGAGCAAATTAATGGTACGTTTCGAAAAGGACAAAGAGAAATTCATGACGTTCGGAGTTCCTGAAGAAAAGATAATCATAACTGGAGACTGCAAGGTAGATGCACTTCTTGAAAGACGCAAGCAGACAAGTCCGGAAAAATGGAACTGGCTGAAAAAGAATAATGCTCCTCTTTTCGTTGCAGGCAGTACTCATCAGGGAGAAGACGATGTAGTTATCTCAGCATTCAGAATCATTCACAGAAAGTATCCTGATGCGACACTTGCTATTGTTCCCCGACATCCTGAACGTGCATTGATGACCGTAGCTTCAGCTCTTCCGTATTCGGATATACATGCGGAATTATTATCGCGTATTGACCGTGAGAAATGCAATCATAATTCGAACGTGATTGTCATAGATCGTGTTGGGATTCTCTTTGACCTTTACGCTGCTGCTGATGCTGTATTCGTCGGAGGGAGTTTAGTCGAGAAGGGAGGACAGAATCCATTTGAGCCTGCATTGTTCGGACTGCCAGCAATACATGGGCCATGCATGACGGATTTCCCTGACACATCAAGAATGGATTCAATGTGTGCAGCTGTATGCGTGAATAATGATTCGGAACTCGCACATGCATGGGAAGAAGCGTTATCGCCATCGAGTTCTGCGAAGGCACTGCGTGATTGTGATGCATACTTCAGGACATTGGGAGGTGCGGCAAAACGAACATGGGCAGAAATCGAATCGTACATGCTTGACAGAAAAAAGGCCGGAGAGTAAAATATCACTCGTTGTTTCGCGGGGCGGATAGTTCAGCGGTAGAACACCTGCTTTACACGCAGGGGGTCGTAGGTTCGAACCCTGCTTCGCCCACCAAGAGATTACGCGGGGTCGTAGCTCAGTCGGTTTAGAGTGTCGGCCTGTCACGCCGAAGGTCGCGAGTTCAAGTCTCGTCGGCCCCGCCAATAATCCATCAAAGCGAGGCGGGATAGCTCAGTTGGTAGAGCAATGGACTGAAAATCCATGTGTCCCCGGTTCAATTCTGGGTCCCGCCACCAGTGATAATAAATATGATTGCGGAAGTAGCTCAGGGGTAGAGCACAACCTTGCCAAGGTTGGGGTCGCGGGTTCAAATCCCGTCTTCCGCTCCAAAAATAAAAAACGAAAATTATAGCTTCAGGGTTTTTACTCTGAGGCTTTTTTACATGTTACGTTCACTCACGTCCGCAGTAATATCTGAATGCACATTCCTTGCATGTATCAACGTCTGATGTCCCGCAATCGAAATCCTTCGCGATTATCTTCCTGATAGTATCGTCAAAGCCCTTCATGATTTCTTCGGCTTCATCCCGGTTATATTTGTATGTTATTTCAGGTGAATTCCCGTTTTCACCTGTGTAGTATATTCTCAGACTGGAGACATTAAGGCCTGTCGTGTTCTCAACGAGATATGCATATGCGTTTACCTGCCTTCGGTAATTTTCAAGTCGTTCTCTGTCTCTGTTGATATTGATGTTGGGCTTAGGGCCTGATTTGAAATCCGTTATCTCAAATTCTCCGTCCCTCATTGAGATTAAATCCGCAATTCCTTCAAGAATATAATCATTGCGCATTATGTTCACTTCCGATTCTGCTCGCCACACAAATGACCAGTCGCTTCCCTGACGCATCACATATTTCATCACCTGACTTAGTGCCTCTTCACGTACTGCCTTCGAGAGATACACCTGATTACTTCGCGATAAGGTGTAGTAGTTCGCATTGAACCATTGCTCAATATTCTCTTCTGTTATCTTGGCCTCTTCATGTCTCTCTGCTGCCTTGTGAATGTCCTCAAGGGTTGCATGTACCAATACGCCCATGAACGTATGATTTGATATTCCAGGCTGAAACTCAAGCTCACGGAAAAATTTGTACTGCTTCGGACACGTCTCGTAAAGCAGAACATGCTGTGTGAATGAATATATATTCTTCGTTCCTGAATCTTTCAGCGGACTTATCTCTATTGATTCTGAATCAAAATTTTCATCTGCATCTGCAAGTTTGTTATAGCATTTCTCAAAGTATCTGCTCGGAGTGTTCGGAGTTTCATTGCATGTGAGTATCAGTAAGTCCTGTGCCCTTGAGAACGCAACGTAAAATAATCTCCAGAAATCGAAAAATTTAATCTGGTCTTCAGGTTCAAATTCTGGACGCTTGTAGTACTTTCTCGATATGTCCCGTATCATTGAGTCATTCACATTATGATTCACATTCTTATCAGGGAATGACCATAACGAGTCTACAAATACTATCGGGAATTCCATTCCTTTGGCCTGATGTATCGTCATGAATGCTACATGCCCCGAAGGAATTTCACTGCTGTTTTCTGATTCGTATTCGTCAACGCCCTCTTCAATCTGAAAGCGTATGTGTATGTTCATCATCATCTGAAACTGATTCACCATATACTTTGCGTTTATGCTGTTCACGTTATGACTGCTCTCGAATTTCCGAATCACTTCAACTAACTTCGCCAGGTTACGCGCAGGTCTCGTTGCCTTAATGCCGTTGCTTATGTCCTCATCAAGTGCCTTATTGAACGGAAAAAATGCGAACATCTGATACAGTAAATCCGAATATGTGTAGTTCGCATATCCCTGTAACTTATCGTGATAGTCTCTCTTCTCCAGCAGCCACTTCTTTAACTCCTCGTATGCCGGCTTGTTTATGAACTTATTCACGTTCGTAAGACATCCACGATAATAGCTTACGTAGCTCGGCTGTACTCCATTGAAGTTGAACGCTCCAGAATTCAGAGACTTAAAATATTCAGTGAACATTGAGATTAAACATCCTATCGCAAAACGTATCTCTCCCCTCTCAAAGAACATGTTAGATCTCGGTGAATATACATCGATGTTATGATTTTCAAGATAGTTAGAGAGTGCCTGTACTCTTGATGCTTTCACTGACCTGAAGAGGAATGCAATCTGATTATAGTCCATGATTCTTCCTGTATCTTTGAGATGTCTGATGAAATTCAAAATCTTTTCATGCCATTCTTCAGGGTCATTCAGTCCTGCAAGCCTCATTACAGGTGTGCTATTGCTCTTTCGGTATGCTTCGAGGTTCTTATCGTGTCTGAAATTTTCCCATGTGAAGAATTTTCCTGTGTCATTCATCCATTCACTGAAGAACTTTACGATTCCGTCAAGTGAACGATAATTGAGCATTAATCTGACTGTCCTGCATTCATTCTTTCCGAACTTGTCGGGGAACTCTAAGATATTTCTCACTGATGCTCCCCTGAATCTATACAGGCTTTGATCGTCATCACCTACAACACATATATTCTTGCGTTCACCTGCAATCAGAAAGATTAATTGTTCCTGCACATAATTCGTGTCCTGATACTCGTCTACCATGATGTACGTTATCTTGTCCTGAATATCCGCTAATATCTCAGGGTTATTCCGAAGAAGTTTGTATGTCTCTGTCAGCATTGATGAATATGTCATTGCATTATTATCAGCAAGAATTTCTTCATGTACCTTCATGGCCTGACCCATAAAGCTGATACCTTCATCTGAATCATTTGCGAGTTCTTCAGGGTCAGCAAGTTCCTCTGAAAGTGCGCTTATGACATCCCGAAGTTCACATGACATCCTCCATTTTCCTGAGCCGTGATTCTTCAGTGCCGAATCAATTCCGTCTATGCCCGTGAATCGATTCATGTTCTGCATTATGAGATAGGCATGATCAAATTCATCGAGAACTCTGAAGTTTCGTTTTAGTCTCGTGAACTCCGCATACTCCTTCAGGATTCTTCCGCATATCTCGTGAAATGTTCCCGTGTACATCATGTTCACATCAGCAGGTATTTTTCTCGATGCTAATTCCTCTGTTATTCTCGCGTTCAATTCTGAGGCTGCCTTGCTGGTGAATGATGCAAGCATAATATTTTCAGGTTTCACATGCCTCTTCTGAATCAAAAATACTGTCCTCTGAACAAGCGTAAATGTCTTTCCTGTTCCAGGCCCGGCAATAATCAGAACAGGCCCGTTTGATGATGTTATTGCTTCCTTCTGTGCTTCATTGGCTGATCCAAAATCGAAATCTGCAAATTCATCTGCTGCAATTTTCTCAGCTTCACTCTCTGGACTTTCCTCTTTGCTTTCTGTCTTCTCCTCAATGCCGAGATATAACATCAACGCATTCTTCTGATTTTTATCCTCGCAGAATTTTATGACGGATTTATCTGCTGTTCTGAAATCCTTTCTTGAGACCAGCATTATGCATTCAGCACTTAAACCGTCAATGCCTGCACAGTTTATCTCCTGAGAATATGAAGCTAAGTTATCGGGAAGTTCATAATGCACAACGAATCTAATATCGCGTCTCTGAATGTCATTATAGAGAACTCTCGGTGTAATGATGACCTTATCATCAATGCCGGAATAATCACGCAATGATTCTCGAATCTTGTATGCGCTCTCTGGGTTTGAACAGTAAATTATGCCGGGCAGATCCTTTTTCTGTTCGAGGATTTCATTCAGGGCTGACGCTTTCTTCTCAGCACGTATGACCCTGAATGTTACGTTTGGACGATTGAACCCCGTTATGATTCTCAGAGGTGATATTAGAGACTTCATGCATTCCTGACGAAGTAACGGAGGAGTTGAATTCGCAAATATCACTGTAGGAATTCGTTTTGTGCTCAGTGATGAGATTAATGCTTTTGATTCTTTCAGGTTATCCGGCATTCCCCATTGAAGAATTATTGCTGCCATTGAAATTTCAACTGAACGAAGGAGATTCAGAATTTCATCGCTCTTTAGCTCATCAAGTGCAGCATAGACTATCTTGTATGTTCCGTTCTTAATGTCTCGCATCAGGCTTCGCTTCTTCGTGGAAGTCATATCAGGCAGAAGGTATGCATAATGCAGATTTGATTCGCGAGTTTTCTTGTCGGGTATTTCGGGAGTGATCACGAGAGTTAGACCGGGCATTAACATTGCAGGAAGTTTACAGCATAAACTCTTTCCGTAATCGTCCGGCATTGAACAGAATACATCACGTCCTGAAAGTATCGCATTGATGACTTCTTCCTGTCCTGCTCTGAAAGAATCATAACCGAAATGCTGACGTAAAAGCGAGACGAGATAATTCACTTTCGGCTTCTGAGGTTCAGGTTTCGATTTCGGTTTCTCTGGTTCAAGTTTCTGATTCTGCTGAATCATCGCAATTAACTTTCTGCTTTGTTCCTGTGCTTCGGTCAACTGCGTCTTCAATCCGTCTATCTCTGCTGTCTTCTCTTCAATCTGTGATTTGAGCGTCTTTATCTCTGCTTCCTGACGTGATGCTTTTTCATTCAGCAATTTCATTCTGGCATTAATTACGTTCTGTACCTGCTGTTTTTCTTCGTCGGTCAAATGGATTCACTCCCTATAACGCCTATTATACCCGTATCACTTCACGAGAGGCCGCCACCATGATTCATTTTCAAGATACCATTGAATAGTCTTGTGAATTCCGTCAGCAAATTTCGTTTCGGGAAGCCACCCTAATCTCGAATGAATCTTTGAAGGATCAATCGCATATCGTAAGTCATGACCTTTCCTGTCAGTTACGAATTGAATCAAGCTCTCAGGTTTTCCAAGTTCACGGCAGATTAACTTCACAATGTCGATATTCCTCATCTCGTTATGTCCGCCTATGTTGTAGATTTCACCTTCCGAATCTTCATCGTGAATTATCATGTCGATAGCTCTGCAATGATCCTCAACGTAAAGCCAATCACGAACGTTTATGCCCTGACCGTAAACAGGAAGAGGTTTATCGTGAAGTGCATTGATTATCATCAGTGGAATCAATTTCTCTGGGAAATGATAAGGCCCGTAATTGTTTGAACATCTTGATATGCTCACAGGAAGGTTATACGTCCTGTGATACGCCTGCACTAACATATCTGCTCCTGCCTTCGATGCTGAATACGGAGACGATGCCTTTATGGGAGTTTCCTCAGTGAAAAACAAATCTGGTCTGTCCAATGGCAAATCACCATATACTTCGTCAGTGCTGACCTGATGATAACGTTTTATTCCGAACTTCATGCATGCATCGAGCAATACACCTGTGCCTAATGTATTTGTGAAGAGGAAGATTCCGGGATTATCGATTGAACGGTCAACATGAGATTCAGCCGCAAAGTTTATGATTATGTCGGGGTGTTCACGCTCAAAGAGTGAATATATCTTTTCGCGGTCGCATATGTCCAGTTTGAAGAAGTCTATTCTGTTCTCTGCGATTACCTGTTTGAGCGTGTTGATGTTCCCTGCATACGTGAGCTTGTCTATGCATATGATTCTGTCTTCGGGGTGAGCTTTCAGCATGTGAAAGATGAAATTGCTTCCTATGAAACCTGCTCCTCCCGTAACGATTATCTTCATGAGTTCATCAGCTCCTTCAACGTTGGAAGACGTTTATCCTTGTCCGACATGATTAACTCACAGCCCACATCAGGCCAAGCTATATTGATGTCCGGGTCATTCCAGATTATTCCGCCTTCGTCATTCGGATGCCAATAGTCATCGCACTTGTAGCAGAACTCGGCCAAGTCAGAGAGGACGATGAAACCGTGAGCGAAGTTTTTCGGAATGAATAACTGTTTGTGATTCTCTTCTGAAAGTTCAATCCCGAAATATTTCCCGAATGTCTTGCTTCCCTTTCGGAAATCCACAGCTACATCATAAACACTGCCTCTGATTGTTCGTACAAGTTTCGTCTGAGGAAAATTAATCTGAAAATGTAATCCCCTCAATACACCTTTAGTGCTGCTGCTCTGATTGTCCTGAACGAACGTAATATCAATCCCTTCTTCACTCATCTCACGGAAATTATATGTCTCCGAGAAATATCCGCGTTTATCTCCGTGTACTGTCGGAGTGATTACGCATAATCCTTCAATGCCTCCAACGTTATGCTCAACCTTAATCTGTCCCATTTATCTCAAGATACCTCCTTAATGCATCTCTCCAGTCAGGCAATGGTTCAAAACCTGACGCTTTCAGTTTGCTTTTGTCTAAACGCGAATTGAATGGTCGTTTTGCTTTCGATAATCCGTATTCAGATGTCGAAACTGGAATCACGTTTATGTTTTTGCCTGCCTGCCTGAATATTTCACATGCAAAATCATACCAGCTTATGAAACCTCCTTCATTAGTCGCATGATATATCCCGAACTTGCTTGTTTCATTCATATCTGCAAGCAGTCTCGATAAATCCGGCGTATATGTTGGTGTTCCTATCTGGTCATTCACGACTCTCAATGTTTCATGAGTCTTCGAGAGTTTAAGCATGGTCTTCACGAAATTGTTTCCGTTAGGCCCGAATACCCATGCAATTCTAACGATGAAGAAGTTCGGAACAAATTTTTTCACTGCGAGTTCACCTTCAAGTTTTGTCTGACCGTAATAGTTCAATGGTGCATATGATTCATCTTCAGGTTGCCATGCACGCACACCTGTTCCGTCAAAGATGTAATCTGTGCTGATATACGTCATGACTGCATCAATATCACTGCATGATCTCGCAATGTTCTCTGTACCTTCAGCGTTGATTGCATGAACCTTTGAACGATTCGATTCATCTTCTGCTGCATCTACTGCTGTCCATGCTGCACAGTGAATCACTCTTGAAGGCTTCACTCTCTTCATGGCCTCGTCAACTGCTTCATGATTCGTAATGTCGAGCTGAACATACTCACATGATTCTTCACCTGCAAAACTTTCCTGAATGTCTGACGCAATGCATTCAGTTCCTCTTGATGACAATTCATGAATCAAATCGCGTCCTAACTGGCCATTTGCACCAGTAACAAATATTTTTTCACGCATCTATATACTTCCCTTCTAACACATCTCGCAAGTATTGACCGTATTGATTCTTGCTGAGTTTCTCTGCAATTTTCATCACATCATCTCTTGAGATCCATCCGTTGAGATATGTAATTTCTTCAAGACATGCAATCTTTCTGTGCTGGTGAGTCTCAAGAGTTCTCACGAAGTTAGTTGCATCTGCAAGGCTCTCATGAGTACCAGTGTCTAACCAAGTGAATCCCTGACCTAGAAGTTCAACGTTAAGTTCACCAAGTTCAAGATAGATTCGATTGAGGTCAGTGATTTCGAGTTCACCGCGTTTTGAGGGCTTCAAGTTCTCTGCGAATTCAATTACTCTGTTATCGTAGAAATATAATCCCGTAACACAATAATTGCTTTTGGGTTTTACTGGTTTCTCCTCGATTGATACTGCATGACCATTTGAATCAAATTCAACGATTCCGAATCTTTCAGGGTCATCAACATAGTATCCGAATATTGTTGCACCCTTTCCTGATTCTGCGTTTCTCACTGCCTCATTTAATCTTTTCACTAGGCCATGACCAGAGAATATATTATCTCCGAGTATCATTGCTGCTGAATCATTTCCGATGAACTTCTTCCCGATTATGAATGCCTGCGCTAATCCTTCAGGCTTTGGCTGTTCCTCATACGAGAAGTGTACACCGAAATGACTTCCATCACCTAAGAGTTTTTCAAAGCGCGGCAAATCTTCGGGAGTTGAGATTATGAGGATGTCGCGAATTTTTGCCTGCATTAACACTGAGACGGGGTAATATATCATAGGTTTATCGTAGACTGGCAATAACTGTTTGGATGTTACGAAAGTCAGAGGATATAAACGTGAACCGCTTCCTCCGGCCAAGACTATACCTTTCATGTTTAAATTATGCCTCCTTCATTTGAGTGTAGGTGAATAAACTTTACCAGCTTATGATACAATTAGCAAAATTTAAGTATAAACGAGAGGAGAGCTTGACAGGTGAACGATAACAACGTTATAATCGACCAACGACCAACGACCCACGACCAACGACCAACGACCAACGACNNNNCGACCAACGACCAACGACCAACGACCAACGACCAACGACCAACGACCAACGACCAACGACCTGATACATGTCGCTTTAGCAGTGTATGATCCAACAGGGACGTATTCACAGCATGCAGGAGTAACAATCACATCAATATTCGAGAACACAAAGAGCAAAATCATAGTTCATCTTCTTCATGACGATACACTCACCGAAGACAACAAACAGAAATTCATACGTACAGCAGAAAAATACAATCAGACGATAGAATTAATTGACGTTTCAGAATATGTAAGGCAATTCAGTGATGAGTTCATAAGGTTATCAGGGACATACACTATAGGTACGGCATACAGATTATTCATTCCTGATCTGATAACTGATATTGCGAGGATTATATATCTTGATTGTGATGTTCTCATTGGCATAGATATAAAAGAATTATGGGATATTGATCTTGAAGATAAAACTCTGGCTGGTGCTGTTGATTTGCCTGGTCTGAAGTTTAACTCTAGCATATATCAGCAAAAGATGCGCATAATTCTTAATGGATGCAAACCTGAGACATATATCAATGCAGGGGTGTTGCTAATGAATCTGAAACGTATACGTCAGCGTGGCAGTCTGTTTCAAATAGGAACTCAATGGATACTACGAAGGGGAAGAATGGCATTAGCACCGGATCAGGATGCATTAAACTCAATCTTCAGGAATGAAATCAAGATAATAGACAGCAGATTTAACCAGAATGTATTGAAACCAAATATGTCCAATTGCATTATGCATACGCTGTGGGGAAAAGCATGGAGTTCATTTCGCGGCTTATATTCTGATAGTATGTACTGGAAGATGTATCTGCGCAGTGCATGGGGAGCGGACACTACGCCTGATGAATTGATTGATATTCTGAACAGTAAAGCAAACAATGCAAAACCGAAAAAGGCTCAGCCTTTCATGAAAAGGTTAAAGCGAAAACTTTTCGCATTTGTTCCCCGACAAGCAGTAAAGTATATTCTTATGGACATATATTACAGACTCAGGTATAGATTCACATCATTAACTCACAGACACTCTTAGTGATTCTCAATGCATGTTCATTCTCTCTCACATCATGAACTCGAAGCAGGCTCACTCTTCCATACATCAATGTACTCACAGCTAGTGTGCCTGCAAGTCCTTCCGTGAATCTCTTCCGCGAATGTCCAACTAAAAGAGGTCTGCCGAAAATTTTCATGCTCTCAATGTCCCGCACTATCGCAAAATTCTCATTAGCACTCTTCCCAAATCCCAATCCCGGATCTATCATCACGAGTTCTTTCACATCATTCAACCTCTCAAGTTTACTCGTGAAATATTCTGCAAGTTCAGATAGTATCTTCTCATTTGATGAATCTTCCTTCTTGGCCATGTTGGCGGGTATATCTTTCGTGTGTGAAAGTACATAGGGAACTCTCAGCTCTCGAATCACTTCAGGCATTCCGTCTGTGAATTCAAATCCGCTTATGTCGTTTATTATGTCTGCACCTTCATTCACAGCAGCACGCGCAACATTTGGCTTGTATGTATCAACCGAGATTAATGCATCAGGGAATTCACCGCGTAAAATCTTCAATGCTGGAATTATTCTCGAAAGCTCTTCTGATTCATCAACTGCATGTGCTCCCGGCCTCGTCGATTCAGCTCCAATGTCAATGATATATGCTCCATCACTCAGAAACTCTTCTGCCCTCTTCAACAGCTCACCTTCTGTTATGCGGCTAGGTGCATAAAATGAATCTGTAGTTAGATTCATTATTGCCATTAGCTTTGTATCATCACTGAGTTCTATTCTGTGTCCGTTCGGTGAAGTCATAACCCATTCGTGTACGTTCATGTTCGTGAATGCATTCGACAGTTTCATTCTGAGTTCATCAAGTCCCCATATCGGCATAGAACCCATTTTCTGAATCAGGCTCTTAATCTGTGAAGGCGTTCCCATGATTAACACATCACTGTATTCTGTCTTGCCGTCAATTACATGCTTCGTTACTATCGTGTCGCCTCCTCGTGATAACATCTCCTGCTTGAGGAAACTTGCTGCACGATAGTCAACATTGTCCGCGAAGAAGTGAAGTATCTTGCGTTTCGGTATTAGATATGCAAGTGCTCGTGAATCGGTTTTGATTCGCTCACATATTTTCTTAATGTCATTCTGTGATTCTATATTTACTGGATAAAGATTCATTTATGCATCTCTCCTAAAAATTAACGTATTCATTTCGTAATATAAGCCGTGATGAACTACCCCTTCCTATATAGGGTGGGGCTTCCTAATTCTTCGAGGCTGCAACACAATTTTTGCGAGTCATGTTGTCTTACGTCCTCTCCAAAGGCGTTACTTCCCTGCGTCCCACAGGTAGTTTTTTTTAGACAGCAATATCATATTTCGCGCCGCGTGGATGTCCCGGTCTTCCCTATATCCGCATGTGCACTCATACACTCGGTCGGCTAACGTTATATCCTTCTTGAGCTTTCTGCATACTGGGCAGTATTTCGTTGTCGGTTTATTTACTGGGAGTACTGTTACACGTTCATTCATTATCAGCTTGCGTTTTATCAGTCCTAATGCTGAATGCTGCACTGTCCGTCCAAATAATCCTTTATGCCAGCCCTTCAGATTTTCATCTTGCATGTACACTCTTTCATGTTCTAACAGCTCATGCACGATTTTGTTCGCCGCATCCCGTTTCTTGCTGTCTAATTTCTGATATTCACGACGCAATAACTTCACCGCCTTGTACCGATTGTTTGAACCCTTTTTACGCCTCGCTATTAATCTCTGGCATTTCTTTATACGTTCACTTTCTTCAACCAATACTTTATATTTCTTTCCTTCTGACGTCGTTATCGTCGTCTTTATTCCCATATCTATTCCTATCTCTGGCTTATACTTTCTCTTTTCACCTCCTTTGTTCTGATATGTCGTTATTGCCAAGTAATAACCGTCAGGCAAGTTCAAGAGTTTAGCATTCGCAAATTCAAGATTGGGGATATTCCAGAACTGATTTGCACCATTGATGCGAATACGAATCTTGAAACCCTGAATGCCTATGTGCCGCTCATCATAGAACCTGTACGTTATACTATATTGCTGGAGATTTACCGACTCATATTCAGACTTATAGCGTAATCTGCCTATCGAACGATTATGTTCTTTAAGTGAGGCAAGAGACTTCATATTATTCTTTAAGCCTTGAATAACTGACTGTCTCTTTGGGATGAGATATATTCAAGTTCATGGGTTACTGTCTGACGGTCTTTATCCAGTCCATGAACTGTTTGCGTAGTCGTATCGTAGTCGTTAATCTCGTGATCTCTAATAAACGTTAGTGCATCGTTGTACAGCCATTTAGCTTCGACAAATATCATTTTGAGCTGTAGTTTTTGGGCTTCGTTCAAGTGAGAGATGTCTATTTTCACACGATACACACGGCAAATCTGACTTTTCCGTTTTTCTCTCGTCAATCTGCCTTGCTCTCGTATTCTATCGTTCTTCGCTAATCTTTCTTCGTCTGTCATGAAAAAATTATACAATATTGCGCAATTCATTTACCATTTATGGTGGTAGTCTTCTTGCACGATTTGGTGAACTACTCCGCCTACAGAGGCTGGAGCTTCCTAATTCTACGAGGCTGCACCGCGATGTTCTGCCTGTGTCTTACGTCCTCTCCAAAGGCGTTAATT